>CALJIF010000041.1 GCA_937974275.1 uncultured Flavobacteriales bacterium
CTCATTCTTTTCATCATGAGCCATGAACGTTGATGTCTTCTTTACGAACTTCCCGTACATCGGGTGTTTAACTTTACGTTCTACAGCAACCACAATCGACTTGTTCATCTTGTTGCTGATTACTACGCCGACTTTTTCTTTTCTCAGTTTACGGCTAATTGTCTGTTCCATGTTTTTCTTCTCTTAATTAATGAGGAACACTAGTTGGTTGCTCCGGTGCGTTCACGCTTCGTGATTTCAGTTACGATTCGTGCGATAGTTCTACGACTATTGCGAATACGAACCGGACTTTCAATCGGAGACACCGAATGGTTAAGCTTCATCTTAACGAGCTGTTCCTTTTCTTCTGCAAGGCGCTCACGAAGCTCATTGATCGACATTTGAGCGATATCTTTCTGTTTCATCGCGATAGATCTTTTATTGTTTAAGCGTTATCAGCAGAATAATCTCTGCGAACGATAAATTTGGTTGATACCGGCAATTTTTGCGCAGCCAGACGAAGCGCTTCTTTGGCAGTTTCCATTGGGATGCCATCAGCTTCAAACAGCACGCGGCCCGGTTTAACAACTGCAACCCAAAATTCAGGTGCACCCTTACCTTTACCCATACGAACCTCTGCAGGTTTACGTGTAATAGGCTTATCAGGGAATACGCGAATCCAAACCTGACCTTCGCGCTTCAGGTAACGTGTCATCGCGACACGAGCTGCCTCAATTTGCTTGGCAGTAAGCCAAACTTCATCAACAGACTTTATGGCAAAAGAGCCGAATGAAATCTGGTTCCCGCGGTTGGCGTTCCCCTTCATCTTCATTTTGTGCTGTTTTCTGTATTTCGTCCTTTTCGGCTGTAACATTTTATTCTGACGTTAAAGCATTAAACTTTTAGTACTATTATTTCGCGCTATCTTTTTTACCTGCGCCACGGCGGTTGCGGTTTCCGCGGTTTCCACCACCCGTTGGAGCCGCCTTTTCACGAGCTGCGCTGTTCGCATTTGGTGATAAATCACGCTTTCCGTATAGTTCACCTTTACAAATCCATACCTTGATACCGATACGGCCGTATGCAGTGTGAGCTTCAGAAATTGCGTAATCGATATCCGCACGTAAAGTGTGCAGCGGAACGCGACCTTCCATATAACCTTCAACGCGTGCAATTTCAGCACCGGCCAAACGACCTGAAGCCTTAACGCGAATGCCTTCAGCACCCATACGCATTGTAGAAGCAATTGACATTTTGATTGCACGACGGAATGAAATACGACCTTCGATCTGACGAGCAATGCTGTCTGCAACCAAACGTGCATCTAATTCAGGACGCTTGATTTCGAAAATATTGATCTGTACTTCTTTCTTAGTAAGTTTCTTGATCTCCTCTTTCAACTTATCCACTTCCTTACCACCTTTTCCGATGATAATACCCGGACGCGCTGTATGAATTGTAACAGTCACCAACTTCATGGTGCGCTCAATAACAATCTTGGAAATTGATCCTTTGGAAAGACGTGCTTTCAGGTAGTTGCGGATTTTTTCATCCTCCACCAACTTATCGGCGTAATTTCTTCCACCGAACCAGTTGGACTCCCATCCGCGGATGATACCCAGTCTTAAACCTATTGGATTTGCTTTCTGTCCCATTAATGTTTTACTATTAAGCGTTAGTCTTGATTTCGTCGATAATCAGCGTTACGTGGTTCGAACGCTTTTTGATGCGGTGAGCACGACCTTGTGGAGCTGCTGAAATACGTTTCAACATTGTAGCTCCATCAACAGTGATGGTCTTCACATACAGCGCATCAGCCTGAGCAGTGTTACCTGACTTACTTTCGTAGTTCGCAATTGCAGAACGCAAAAGTTTTTCCAGACGACCTGCGGCTTCTTTGTTGGTGAAGCGCAAAATATTCAGTGCATTAAACACCTCTTTACCACGAATCAAGTCTGCGCACAAACGCATTTTTCTTGGTGAGGTAGGTACATTATTCAAACGCGCGATGAAGGTGGTTTTCATTGCCTCCTTGCGGGCGTTAGCAGCTAATTCTTTTCTACGTGCCATTGCTAAAGTTCGTTAGAGGTTATTTACCCTTGTCCCTATTTCCGGCGTGACCACGGAAATTGCGCGTTGGCGCGAATTCTCCTAAACGGTGACCTACCATGTTTTCAGTTACGTAAACGGGAATAAACTTATTTCCGTTGTGTACAGCGAAAGTGTGTCCAACACACTCCGGTGTAATCATTGAGCGACGTGACCAAGTCTTGATTGCTACCTTTTTATTGGAAGCATTCATCGCCTCAATTTTCTTTTCTAGTTTCGGGTCGACAAAAGGACCCTTTTTGAGTGAACGTGCCATTCTTCAGTTCTACGATTTGCGGCTAATATTATTATTTCTTACGACGCTCGATGATGTATCGAGTTGACGCCTTCTTTTGTTGACGAGTCTTCTTACCTTTAGAGATCAAGCCCTTGCGTGAGCGTGGGTGACCACCTGAAGCACGACCTTCACCACCACCCATAGGGTGATCAACAGGGTTCATTGCAACACCACGAACGCGTGGACGACGTCCTAACCAACGATTACGTCCTGCTTTACCGTCAGCAGTTAAGTTGTGGTCAGAGTTAGAAACAGTTCCAACAGTTGCCAAGCACGTTGTCAAGATCATGCGAGATTCACCTGAAGGTAAACGCAATACTGCATATTTCCCTTCACGAGCGCTTAACTGGGCATAAGAACCAGCGCTACGAGCCATTTTAGCTCCCTGTCCTGGACGTAATTCAATGTTATGAATCAACGTACCCAATGGCACATCAGACAAATACATTGCATTACCGATCTCAGGAGTAGCTTTTTTACCGGCCATTACTGTCTGACCAACTTTCAAGCCGTTTGGTGCAATAATGTAACGTTTCTCACCGTCAGCATACACTACTAATGCAATGCGTGCAGAACGATTAGGATCGTATTCGATTGTTTTTACTGTTCCGGGAACATCAAATTTATCACGCTTAAAATCGATTAAACGCAACATTTGTTTGTGACCACCGCCGATGTAGCGCATAGTCATTTTACCGGAATTGTTACGACCACCGGACTTCTTCTTTGGAGCAACTAAGCTCTTCTCCGGGATGTTTGTCGTAATGCTTTTGTCTTCAACCAGAATGCGGTGACGCATTGCAGGGGTTAAAGGGCGAAATTTCTTCAGTGCCATTGCTCTCTATAGGTTTCTAGTTATCAGAGATTGCTGTAAAAGTCGATGGTGTCTCCTTTTTTCAAGGTTACTACCGCCTTTTTGTGGCGATTAGCTACACCGATTTGCATACCGCTCTTTGTGAAACGGCTGCGCACTTTACCGATATAATTCATGGTGTTAACCGTCTCAACAGTAACGCCGTACATTTTCTCAACCGCATTTTTAATCTGCAGTTTGTTTGCACGAGAATCCACCACGAACCCGTAACGTCCAAGCTTTTCGCTGGAGCGGGTCATTTTTTCCGTAATTATTGGTTTAACAAGCACGTCCATGGTGATGATTACTTAAGCAGGTTAACAATTGTTTCCACCGAACCCTCGGTAATTAAGATATTTGACGCGTTCAAAATGTCGTAAGTGTTTAAATCTGAGGCATTTACAACCTTTGAACCGGTCAAATTTCGGGACGACAAATATATGTTTTTGTTGTATCCGTTCAACACAACCAACGTTTTTTTGTCGCCAACCTTTAAATTACCAAGAATTGCGTTGTATTCTTTGGTTTTCGGGGTCTGCATATTGAAGTCTTCAAGAACGATAATGTTGTTCTCTTTAGCCTTGTATGATAATGCAGATTTACGTGCCAAAGTTTTAACTTTCTTGTTCAGCGCGAAAGAATAGTCGCGAGGTTGAGGACCAAATACGCGTCCACCACCGCGGAACAAAGGTGACTTCATGCTACCCGCACGTGCACCACCTGTACCCTTTTGACGCTTCAACTTTTTAGTTGTGCGTGCAATTTCGGCACGTTCTTTAGCTTTATGTGTTCCCTGACGCTGAGCAGCCAAGTACTGCTTAACATCCAGGTAAATTGCATGATCGTTCGGCTCGATACCAAAGATGGTATCATCCAGCTTCACCTTCTTAGATGTTGCTTTGCCTTCTGAGTTATATACTGTAAGTTCCATGTTACTTCTCGATCAAAAGATAAGACCCCTTCGATCCTGCCACAGAACCCTTAACGATAATTACGTTCTGTTCAGGAATTACTTTTAACACTTTAAGGTTTTGGGTTTTCACCTTGTCTCCACCGGTACGGCCCGCCATACGCATTCCCTTCATAACACGAGAAGCGAATGAAGAGTTACCTAATGAACCCGGTGCACGCAAACGATCATGCTGACCGTGAGTAGTACCACCTACACCACCGAAACCGTGACGCTTCATTACACCCTGAAAACCTTTACCTTTAGAGATACCGCTCACATCAACCAAATCACCTTCCTGGAATAATTCCACGGTAACCTGATCGCCGGTGTTCTTAGCATCTTCAAACCCCTTGAACTCAACAAGTTTCTTCATTGGAGCAACACCGGCCTTTTTAAAGTGACCTTTCATTGCAGCAGAAGTGTTCTTCTCTTTGCGTTCGTCGTAGGCGAGCTGAACGGCATCATAGCCGTCTGTCTCTTTGGTTTTTACTTGCGTAACAACGCAAGGACCTGCCTGTATAACTGTGCATGGTACATATTTACCCTCGGCACTAAACAGACTGGTCATTCCGATTTTTTTACCAATTAAGCCTGACATTGTTTTTTATATTGAATTATTAAATTTCCGGATTAAGGAACTTTGATTTCAACCTCTACACCGCTAGGTAACTCAAGTTTCATCAAAGCATCAACCGTTTTAGAAGTTGAACTGTAGATATCCAACAAACGCTTGTAGCTGCACAATTGGAACTGCTCACGAGCCTTCTTATTTACGTGCGGCGAACGCAACACAGTAAAAATTCTCTTATGAGTAGGCAGCGGAATTGGACCGCTAACTACAGCGCCGGTAGCTTTTACCGTCTTAACGATTTTCTCTGCTGATTTATCAACCAGGTTGTAATCGTATGATTTTAATTTGATTCGAATCTTCTGACTCATTATATCAATTATTGCCGGATTATACTTCTTGAGCTTTTTTACCTTTTGCTTTCGCGATCACTTCATCAGCGATGTTACGAGGAGCTTCCGCATAGTGCGAGAATTCCATAGTTGAAGATGCACGACCGGAAGTGATAGTACGTAACTGAGTTACATAACCAAACATTTCTGACAGCGGCACCTGCGCCTTAATAACCTGAGCTACACCTTTGCTGTCCATACCCTGCACCTGCCCACGACGGCGGTTCAAGTCACCTACAACATCACCCATGTATTGATCAGGAGTAACAACCTCGAGCTTCATGATTGGCTCTAACAGCACCGGACGTGCAGAAGGAGCAGCTTCACGATAGCCTGATTTAGCACAGATTTCGAAAGACAGAGAATCAGAGTCAACGTTGTGGTAAGAACCGTCCGTAACACGAACTTTCATTGTCTGAATAGGATAACCTGCAAGCACGCCGTTAGTCATAGCTGCACGGAAACCTTTTTCAATTGCAGGGATAAATTCACGAGGAATGTTACCACCTGTAATTTCGTTCACGAACTGTAAACCACCGTTCTTATCAGTTGCAACGAAATCTTCATCAGCAGGAGAAATCACAAACTTAACGTCAGCGAATTTACCGCGACCACCTGTTTGCTTCTTATATACTTCGCGATGCTCGTGAGCACCGGTGATAGCTTCTTTATAGTTAACCTGAGGAGCACCCTGGTTTACTTCAACTTTAAATTCGCGACGTAAACGGTCAACGATAATCTCCAGGTGCAATTCACCCATACCGCTGATTACAGTCTGACCTGTTTCATCATCCGATTTAACACGGAACGTAGGATCCTCTTCAGACAATTTCGCCAAAGCAACACCTAACTTATCTAGGTCGGCCTGAGTTTTAGGCTCAATTGCCAAACCGATAACCGGCTCAGGGAACTGCATTGCTTCAAGAACGATAGGATTGTTCTCATCACACAAGGTATCGCCTGTCTTGATATCTTTAAAACCAACAGCAGCGCCAATATCACCGGCCTCGATAAAAGGAATCTGGTTCTGTTTGTTCGCGTGCATCTGGAAGATACGAGAGATACGTTCTTTCTGACCGGAACGTGTATTTAAAACGTAAGAACCTGAATCCAAACGACCTGCATAGCAACGGAAATACGCCAGACGACCTACAAATGGGTCAGTCGCGATTTTAAACGCCAACGCAGTAAAAGGCTCTTTAGCATCCGGTGTACGGCTTACTTCTTCACCTGTATTTGGATTTGTTCCTTTGATATTTTCTTTATCCAATGGTGACGGCATCAATTCCATCACGTAGTCCAACATGGTCTGAACGCCTTTATTTTTGAAGGCAGAACCACACAACATTGGAACGATTTTGTTTGCAACACACGCCTTACGCAATGCAGCAAAAATCTCAGCTTCAGTAATTGAGTTCGGATCCTCAAAATACTTCTCCATCAACGTATCATCGAACTCAGCGATTGATTCGAGCAACTTCACACGATATTCGTTCACTTCATCCAACATATCAGCAGGAATCGGAACTACTTCGAATGTCATGCCCTGATCGCTTTCATTCCATACGATACCACGGTTGTTCACCAAGTCAACAACACCTTTGAAATTTTCTTCAGCACCGATAGGCAACTGAAGAGGAACAGCGTTACCACCTAAAACTTCTTTAACCTGCTTAACTACGTTTAAGAAGTCGGCACCGGAACGGTCCATTTTATTTACGAAACCGATACGAGTTACGTTGTAATTGTTAGCCAAACGCCAGTTGGTTTCTGACTGCGGCTCAACACCGTCAACAGACGAGAACAAAAACACCAGACCGTCTAATACGCGCAAAGAACGATTCACCTCTACCGTAAAGTCAACGTGACCCGGAGTATCGATGATGTTCATTTTGTACTTATTGCCACGGTAGTGCCAGTGACATGTTGTTGCAGCTGATGTAATGGTAATACCACGCTCCTGCTCCTGAACCATCCAGTCCATAGTAGCAGCACCGTCATGTACCTCACCAATTTTGTGATTTACACCTGCATAATAAAGAATACGCTCGGTAGTTGTAGTTTTCCCTGCATCAATGTGTGCAGCGATACCGATATTGCGTGTATATTTTAAGTCACTCATGTTCTACAGCTCGAATAAATTAGATACGGAAATGTGAGTATGCTTTGTTAGCTTCAGCCATACGGTGAACATCTTCCTTCTTTTTGAATGCAGCACCTTCTTCTTTAGAAGCAGCCACGATTTCAGAAGCAAGACGAGCAGCCATAGACTTCTCGTTACGTCCACGTGCATACCCGATCATCCATTTAATGCCCAAAGCAGTACGACGTTCAGGACGGATTTCCTGAGGAATCTGGAAGGTAGCACCACCAACACGACGGCTGCGAACCTCTACATTAGGAGTAACGTTAGCCAATGCCTTTTTCCAAGTTTCCAAACCATCTTGCTCGGTGCGTTTAGCAACGATTTCAACAGCTTCATAGAATACCTTGTACGCAGTTGACTTTTTACCCTGAAGCATCAAGTTGTTTACGAAACGTGTTACTAACACATCGTGAAACTTCGGATCAGGAAGAAGAGGGCGTTTTTTTGCTTTAGCTTTCCTCATTGTATTTGTACTCTAACAGTTAATGATTATTTCTTTTTAGCCGGTGCAGCTCCAGCTTTAGCTTTCTTGGTACCGTATTTTGAACGACGCTGATTACGTCCTTCAACACCAGCGGTATCGAGTGCACCACGCACAATATGATAACGTACACCCGGTAAGTCTTTCACACGACCACCACGAACCAGAACGATTGAGTGTTCCTGTAAGTTGTGACCTTCACCAGGGATGTAGGCGATAACTTCTACTTTATTTGTTAAACGCACCTTAGCTACTTTACGAAGAGCCGAGTTAGGCTTCTTAGGAGTAGTGGTATACACGCGGGTGCAAATTCCTCTCTTCTGCGGGCAGCTATCCAGAGCAGCAGATTTGCTTCTGTTAGGAGCCTTGAATCTGCCTTTGCGCACAAGCTGTTGGATCGTTGGCATTTGTACTTTTAATTAGTTATTTATCAATGTTTTTGCAAAAACTTTTCACCCCAATCCAGTTTTTGGGGAGGGCAAAGGTACTAATTCTTTGATATAAACAACATTTGGTGAAATATTTTTTCTTGATTTTCAGGGTGAAACGTGAAAAATTAGTCGTATCGCGCTTTTTACCCGCACGAAACGCTCCAAATAATCGATGATTTATAGCTTCAGAACCGGTATCTTTAGCCCATGCCCTCCACAATTTCAGCATGGGAATTTGCATTTCCTGAAAGCACGTACAGCAGTGAAGATTTCTATCGCGAATTTCCTGCGATCAAACGTGGCAATTTGGAGAAAACCGGTGTTCTGAAGCGTCATGTGGCATCGGATGGTGAATTCGGATCTGATTTGGCGTTTAATGCCGCGCGTAAGTTGATGGAAAATTTACAACTTGACCCGGGCTCAATTGACTATTTGCTGTATTTGTCCTGCGACCTCGATTATTATGCACCAACAACTGCAGGGATTCTGCATCATCGACTAGGATTGAAAAGTAGCGCAGGTGCATTGGATTTAGTGCAAGGATGCAGCGGTTATCTATACGGCCTTCAAATTGCGGATGCGCTTGCACAAAGCGGAACACACAAGCGAGTTTTACTATTAACTGCCAGCCTATTAACTAAATACATACATCCTCAAGATAAAGGAAATCGTTTTCTATTTGGAGACGCGGCAAGTGCTACCCTTATTGAGCATACCAATCAAGGCGGCTTAGGACCATTCCTAATGGGGAATGACGGTAGCGGCGCGGAAGCAATTATCATAAAAAATGGGCGTTCCCGACACCCCGGGGTTGATGACAATGCTCCGGAAATCGTTGATGAATTCGGAAACATTACCACTGACAACCACCTACAAATGGATGGATTAGCAGTGTTTCGTTTCACGATGCGAACGGTTCCTGAACTTGTATCAACATACTTATCTCAGCAACGATTGACGTTTAATGACATAGATTTATTTGTGTTTCATCAACCCAATCTTTACCTGAACGAACTGCTAAGAAAAAAGCTGAGAATTCCGGAAGATCGTTTCGTGCATTGTATTGAAAACTATGGGAACACCGTACAAAACTCAATACCCCTTGCCTTGCACCATGCCGCAACCACAGGACAACTGCGAATGGGCATGCGTGTGCTGCTTTGCGGGTTTGGTTCCGGTTTTTCGTGGGGAATAACACTGCTGCAATACGAACAACATGCTTCATAATCCTTAAGTTTGGCGTCATGGACAGTTTAGAAATTTTCACGGAGAAGCTCCTCGTCGAATTGGATTCGTTTCCTGCGGATTCACTAAAGCCTGACACGCATTACCGTCAGTTGCCCGAATGGAGCTCAATGCACGTATTAATCATCATTGCATTTTGTGAAACAGAATACGGCATTACCGTTACAGGCGAGGATTTGCGTGGATGTTCGACACTGCGTGATTTACACAACTTACTTTTAACACGACAATAATTTGGCAACGTTTACTACAGTTGGAAGTTCAATAGCAGGTATCAGCGCGGCTGTGCCTGCGGTGCGAATTGACAATATGGAGTATGAACTACTGACGCCAAGCGAGCAGCAACTGTTTGTAAAGACAACCGGCATTCGATATCGTCATGTTGCCGGGCCGGGCCAGACTACGGGAGACTTGTGCTACGCAGCAGCAAATCAATTATTGAATAAGCTGAATTGGCGTGCAGAAGACGTCGATCTCATAATTATGGTTTCTCAATCGCCGGATTATTTTCTGCCTGCGACAGCTATAATTCTGCAGGATCGATTAGGGATGAAAAAAAGCAGTGTTGCGCTTGACATTAATCTCGGTTGTAGCGGTTACGTGTACGGGTTATCAGTGATAAGCGCAATGATGCAAACCGGAGCATTTAAGAAAGCGTTGTTACTAGCCGGTGATGTTAGTACAGCAGCTACCAATAAAAAAGATAAAAGTACTTATCCACTTTTTGGCGATGCGGGAACAGCAACTGCGCTGGAATATAACCGCGATTATGAAATTGCCTTTGATCTCAATAGTGACGGTAGCGGACAACGAGCCATTTATATTCCGCATGGAGGAATACGGCATCCGATAGATGCTACGACTTTTGAGGAACAAACTTTAGAAGGTGGCATCATTCGTCATCAACGTAATTTGTGGCTGGACGGCTCGGAAGTGTTTAATTTCAGTGTCCGTGAAGCACCTACATCCATACAGACATTGCTTAATTTCACCGGAACTTCAGCAGATGAAATTGATTATTTAGTCCTCCATCAAGCGAATAAACTTATGGATGAAACGATCCGGAAGAAATTGAAATTTCCGGCTGAAAAAGTTCCTTACACGCTCCATGATTTCGGCAACACCAGTTCTGCAAGCATTCCGCTTACTATTGCCCATGCATGCCGTGATCGACAAGCTTTAACAACAAAATGGCTGCTATCGGGATTTGGAGTTGGCCTTTCCTGGGGAAGTGCTCAGTTTACCTCTCATCAGTTGGTGCTCCCTGAAATTCTGTACATTTAAATTATGAATATCACAGATTCCTTCGGGCTTAAGGGTAAAACAATTCTTGTTACCGGCGCTTCGTCCGGAATCGGGCGCAGTGTTGCGGAACATATTGTTAAAGCCGGAGGACGTGTGGTGATTACAGGTAGAAATGAAGTTCGACTGAATGAAACATTTCAACTGCTCGACACTAAGCACGATTTACAATACGCAGGAGACTTAACAAGTGATGACTTTCCGGAACAATTAGCTGCTCAGGCGCCACAACTGGACGGCATGGTGTATTGTGCAGGTTTTGTACATTCCTTTCCGATCAAGTTTTTAAATGACTCGAAGATTCGTGAAACCATGCGAATAAACTTTGAGTCTGCTGTTCTGCTTACGTCTAAATTATTACGTTTAAAGAAATTTAATAACCGCGCTTCATTATTATTTCTTTCATCCATATCTTCTGAATTTCCGCACAAAGGCGGCACGCTGTACTGCGCATCGAAAGCAGCTTTGGAAACATTTACGAAGACCATTGCGGTTGAATATGCGCATCAAGGTATACGTGCCAACTATTTACGACCCGGAATGGTTATAACACCCATGTACGACAAGGCAAAAGCTGATGCTTCTTCAGAGGTCATGGATGCACACATCGCCCGCTATCCTTTAGGTCCCGGACAACCGGAAGATATTGCACTTGCAGCGTTATACTTTCTTTCTCCCGCATCTCGTTGGGTTACCGGCACCGGATTAATTATGGATGGTGGACTAACATTGGATAACAAATGAGTGTGAAAGTCTCTGTCGTAGTACCGGTTTATAACAGCTCCAAAAGTTTGGAAGAGCTTTTACAACGCGCCACAGCGTCGCTAACAGCTATTCCGCATGAAATTATTTTGGTGAATGATGGATCGAAGGATGATTCGTGGAAGACTATTGTCAGGCTCAAAGAACGTTACGGCAATTCGTTGATCGGCGTTAACCTTTCACGCAATTTCGGACAACACAACGCTTTAGTATGCGGATTTTCAGTTGCTACGGGAGAGTTGATCATTACGATGGACGATGATTTACAACATCCGCCTGAAGAAATCGGAAAGCTGATTGCAACTTATGACAGCACACAAGCTGACGTCGTTTATGGTATTCCTGAAAACAAACAACATTCGGGGATGCGGAATGCAGGAAGCTACTTTGTTAGAAAATCATCACATTACCTGGAGAACAAAGTTGAAGGAAGTTCCTTTCGTTTGATACGCGCCACTATAGCGAAGAAAATAGACACACATCACCACAATACGATGTTGTTTATTGATGAAATTCTGTCGTGGTACACCAGTAATTATACTAGCGTGACAGTTCGGCACGACGCACGAAAGCATGGACAATCAACCTATTCGTACCGAACGTTATTCAAGCTTTATTTGGATGTTATCGTCAACCATTCCGCAGTTCCACTTCAACTGATGACCTGGTTAGGTTTAATAGGATCGCTTGTAACCTTTGGCATTGGCACACTATTTATTATTCGAAAATTTATCTACGATGTGCCTATCGGTTTTACTGCGCTGATTGTAGCAATATTGTTTACGGGCAGTATACTCCTGATGTGTATGGGAATTATCGGGCGATACTTATACAAACTATACCAACTGCAGAACCGCAAACCCGGCTACGTTATTCGAGAGCGCGTGTAAGCTAGAATGTATAATTAAGTTGCTGTATATGACTTTCAAAGATTTTATTAAGCGTGGTTATTGTTTGACTTTTTAGTTTTTCACGATGATCTCCTGCAGCAACTTTTCGCTTATGTTGTGACGGATTTTCCGCTGCTACCGCGAAATCAGACTCATCAAACAGAGATCCTGGCTTGCTATCGATTCCAATAAAAACGAATAATGTCTCTTCAATTTCTCGCGGTCGTTCAATCAGGTCTTCATAACGAATGAACAATACGTTGGGCTTTCCAATCCAATGTGAATAGGAATCGTAGCGTTGCAGAAAATCATCCGCGTGTTTCAAAACAAATTCATCTATCGTCAGCCGTGTGGCATCAGCGTGCACACTTTTAGCAAATTGGTTTTGTATGGGATGGCTGAATTTGAAAGAAAAGTAATACGATACCAACACATCACGGGGATCACGCAACACTAATATTATTTTGAACGGAGGCACCGGAACCTTGGCCGTTGGATACCGAAATGCTGCATGAAAAACACCGGGAACGGCGAACACCTTGCTATTCCAATCCGTATCGTTCAGAAAGCGGGATCTGGCTTCAGGATCAACTTTAGCGAAATAAGAACTTAGATCCGCAATCCGATAATCATTTTCCGCCATGACGTGCGACAAACGCACCGACAGGATTGATGATGCCGCCTTATGTGTTGTGAAAAGCGCCACAGCAGCTTGTTGCGAAACCGACTTTGCACTACCCGACAACAACTGCTGTTCTAATTTAAAATAGAACGTTCGCAGTAGCAGTGATTTTATCTTGAAAAGAATTGGATGCATGATAGTTGTCAGATTCATGCAAAATACGAATTAAGTATATTCGTCACATGATCATTGAAGGTTACGGCATAAAGCTTCGTAATGTTGAAGAGCAAGATCTGGAGATGATCCGTGTTGCACGAAATTCTCCTGAGATCAGAAGTAATATGTCTTATCAGGAGTACATCACGCCGGAGATGCAGCAAGAATGGTTTCAATCGATCAATTCAGAGCACCATAACTATTTCGTGATTTTGCACAACGATCGTGCAATTGGTTTGATAAGTGCTGCAGAGATTAGTGAACAAAGAAACGTTACCAAAAACGGCGGCATCTTCATTTGGGATAATAACTACAAGGAAAGCGAATGGACGCTGTACGCTTCGATGCTATTGACTGAAATATCGTTTGCGATAGGTCAACAGGAAAATTACATACGAATCCGCAAGGACAACATCAAAGCACTTCACTATAACAAACTGTTGGGCTACGAAGTACATCGCGATTATGACGAACAACTTGTAGAATTAAAATTGACCCGTAATTCGTTTCTATCGAAAACTGCGCGCATTCGACAGATACTCGATCGAAAATTCGGGCAACGCATCAAAGTAAATTTTCAGTTGGCAATTCGCCCTGCGGATAATGTGTGGCATCAGCTGTTGTTGCAGCTACCACCGGCACAAAAGGAGCGCTTTGCAATTAACATTGACAACGCAACACCATGAAAGCTGCATCGTACATTAATGAACCTGAATGGTATAGTTACAAAGGCGCGTATCGTGGCAACTATCCCGCGTACTTTAATCGTGCCGACTACGATTGGGTTGCAGCAAGTGAAGCTCGATTTCCTGCGTTCGAAAGTGCATTCCATCAGTACGTCAAATTACATTCGAAAGAGCTGCAGCCATACTTTTTAAAAGAACTACCTACTACGCCTGAATCGTGGCAACTGGCCAATTTCTATTTCTGGGGAATTCGAAATGACAAAGCCTGCACAGCTTCCCCTGAGATGGACGACTTTTTCCGATCAATTCCGGGTTTATTATCTGCGAGTATCAGCAAGTTGTCTGCACATGCGGAAATTAAACCACATTACGGTGACTCCAACGTGATGATAAGGGCGCATCTTGGCGTTGTCGTTCCTGCAGGACTGCCGCTGTGCGGGCTGGAAGTACACGGAGAGCAACGAGGCTGGGACAAGGGCAAATGGCTACTTTTTTGTGATGCACATTATCACCGTGCCTGGAATAACAGTGAAGAAGATCGTTATGTGATTATTGCAGATATTATCCACCCGCACTTCGCGCATCGTAAGGATGAAATTTGCAGAAATATTTTTTCATTGATGAAACTGCAACAATTGGGACAAAAACACCCTTTGGCATATCGCCTACCCGGCTTTATTCGCGGGGGAATCAGGCATTTTTATAAGTGGGGTTACTATTTAGGAATACTTGATCCCAAACAATTAATCAAGTACAATAATTAGAGTTCATCCGGAGGCAAAATCAGCCGAACAATTTTCTCCAATCCCGGACTCCAATCCGAGGAGTAATCCTTTGCAGCTCGTCGAACCGACTTTCTTTGGTTCCAATCTAGCCGCAACATGGACGGATAATGATAATACGGTGTCATTAACCAAGTGAAATGTCTCTTTACAATACTGCATCCTGCAGCCGGAAAATTTGCGATTTTCAGATATTGAAATACGCTATCGACTACATTGCGTGCTTCCTTGTAATTGTGTTGTTCATCACTCTTGGGCCCCCACACTTTTACTAATTCCATCCCCAAATGAAATGTGAGTTGCTTCCGCGCAAGAAGTGTGAATCTTTCACTTGCAGCGACAATGGCATAAAGTAAAGCCATGTCCACATATGGCCGACCGATAACAACTTTCCCGACATTCATTTTGTTCAACACGGCTTTACTCATGACAAACATATCAATACCGGGATGCGGCAGGCCTTTATCCAAATACATTTCGGATAATTCCATCACACTTTTGTATCTGTTTACTATTCTCCGCCGATTAATGCAAAATGCATCATAACCGCGATTATAATATGCCACTACTTCTTTGTACAACGCAGGTTGTACAGCAATATCCATATTCGAATAAATCACGACATCATATCCGTCCGAATTCTTTGCTACGTTTAAAATATCCTGCATGTACGGCAGATTCGCAGAAGCTATTTCGCGCGCCGACCTGATTACTCCCAAATGACACATAAAATCAGGAATCTCAATTTCATCACCTTCAAGCGTAACTGCACCAACAGTTACTGAAACTTCACCCGTCACTGCGTTCTGAGCAACACGCATCGACTCTAATGTTACCTGCTGCGCGAAAACAGCATCCGCATTCGCAGAACTATAAGGATTAACAATGTGAAGTATTGAAAACATGAGCAACAATTGCGTATTTCATTTCCCGAACCCGAAAAAGCGAGTAAATTTAAGGCTCCATGCCCAAAACGTTAAAACAATATTACCGGTATTTCCTGGTTAAAGCAGGATTATTTGATGAAGGCGCATGGAAACTGGCGTTGGATACGATTTATGAGACCGACACCTTTATCGTTTCCTATCCTAAATCAGGGAACACATGGCTACGATTTATCATTGGAAATCTGTTGCATCCGAATCAACATCTCACTTCTCGAAACATTGATCAATTAATTCCTGATCTCTATTCGCATTACAACGAAGCAAATCAACTACCGGAACCGCGTTACCTGAAGACGCACCATGCATGGTTTGAATATTACCCAAAATGCATTTACATCTACCGCGACTATCGTGATGTGCTCAACTCCTACTTTCACTATCAGACCGCTCTTGGTGAATTTAAAGGTTCATTTGATGAATACACTCGTTCTATTGATCAGTACAATGTATTCGGCAACTGGAAATCTCATGTGACAAAAGCGCTGGAATTTGGACAACGGTTTCCGGACAGAATTTTACTGCTGCGATATGAAAGTTTACTACAATCGCCAGAATTGGAGATTCAACGCATTCGGGATTTTTGCGGGATTAGTTCCATATTGAGTAATGAAGAAGTTGTTTCCCGATGTTCATTTTTTGAATTGCAAAAATCGGAACTTCAATATGGAAGTGCGTTTCGAGATAAGAGCCGACAATTGTTCTTTCGAGAAGGCCAATCGGAGCAATGGCGCAACGTATTTACTCCGGAACAACTTGCCTATTTGGAAGCAGACAACGGTGATTTACTTCAACAATTGGGATATTCCATCCATCAAACATTCTGAGCATGGCACATCCCAAGACACTAATATTCCTTCATATTCCCAAAACGGCAGGTTCAACTACTCGCGGAATTCTTGAGATGAACTACCGTAAAAATGAACGTTTCTTAGTGCGGGAGATGTGGAAAGATAATCCCAACTTCAAGAAACTAAGCGATACTGAGCGTGCCCGGATCAAATTGTTGTATGGTCATATGGGATTTGGACTACACGAATATTTCAATCATTCCCACGTTGAATATTTATCATTAATGCGACCTGTGGTGCCGCGTATCATTTCCCTTTACGAACACATACTTCGATTTCCGGACCATCATTTTGCAGCTGAAATGGCTGAGCACCGCTATACACTGGAAGAGTTGTTTACCAAGGCTAACCTTTTGCCATTCGATAACTGCCAGGTAAGAATGCTATCCGGTAATATGCATGCACCATTCGGAACAATAGGGTCAAACGATCTTCAAAAAGCCATTTCGAATATTGAGCAACACTTCCCTATTGTTGGAATTCAAGAGCGTTTTGATGAATTTATTCTATTGCTGCAACAACGTTACAATTGGAAAATCCCATATTACCGACGTTTAAAAGTGAATCGCTCTGCAGCACGTTATCAGCCTGACGCAGCTGCGTTGGATGTCATTAATACCTATAATCAATTAGATCATGAGTTGTATTTATACGTTTGTGAGCGTTTTAAAAAGCAGCTTAGCCAACATCCTGAAATTGCAAAGAAACTACCGCGTTATCAAAAACGTAATCATTACTTTTCAATATTAATGAATGCACTGCCGTTTGTTGCAAAGGACGATCAATAAGTACAAGAATTAAATTTATGAGCACTAGTAAGTCCTGTTTTGTATACATGCATATTCCTAAGGCAGGAGGAATAACGGTGCACAGTGTTCTCGATAAAATATACCCACGCAATAAGCGGTTTGCGACCAAAGGCATGTGGCACGGCAATCAGGATCTATTAAGTACAAGAGAAGAATATCGGCGCGCCATTCAATGTTTACATGGACATCTTCCGTTTGGAATTCACGATCGCATTATGTGCGAATATCCTGCATACAGCGCCGTCTTTCGTGAACCCATTTCGCGAGTAAAGTCCGCTTATTATAATATTCTGAACGACCACACTCATTTTCTTTATTCAAATTTTAAAAGTAATACGAAAGGTATTTCCGGCATACACGAAACAAAAATCTGGAAAGGGCTTGACAATTGTCAGGTTCGTATGCTGTCCAATGCGCTAAATCTGCCGTATGGTGAAATTGGGGAAGTTCAATTCGAACAAGCCAAGCTTGTACTTGAAAAGTACTTTAAGCTTATAGGAACCATGCCTAATATGGACATGTTCATTGTGCGATTATGTCAATACCATAATTTTCCCATTCCGAAATACCGAATTCTGCATCGTTCGGGAAAAGCCAGCGTAACTACTAATTATTCCGATTCCGATGAATTGATCATAGCTGACATGAACAAGTGGGACTCAAAACTATACCGGCTAGCATCGGAACTAGAGGAGTTTCAGATCAGCAAACAGCTGTCGGAACTAAATGAACTAACCGCAGCATATCGGAAGAATACCGATTGGTGGTGGAATATAAAATCGATACTTAGTAAGCGCGGTTAATGAACATTAAGGAGTACATAAAAAGGAATTGGTTTCCTGATAATGATGATGCAGCTCGCAGCGGTAACATGAGAGACTTTATGTTCCTGCTATTTGCACTTGCCATTTCTACGGCACTTTTTGATGTATTCAGTATAGCAGCAGACGCCGGCCTTAATTTGGTGTGGCCGATGCTAGCCGGAGGTATCGCCATCAATCACTTTTTGCCGAAGAAAATCCAGCCTACCTTTCAAATTGGATTGACCTTATTCTGTATACTTTCAGTATTACCGCTATTAACTTCAATTTTTATCATATTTACAATTGTATTTATAATATCAATTTTCGGTGCGGTTAAAAACAAACTACTTCGGCTGGTCTTGTTATTGATTTTGACAGCTCTCGCAGCTTTAATTAATCTCAACATCCTATATATTCCATCATTGCGCATAGCCATCCCTATACTTGGCGCAATGCTCATGTTCCGACTTATCCTTTATAGTTACGAACGAAAAGTGGAGACGGCTCCTGCAGCACTGTCACTCCAGATTACATACTTGTTGCAGCCATTAAATTTGGTCTTCTATCTTTTCCCTATCATTGACTATCGTGCATGGACATCCCAATTTCGAAGCACTTCTGATGAAGAATTGTACCGAATATCTTTTCGAAGAATACTCTTGGGAGTAGGACAACTAATAACCTATCGGATATTTTATGCGCTTCAACCACCGGCAACATCAATAACAGACAATTGGTCGTTGATGGTATACACCATTATCAATTATCTGCTCATCCTACAAATGATCGGTAGTTTTCATGTGATTATTGGTATTTGCGGGTTGTTCGGATATACGTTACCACCCATTTTCGATAACGCATTTTTCATTTCCGGATTTACATCGGTATGGAGGAAACTGAATATCTATTGGAAGGATTTCATTACAAGAATTCTGTATTACAGCATCTATTTCAAGGTGCGCAAAAAAGTACGCTATCCCGTTTTACTCACGGGATTATTTATGTTCACTGCAACGTGGCTACTGCATAATTATCAATGGTTCTGGATCCGAGGAACAATAGATTTTAGAGCAACCGACCTTTTGTACTGGATGATATTGGGAGCTTGTATTTCTGTTAGCTTACAATTGGAGATCCTTCGTCCGTCATCTGCTACGCGCCGTGACCTGAAGTCTTCAGTGCTGTATTCCTTGCGTGTTACAGGAATGTTTCTTTTCATGAGTTTCATGTGGCTATTTTGGGAAAGCAGTTCTATTGGTGAATTCCTGTATTTGTTTAAATATATTTTAATTAATAATGACAATAGTTATAAGAGTATCATTATTGTAGTGCTATTCATTAGTGTGGTTTTGGGTGGTTACTGGTTATTGCAAAATCGACCGAAAAAGCTTCTGAATGAGCGTAAATTCAATTCAGGTGTGCTCTTATCCGGAACAGCGATACTATTTCTATTTGCTTTTATTGCTCCTCACATTAACGTTACCGGCACTGCCACGTTAAGCGATATTACGAAAGGAAATTTCACCAGTGCGGCAGATAAAATAGACGCAGAGCAAGGTTATTACGAGCAGCTTACACAGCGTAAAGGGAAGACTCCCTGGGAAATGCCCATTCAATTCGGATCACGTGCGGAATGGTTTTCTGATGCCGAACAACCTGTTGCTGATTTGCGCAAGCGAATATTAAAACCTGACATTAAAATTGTACATGGCACAAAGTTCTTTACAACTAATGCGTTTGGACTACGTAACCCAGAAATTGAATATAAGAAGTCGCCGGATGTATTACGTATTGCAATTGTCGGTGGATCGTACGAAATGGGAAGTGGCGTGAGCGATGAAGAAGTATATATCCGTCTTGCAGAAAAGTTGATTAATGACTCGTTGAAATTTCTTCAACAACCATTCTCTGTTGAGCTGATCAATTTTTCTACAGGAGGATATCACGTACCGCAATACCTGTATGTTACCGAACAGGTGCTTCCGAGATTCAGTCCTGATCTAGTGATTTATTTTGCACACAGCGGTGAGTTAACCCGTTTCCGATCGGTACTTTCCGGAATTGTAAAACATGGCATAGATCCAAAATATCCGTTTTATCAATCAGCATTTAAACGAGCGCATGTACACCAAGGGCAACCGCGTAAAGAAATTGACATAAAACTAGCCCCATACACGGAAGCGATGATGGAGCAATCCTATCAATTTTTGAAACAACAACAAACTCAGAACGGATATAAAGTTCTTTGGATTGGGACTCCGACGCTTGGTCATGGCGAGAATGAAGATGAATTTGCAGCTACGGAAGAATTGCTCAAAGCCAATGGATTCAGGCTGTTTCTACTCCATCCACCTTACAGCAATTACGATTCCTACTATTTGCAAATTTCTCCCGATGACAATCATCCTAATGCAAAGGGCCACGAGTTGCTGGCCGGGGAACTGCACAACACCTTATTTCCTGTGCTCCTTGACATTCGTAAAGCAGGAGGTTTTAAGTAACTTTGAATTATGTCTGAAGCCTTACCGATTATTGAAACCGTACGTCAATATTTAACCGAGCATCTGTGCCACGGTGATCGCAGCCAACTGCCTGCTGATGATGCATCCCTCATTTCATCGCGATTGATGGACTCCATCATCACCCTGAAACTTGTGAGCTATCTGGAAGATACATTTGGAATTGCGTTTGAAGCACACGAGGTTACACAAGAAAATCTTGACAGCATCAATAAAATCGCGGCATTTGTTCATCGAAAACAATCGACATGAACGTAGGTCAATATGTGCAGCAACAACTTCATTTGCACTATGGTCATACCGCAATTACCCGCGATGACGTAGATACGACTTATGAAGAGTTGTTTCAGCAAATTGACCTTTACAGAGAAGGATTACGTGCGCTCTTTCCAAACGGAGGTTCTGCCCTATTGATCACGGGTAAGTCAGAGAACACTATCGCGTTAATGATTGCATTACTCTGTGAAAACATCACTTTTGTACCGTGCGATCCGGAATGGCCATCCACCCGTATTGCGCAAATAAATGATGTTGTGCAACCTTCTCTTGTTATCACTGACCAAAAAGAGAATTCATTTCCGACAGGACCAACATCAGAAACGCATACAATAGGTGCACATTACGCGCGACAAACAGGAAACAACAAAGTATTCGCCGACGTAGCATGGATTCTATTTACGTCCGGATCTACCGGCAAGCCGAAAGGCGTACCTATTACGCATAAAAATGCGAGTACATTCATTAACTATTGTATTCAAACGTTTCAAGATCAACTTCCAATTCGTGTTTTATCGATTGCGGGATTTCACTTTGATCTATCAGTTTTTGACATTTACTTCACGTTACTCGCCGGCGGAAATTTATTCTTGCTGAATAAAGAATCGGAGAAAAATATTCGGTTGATTGGAGAGTTTCTGCATAAAAACGAAATTACCCACATCTACGCGACACCAACCTTTTACGAAGCTCTGCGTGAACATGGCAAGTTAAATGCGCATCGCCCCAAAGCGTTGCGATACATACTCACTGCAGGAGAAATCTATCCCGCAAATCGACTTTGCGCATTTCATCAGCAGGCGCCACAAGCAAGAATTTTCAATTTATACGGCCCAAGCGAAACCAACGTCTGTACCGCACAGGAAATTATTCCGGATCGTACGCCTATATACAAAAACACTTTTCCAATTGGTTCACCTATCGCAGATTTCGAACTGCACATTACCGATGACGGAGAACTGTTGGTAAATGGTTCCGGTGTCTTTAGTGGATATATGAGTAATGACGATCTTCGTGATTCATTCCAAACAATTAATGGAAAGTTATTTTATCAAACAGGAGATCTTGTTACGCGACATAACGATCACTTGTATTTTATCGGAAGAAAGGATAGAATGATTAAACGGCGCGGCTATCGCATCGAACCCGCGGAGATAGAGCAAGCGTTGCTGTTACATCCGAACATTAGTCGGAGCGCGGTAATTACAATTGATAAAAACGAATCGGCCGTACAAATTATTTCATTTTTTGTTGCGAACGAACCTCTTACCGAAGATGATTTGCGCGTTCATTTGCTGCACCAAGTTCCGCACTACTTCTTACCCGACCGATATCTGCAAGTAGATCATTTCCCTGTTACAGGTACAGGAAAAACAGATTACGTTTCACTCCAACAATTGCTATGAAGACCAATTTTTCAGAATATACAAGCCTTGGAGAATCGCTAACGAATAACTATCGTGCGCAAAATTTATCCGGTGCCGCCATAAAGAAACACTTGTTGGGAAGCGAACATCACGTTGAGTTTACAGACGTTACCGACTTTGCATTAAAAGCAGCGTACTTTCTTCATGGACTTGAACGAGCAGGCCTTGAACCGGGAATCGCTTTTAGTTTGGGGGCACATTATTGCGCAGGTTATTATCCGGTAACGAAGCATGGAAGTTCGTTTCTCAAGGATTTAATTTCGGAAGATTCTGTTCTTATTGCGGGTGCAATGACGGAAAGTCAAGGAGGAAGTGATGCGTTTAACATGAAGACACGTGCAGTGCAATCAGGAAATTCCTTCATCATCAATGGAGTTAAAACGTATTGCACCAACGCCTGCGAAGCGCGATTTATAGTTGTGTATGCGGTCACAAATAAAGACAAAGGACTGTTTGGAGGGATTACGGCATTTCTGATCGATCGCAATGTTCATGATGTGATCATCACTCCGATTAGTGAATCGGCCGGATTAAAACATACCGGCTGGGGAGAAGTTATTTTGCAGGATTGTGAAGTTGACGAGAAGTACATTATAGGAACTGTGGGCGCCGGAGGATTTATTTTTATGGAATCCATGGATGTTGAGCGCGCAGTATTATCATATATGCATTGTGGAAGTATGCGTTATTTACTGAATACGTCCATTAACTTCTGCAAATCCAGAACGACAGGAGAAGGCAGCATTTCTAAGTTCCAGGCGATTCAATTTCGCATCGCAGATATGGCTCTTGACATAGAATCGTCGGAATTGATCGCGCTTAAAGCACTGCACAGTTTGCACCACAAACCAACCAAAACACGGGCTGCTGCACAGGCAAAAATCACCTGCAGTGAAGCTTACGCCAGAACCGCACAGCATGCACTACTAAATCTCGGTGGTTCAGCATTTTCGGGATATGCGGGCGTACAACAACATCTCGCAGCTTCACTGGCGTCTTGCACTTATTCCGGAACTAACGACATTATGCGAAACATTATTGCAGGAAATATTGTTTAACAATTGTAAAACTTCGTTGATCCTGCTAACTTGGTATCATGGGGAAAGATAAGAGGGAATATGACTTTATTATTGCAGGTGGCGGTCCTACCGGTTCAACATCCGCCATCTATCTTCGCCGCAAAGGCTATAATGTTTTAGTTCTGGAGCGCGAGTATTTTCCCAGACAACATGTAGGGGAATCCTTGTTACCGTTTTGCTATCCCTTGTTTCAGGAACTTGGCGTTTTAGACGATATGAAAAAGCGCTTTGTGCGCAAGCCCGGAGCACGATTCACCAATCATGACGGAACGAAGAGTTCAACCTGGTGTTTCAGAAATATTATACAAGACGAAAGTTACTTATCCTTTCATGTAGTTCGTGCTGATTTTGACAAATTATTGTTGGATAAGGCTAAATCAGAAGGAGCCGCAGTACAAGAAGGAAGTAAGGTCATCGAAGTTAATCTCGATAATCCGGAAGCAGTTATAGTGAAAGCGACTTGCGAAGGTCAAGAATATGAATACCATGCGCGATTTTTCATTGATGCAACAGGGCAGGATACGTTTCTGGCGCGTAGACTCGGAGATAAGAAATCGTATCAAGAGTTAGACCGCATTGCTTTTCTGACACATTGGAAAGGCGCGAAATACACACAAGGTATTGATGTTGGCTTATTGCAGATTTGTTACTTACCACCGCATAAAAGCGGATGGTTTGGGATACAGCCTGTGGGCAAAGATCGTCTGAGTGTTGGTTTAATTATCAGCAGAAAATATTTAAAAGAACAAAAAGAGAAATTTAAAAAATCAGGACACGAAGAAGACTGGCAAATGCAATTGTATTTGCAGGAAGTTCGTGAAGCGCCTTTAACGAAGGATATTCTGGAACATGCGCATATTGCACAACCACTCATTGCAGTTTCGGATTATTCTTATTACGCAGAGCGGACTTTCGGCAGTAATTTCGCCATGCTCGGAGATTCCGGTAAATTTCTGGACCCGATTTTTGCTTCGGGTGTTTATCTCGGAATGAATAGCTCGAAAATGTTTGCCGACGCGCTTGATATCATGATGAAGAGTGGCACAACAGAAGGGCTTCATGCCATGACGGATGCCAAAAAACACATTGACGGCGCATACAATTTGGTGGAAAAATTTGTCAATATTTACTACGATCCTACATCTTTCAATCTTGCCGAGTTAAGTTCAACTTCCGAATCCAATTATCAAGGATACGAAACTGCGTTCTCGCTGGTTCATTATTTATTGGCCGGTGATTTCTTTAATAACTACGAGAGGTACAGCGAATTTCTTGACATGTTACGAAACCCGAAACAATTCTCGCGTTGGAAGAATTTGGTTATCGATCGCCCTAATCTTCATGAAAAAACTTGTGGTACCACATTCGAAGCCATCTTTGGAGAAATAGATGATAATATTGTAAGAACTACTTCAATAAACAAAGAAAATGCCTGATTACAATTATGATGTTATTATAGCCGGCGGAGGCCCTGCAGGGAGTTCGGCTGCCGCGCATTTGGCGCAAATGGGATACAAGGTGGCAGTTTTCGAGAAAGAAAAGTTTCCGCGAGATCATGTTGGCGAATCGTTAATTCCATTTTGCTACGGACATCTGGAAAAACTAGGTGTGTTGGAGCAGATGAAAAAAATAGCAGTGCGTAAACCGGGCATCAATTTCGTTAGTGCCGACAGTGAACATCGCACTACCTGGTGTTTTGCAAGTACTCTTAAAGATCCGAGCCAGCTGAGTTATCACATGTTGCGTTCAACATTTGATAAAATGCTTTTAGATAACGCTAAACAAAAAGGCGCGTCGATATTTGAAGAGTGTAAAATAGTTGATGTTGACTTGACATCTCCCGAAAAAGCGGTTGTAACTGTTGAGAATACATCAGGACAACGCGAAGTACACCGCAGCAGGTTCCTAATTGACGCTACAGGACAGAACACTTTTCTGGCGGCGAAGGTTGGTAAAAAAGTAAGTTATCCGGGATTAGACCGCGTTGCACTTTTCTCGCATTGGAGCGGAAATAATTTTGATCGCGCTTTACAAAACGGGTTAATTAAGATTGTGTACTTGGGTGGTGAGAAAATTGGCTGGTGTTGGATGATTCCTGTCGGTAAAGATTTATTGAGCATCGGTGTAACATTGAATAATTCGTATGTAAAGCAAAAGAAATCAGAATACAGTCACTACGGAGCTGAATGGAAGACACGCTTGTATGAAGATGAAATCCGCAGCTCTGCAGAAATTCAATCCATTATTGGCAACGGGCAAAGAACACACGATGTTATCGTAATGGGTGACTATTCATACTCATTAACGAAGAGATACGACACCAACTTTGCAATTATCGGAGATGCTGCCGCATTTTTAGATCCTATTTTTTCGAGTGGAATTTATGTTGCTTTCGAAAGTGCAGAGCGCACATCACTGGCTATTCAGCAACTCTTCGAAACTTCCACCACTGCAGGCTTAACAGCATTAGAAGACCATTACATGCACATGGATAAATCGTATCGACTTCTTGAAAAGTTTATACGATTGTTCTACAAGCCGGAAGTGATGAACTTTGCACTTATTGGCAATCCGGAGCACATGATGTATCATAAGTTTGAAGCTGCGTATACGATATTTCACAATTTGTTGGCAGGAGATTTCTTCAGCAATGCCGACAAGTATTGTGATTTCATTGATGAAATAGAAAAGAACAATTGGTTTCAAAAATATGTAACACTAGCGCATTCGAAGGAATTGCAGTTCGGCCCTGATGCTTGTGACGAAACAGCGCATGAAGTGTACGGAGATCTGGATGAATCATTGTTGGACCTGCCGCAATTGGTGCATTAAATGTTCAAGCAATTCCCAATAAGATATCTCCTGTTTCTCGGCATTGTTCTGATAAGTTGGTTCATCATTGTAATCAGTCAGGACTTATGGTCCGAAGTTGCGTCCCGATATGTATACAGTATAACCATGTTTTTCGGGTCGTTTATTGCGGGAGCCAGCAGTGAAGGTGGCGGAGCTGTAGCCTTTCCGGTAATGACTTTGATTTTACATCTTGCTCCTTCTCTGGCTCGCAATTTTTCATTGGGATGTCAAAGTTTCGGAATGGTTTCGGCTTCATTTTTTATTACTGACAAACGCATTCCGATTCTGGGCAGATCGGTGATCATTCCGGTAGTACTAACCGGTATTATCGGATTTCTTCTCGGGACATATTTCGTAGCCCCTGAACTACCTCCTAAGACTACCAAATTATTCTTTGTTTCGCTTTGGCTCAGCTTCGGTGCAGCGTTATGGTGGATTAACAAAAATGGGAACACAACCGTCCGGGAAGAAGTCGATTTAAAATCGAAGCTCGATCACATCATTCTAATATTCGCAGGATTGCTAGGAGGAATAATAACGTCAGTTCTGGGCAACGGAATCGACATTTTCACCTTCTGCTTTCTCATTATGTATTTCAATATCAACGAGAAAGTGGCAACACCAACATCGGTTATCTTAATGAGTGTATTAACCGTATTCGGATTTCTGTGGCACGCCTTTGTAATGCAAGATATCGAGCAAGAAGTGTATTACGCATTATTGGCTGCTGTGCCTGTTGCTATATGTATGGCCCCATTGGGCGCGTGGGTGATTACTAAATTTAAACGATTGCAAATTGCATACTTTTTAATTGCAGTCATCTTGGTGCAATTCGTAGGGGCAGTTTTGATTTTACACCCAACTTCCAACGATTGTGTACTGATCATTTCAACGATCCTAACGGGCATAATGCTTTTCTTTGGTGTACGGCGTTTGCAGCACAGTCGGAAGTCTGCGTAAGTATTGTATTTTCGCCAGGTGATTCCGCTTACAAGCAGTAGCATTCAATTCATAAGCAGCAGAAGGTCATCCATCGCATTATGGTTACTACGCATTCTCAAACTGTGGAATCCGCTAAATGTTTGCTCCTATGAAAACAGTAAAAAATCTGTAATGCAAAGCTGTTATGCAGTTAATAATGCTCGCCTCCGGCCTATTTGATATACAATTCTTTGTAATTTGAATCTGCCGGACCGAGTAACCGGAAAATTTAAGGGACCCGAAGAGTCCGGAAGACATTAAAACCGATGAGTTTAAATTCACTTTCAGTAATTCACCACTTAAAAATGCGAAATAGTTTAACTCTTCTCATTGCAACCATAGTGTTACTGGCTTCGTGTTCCGATCAAGCCGGCAAATTGCGCGCTCCTGTAAAGCTTAATGGCAAATACGGATACATTGATGAAAACGGCACGATGGTAATTGAAGCCAAGTATGATGACGCTATGGCTTTTATTCGCGGATCCGCGGTGGTTTGTACAAAAGATAAATACGGAATGATTGATAAACACGGAGATGAGATAACTCCATTTCTATACGACTCTATTATTCCTTTCAGTGCTACGTGTTGCATTGTTCAACAGGAAAATAAATTCGGATTTATAGCGAATGGCACGGGTAAGGTTTTGATCGCTCCTACTTTCGATCGTGTTTACTATTACACCGACGAATTATGCGTGGTAGAAAAGGGTCAAGGATTAGGTATTGTAAATGAAGAAGGAAAATTGATGTGCGAACCCGTGTTGCAAGATCTTCAGGAATTTAACGGGCCTTGCGCTATAGTTACTCAATACGATACGACTGATCAGTTGAACTATTTAATGTCAATGGTAAGTGGCAGCGGCAGCGGCAAAGCAGGCTTAATTAATCGGATGGGAAAAATAATTATACCACCCCGGTATGATGAAATATTTGACGATGCTGCTCATGGTTATTATTACCCGTTTGTTCGCGATAAGAATATCAACGCAGACACACTTCCGGAGAACTCGCCTTTGTTTTATCAAGGATTATATGGCCTGGCAGATACAACAGGTAAAATAATCGCAGCGCCTCAATTTGACGAACAACCTGTTTGGGGAGAAAACTTTTTTCGCGTTCGTATTAATAGCAAATACGGATATGCCGATAAGAGCGGAAAAATTGTGATTCCGGCGCAATGGGAATATGCAACAGCATTTAATGAAGGCAAAGCTATCGTTAGTGATAATGGCAAAACGGCAATCATAAATACAAAAGGTGAAGGGCTGCAATCGAACTTAGGAGAAGGTGCGGGATTGTATCAATTTCACGCAGGACTCGCACGATGTCGATCCAACTCCGGATTGTATGGATTTCTGAACGATAAAGGTGAAAGAATAATCCCTGTGAAGTTTGATGCTGCAGATGACTTTGATGCAGAAACGCGATTAGCCATTGTTTCCGAGAATGGAAATTATGGCGTAATCAACACCGCAGGACAATTTGTAATTCCCGCGAAGTACGAATTCATTTATTATCTGGGACGCGGATTTTATCAGGTTGCTTTAGAAGATGGAAAGGTTGGCGTAATACGTAAAGACGGAAGAACGGTTCTCGCAGAAACTTTTGATGAAATATTCTATTTACAACCCGGATTTTTTACCGTCGAAAAAGAATTGTTGACGGGATGTTTCGACACAACAGGGCGAGAAATATTTCCTGTACAATCTGCAACACCACTGTACTTTATAAAAGGTCGTACCGAGGTAAGTAAAAACGACAAGTACGGAGCTATCAACGAACAAGGAAAACTGATCATTCCTATTCAATATGATAGCATTGGGATTTACTTCCGCGGATACAGTACTGTTTTCAAGAACAGCAAATTCGGCATGGTTGACTCTTTAGGTAAAGAAGTAATTCCGCCTCAATATGATGATTTACACCCAATGATCAATGGTTACGCTGCTTTTAAACAAGGTAAATTATACGGTTATATGGATGCAAAGGGAAACGTTGCAATAAAACCCCAATATGAAGAAGCCGCCGCTTTAATTGATCCGGATCGAAGAGCATTTGAAGAGTAGATAATGGCGATTGATGCTATTAAGTACTTTCAACAAACCCTGCGCACAGGGCATTAATTACAGTTTACGTTTACCCGCATTCAAAACCGGGAAATCGCTAATTTATCAACACTACAAAACTACCCACCTCTAATTCAGTAATACCGTGGGATTTGAGCATTCGAATTGAACTTTATTGTTCAGAAATTAAAATCACTTACCCTGATTATAGTCTTCCGTAAACGTATTTTTGTTTCTCAATTTGATTTACTGTGAACAAGAATTATCTGGACGAACTTAACGACGTACAGCGGGAAGCTGTCATCACTACTGAAGGGCCTGTCATGATCGTGGCCGGCGCAGGATCGGGCAAAACGCGTGTATTGACATATCGCATTGCACATCTTATTCAACAAGGCGCTGATCCGTTCAACATACTTGCATTAACGTTTACGAATAAGGCAGCGCGTGAAATGAAAGAACGTATCGGCAGGATTGTTTCCAAAAGTGAAGCTCGCAACTTATGGATGGGAACGTTTCACTCAGTATTTGCACGTATTCTGAGAGCAGAAGCAGAACGATTGGGTTACCCTCCAAATTTCACTATCTACGATACGGACGATTCGAAAAGTGTAATCAAGACCATTTTAAAAGAACAAGGTCTGGATGAAAAGATTTATAAACCGGGATTAGTATTGGGTAGAATTTCTGCAGCAAAAAACAATTTAATCTCCGCACAAGCATACATCCAGAACGGACAAATTACTGAAGAAGACCGCATGAGTGGTAAGCCCAAAATCGGATTGATTTATGACCTCTACCATAAACGTTGTTTTCGTGCGGGCGCCATGGATTTTGATGATTTACTTTTTAACACTAACATCCTGCTGCGCGATTATCCTGACGTTTTAAATAAGTATCAGGATAAGTTCAGATACATCATGGTGGATGAGTATCAGGATACCAACTTTTCACAATATGTTATTGTAAAACAGTTGGCGGCAAAGTTCCAGAACATTTGTGTCGTGGGTGATGATGCCCAGTCGATATACGCATTTCGCGGTGCGAACATTCAGAATATTTTAAACTTCGAGCGCGATTATCCGGAAATGAAAACATTCAAACTGGAGCAGAACTATCGCAGCACCAAGAATATTGTTCAGGCAGCTAATGTCATCATTAAAAACAATCGCGATCAGCTGGAAAAGAATGTGTGGACCAGCAACGATGAGGGCGACAAGATTATTTTAATGAAAGCTCATTCCGACAATGAGGAAGGGCAAATTGTAGCGCGAAGTATTTTCGACACAAAAATGCATCACCATGCGCACAACAAAGATTTCGCGATTCTCTATCGTACCAACGCACAAAGCCGTGCAATGGAAGAAGCGTTACGAAAACTCAATATTCCTTATCGTATTTATGGAGGTTTATCCTTCTATCAACGTAAAGAAGTTAAAGATTTGTTGGCGTATTACCGGCTTACGTTAAATCATCATGATGAAGAAGCCTTTCGCAGAATTATTAATTATCCTGCGCGCGGTATCGGTGACACGACAATTGATCGTATCACAATTGCTGCACGTGACAACGATGTAAGCTTATGGACAGTTTGTGAGAACATTGCGGAATTTGCGCTACCTGTAAATAGCGGGACGGTTAACAAAATACAAGATTTTGTTACCATGATAAAAAGTTTTGCCGTGATGGTGCCCGGGCAAAATGCGTACGACGTGGGCAATCACATTGCTTCTGCAAGCGGCTTGTTGCGCGAGTTGTATACGGACAAAACGCCGGAAGGTGTGAGCCGATATGAAAACGTTCAGGAATTGCTGAATGGTTTGAAAGAGTTTTCCGATTCAGAAAATACACCTCCGATTGAATTGATTGAAAATGATCCTGAACTGCAACGCCTCGAGGCTGAAAAGAAATCGGAAGTATTGGAAGAAACAACGGGCATAGAGGCTCCATTGCGAACACTGGATCAATTTATGCAAGATATCGCGTTACTTACGGATGCGGATTCCAAACAAACCGAAGAAGACCTGAATAAGGTCTCGATGATGACGATTCACGCTGCAAAAGGATTGGAATTTCCGTATGTATTCATAGTTGGCTTGGAGGAAAATTTATTTCCTTCTCCGCTTTCTTTAAACTCTAGAGCAGATCTGGAAGAAGAGCGTCGCTTATTTTATGTAGCACTGACTCGTGCTGAAAAACGTGCGACAATTTCATACGCATCAACACGTTACAAATGGGGTACACTTACCAGTTGCGAGCCCAGTCGTTTCATTGAAGAAATCGATTTGAAATATATTGACTATGGCAATAGTGCCGCGCGTGGAGAAGCTGATACGTTTGGCGAACCAAGTTTCGGAATTCGCAAGCCGGCTGCAACAGTAAAACAACCAACGAGTACACCACCTAAAAAACTGGTTAAAGCAAGTACAGCTAATGCAGCGCCAACACCAATCGACAATTCGCACCTGCGCAATTTGCAAGTTGGACAAACTGTTAAGCATGAACGTTTCGGAACGGGACAAGTGTTGCAATTGGAAGGTAACTTCCCGAACACCAAGGCTACAGTGCATTTCGATCAGGGTGGACAAAAACAATTGTTATTAAAATTCGCTAAGTTGGAAATCGTTTCATAATTTGAGGCACTTAATCCTCAATTATGAAAATCCTACACGTAGTTTTTTTTAGCGTATTTTTTTCGGCGGCAAATTTAATTGTTGCTCAAACACCGTACACGTCATCACAATTTGCTTACGACAGCACCCTTAACATAGTGTATGGCACTGCTGTTGATTATGCGGGCAATACACAATCGTTAACACTGGACATTTACAAACCTGTAGGTGACCAGAACTGCAATCGCCCGATAGCTGTTGTGATTCATGGCGGTGCATGGATTGCGGGAAGTAAAAATGATCCGTATCCTACTTTATTATCGCGCGAACTGGTGAAGCGAGGTTATGTTGTTGCCAATATTAACTATCGTTTAGGCACACATAAAACTTCCAATTACACGATGTATGCGTTGTGTAATACTTCTATTTCCGCACCATGCGGATACATTTGCGACAGCGCCGAAGTATATCGCGCCAACTTTCGCGCCATGCAAGATGCCAAAGGCGCAGTTCGTTACATGAAAAGTCGTTACCAAACAGATTCTACAGACATTAACAATGTGTATCTGGTTGGTGAAAGTGCCGGAGCTTTTATTGCATTAGCGGCAGCCTACACGGATCAGGCCTCTGAAAAACATGCTTCATGTTTCGCCATTAGCAACGCACCAAATCCCGATCCGGATATGAATACCTACGGATGTATTCCAACGCCGAATAATTTATCGCGCCCTGATTTGGGAAGCATCGACGGCACGTTGCATATGGGAGTTTACGATGCGAAGGTTAATGCTGTGGCATCCATATATGGCGGCATTATGGATTTATCCATACTTAATCAGGTTAATGATACTCCGGCCATTTATATGTATCACCAAGGATCGGATGTGGTAGTGAATTACAATTACGGAACATTATTAGGCCGCATCAGTTGGGAATGTTACGCGCAAACCAATTTATGTCAATCGTATTTCTTTTATCCACGCGCATACGGAGGTGAAGGTTTACGTCAACATTTTGTTTCACTTGGAAATAATGCTCCCGTATATCAGGCCGATATCGTTAACAATTATCAATACCTCAACGATTGCACAGATAACGGGCACTCTATTGACAACTTTACGTTGCGTTCACAGAACATTGCAAATTTCTTTGGTACTCGGATTGCAGCAACAGGAAATACACCTTCTTCCGTTTGCACCAGTGGCATTCCTAACAACGAAACAGCAAATGTTTTGCTATTTCCGAATCCGGCACAGCAAACGTTTACAATCCAATCTACTACTTCAATTGAGCGCTTGAATATCTATGACATTCATGGAAGACAAGTATTCAGCACAACGCAACTTTATCCAACGAGTGCAATCAATATCAGTCAACTGACACCGGGATGTTATATTGTTGAATGCTTCACATCATCCGGAATTTCACGCACACGCCTGATTAAAAACTAAAAAGTCCCCAACACTTGGAGACCTTTTAGTTCAATGCATTCTTGTGCTTAATTGCTTCGTGTTTCAGGAAGCGTGTACTTTCTTCCTTTGTTCTGTTCTTGCAACCAAGACATCAATGGTGAGAAATAATCCAACATTGGTTTTGCCGTTAAGTCAGAACCGGTTTTTTCTTTCAACAACGTTCTCCAGTCGCCTACACCACCCGACTGCATGATGCCGCCGATAAACTGACCGATTCCTTTATTGCCGTAATAATTGGTTGCACGAGGATCTTGCTTCAGAATGTTCTTGGCAATGTAATCGTGGAACTGGAACATTAACACTGTAGATAACGCGTAATCGTAATACTGTGCAGGATCATCAATAATATGTGTTTTTGTTGCAGCATCACAATAATTTTCGCCGCGCAAATACGGAGGAACAATTCCTTGTTCGCGTTGCACAATTTCCCACCAACGTTTATTGAACTGATCAGCAGGTAAGTTTTTAGTGTACAATTCGTATTCAAATTCACTCATTGTACCTGCCTGCCAGTTCAGCGCAACAACATAACGCAATGCTTCCTGCAATAAAGTTTGAATAGAATCTGTTTTCGTTGAAGCATCAATCAATCCTAGGCCCACTAAGAACGGCTTTTGCATAGCTGCCATTCCGAACATAGTACCTAATGCTTCATGATACGCGCGGTTAGCACCTTCACGCAAAATGTATGGCACGTTAGGTTGACTGTACGCAAGATAGTAGTAAATATGGCCTAATTCGTGATGTGTAGTTTCGTACCAGCGAGCATTCGGCTCAACGCTCATTAACGAACGTACATCCTGATCCACATCCATGTGCCATGCAGAAGCATGTGTATTCTTTTTGTAAATCGCATTTTTAGGCAACGGGAACAGATCCGATTTTGTGTAGAATGATTTCGGCATTTCGGGGAACCCCATGCTTACATAAAAACGTTCCGCCTGTTGCACCACCCACATGCTATCGTAATTCTTTTGCTTGATAATGCCATCCAAATCAAATCCTTCCACTTTTACGATGTCACTCCAATCCTGGCCCCAACGATTCGGCAACCAGTGCGCCGGTAAATAGTCAGGAACTGTAGGCGATTTGTACTGACGCGCCAATTCGTAACGCGTCCAAGTGTGTAACTCACGATACAACGGATAAATTTCTGTATTGATCTGGCGCAACACTTTCATCATCTCATCAGCACTCATGCCATAATCAGCCACCTGATAACTGAAGTAGTCCGGATAGTTCAATCCCTGAACTGTTTTATTACGAAGCAAACGTAAATTCTCTAAAGGCTGATGCAATTTCTTCCCGCCTTCCTTGCTCGATTCCCACGCCGCCAAGCGTTTTGTAGTATCTTTCTCTTCAATTAAAATGCGATCAATATCATTCGGTGTTACAGTATCTTTTCCGATGGTGTACGTATGACTATACAGTAACTTTCCTGCTTCAGTTTCCGCTTTAATTTTTTGTTTCACCGTTTCCTCTTCAGTCATCGGATTAGCACCCGCGAAATACAAAATATGCTCCAATTGCTCTACCTGCAACGGAGTTAACTGATCGCGTTTTTCTAAATATGCTTTTGTTTTTTCGATATTCTCTTTGCTTCCGGTGAAATCAGCATACAATTTCGATGCACGCTCAGCCGCATTTGAAGTGGCAGTGTCGCCTTCCATCATATAGGTCAACAACTTCCACTGCGCTTCATTCGCAACAATGTTTAATTCTCTCCACTTATTGTTATAAGCCACAAGGAAAGAATCTACCTCAGCAGAAAGATTTTTATTCTCCCCCGAATTACCGCCACATTGCGTGAAGGTTAACGCAGCTGTTGCTACTACCGCTGCTAAAAATAAAATACGTGTTTTCATAAGCTCTGGATAAGTACGCGAAACTAACGACTATACTTCAGAAATCCTGAGAAATTCGGACCAATGGTCGTAAAACGGGATCAACCTAACGACCGCCACGTTTTTGATATTCAGCCCAATACTTTTCCGCGTTCGCCGTATCCTTCATTGCGAGATAGTTGGTAGCCACCATTTTCCAAGGTGCGGGATTAACGGGCTCCAACTCGGCAATTTGCATAAACACCTTGTTCGATTCATCAAACTCTTTATGCATACCCAACACATTTGCCAATTTATCCAGCGATTTTACACGTTTAGGATACATACTTACAGATTTTCGCAACGAGCTTATTGCCTTAACGGTGTCTCCGGTAATTAAATAGCAATATCCTAACACATCATGTGTTTCATCGGCATACACGCCTTTTGCAATAGCAGCATTGTACAAAATGATTGCACTGTCCGGTTGCTCGGCTCGCACATACGCATCAGCCATATTCACCAGCAACATGTAATCTTTTGGATTGATGCGCTGCGCCTGCTTCGATCGTTTAATCGATTCGCGGTAATTACCTAAACGATATTGCACTACGCCTAAATTCCACAGCGCTTGGTATTCTCCGCTGTCTATTTCAATAGCGCGCTGTAAATGTTGCGCAGAAAGTGAAAGCAATTGATTGTAACGATCAGCATTTTTCTCTTGCTCGGCTGCACTCATTAATACTGTCCCGTAATTATAATTAACACGAGCACTGCCGGGAGCATTTTCTACATCTGCCGTAAACAAAACATCTTCCGCTTTCCAATCTTGCGAACGCGCATACGTCTGTACACTATAAACCAAAATTACCGGCAAGAGAATAATTGAAATTCCCGAGAAAGCTTTTCTTTCGGTAAGCAAACCCGATTGACGATACAAAAGGAATACAACACCAAGTGCAATACCGAACGACGGAAGAAATGTGAAACGATCCGCAAATGTGGCGCCGATATAAGTTACAATATTCGCAGTTAGTGCGAAAGTAATCGCATACCATAAAATCCCGAAACTAATCACCGGCATCGACGACCTAAACCGTATCGCCACAAAGAACAATCCTATAACCAGCAATAAGGCAATAATGAAAGGTAACGAGGTGAACGACTGATATTCGAATTCTTTAAACGAATAATCGTATGACAATGGAAATCCTAAAAATATCTTTTGCAAATAACTCAACTGAAAACTCACTGCCGTTGCAAAGCCCGAAGCACGATCCGGCGCTCCAACTAATGCGTTGTCGTGATATGAATAAGTAATCACATCACCACCGGCGGCAATTACAGAACGATGCCATACCAACCACATTGCGGCGATAGACAACATCGTGACTAAAGGAATCTTCACCTGATTCCATGACACTTTCTCAAACAAGAAAATCATCACGATTGCAAGAGGAATCAACAATATCGCTCCTTCTTTCGAAAGCAGTGCCAGCAACAAATAGCCGCCCATTTTTAATCCGGATTTGATATTCGTTGTTCCTTCTCGAAAATTCTTCAACACCGTTTCCAAAAACAAAAACGAAAACAACGTCATCAACAATTCGTCGGCACTTTTAATGTTCGCAACAACTTCGGTATGCACAGGCATGGCTAACCAAAGCGCAACGGCAGCAGCAGATAACCAAACATTATATTGACTTAACAACGTTCTCAAAAACCGAAATGCGACAAAAGCAATTCCGGCATACAATGCCACGTTGACGAAGTGAAAGACAGCCGGCTTATCCGGAGCGAATTGCCATTCCACCGCGAATAACAGCAAAGACAATGGACGAAACAATCCTGCATTCGGATAACCGAAACCTTTCCAATAATAATTGGTTAGTATTTCGGGGAATCCTTTAAAACCTTGCTTTACAAATTCGTTGTTAAACGTTACCGCACGATCATCCAATGCGTAACCGAATCCTATAGTCGAAGCATACAACAAAAATGCAAGTGCTGCGAGCCCCCATCCGATCTTTGCTTCTAAAGACATTGATGAGGCGCTTTTGGTTGATTTTGTTTTTTGTTTCGACATACTGCGAAGCTAAAAAATCAGGGGCAAATAAAAAGGCTTCCCGGTACGGAAAGCCTTTTTAAAAATGTGATGCTGTATTACCAGCCCAGTATCCATGCAAAAATCAGCGGAGCCACAATAGTAGCATCCGACTCCACAATGTATTTCGGAGTATGAATATCCAATTTGCCCCAGGTAATTTTTTCGTTCGGAACAGCACCTGAATATGAACCGTAAGAAGTGGTTGAATCAGAAATCTGACAGAAATAAGACCAGAACGGAACATCATGCCATTCCAAATCCTGATACATCATTGGCACAACACAAATAGGAAAATCTCCTGCAATACCACCACCAATCTGGAAGAATCCAACACCTTTTCCGGATGAATTCTTTCTGTACCAGTCGCTCAGCCAAACCATGTACTCAATTCCGCTTTTCATGGTCGAAGCCTTGATTTCATTCTTAATGACATAAGAAGCGAAAATATTTCCCATGGTTGAATCTTCCCATCCCGGAACCACGATCGGCAAATTCTTTTCTGCCGCAGCAACCATCCATGAGTTCTTCGGATCAATTTCGTAGTACTGTTCCAATACGCCCGAATTAATCATTTGATACATGAATTCGTGCGGGAAATAACGCTCGCCAGTATCATCGGCCTTTTTCCACAACGCGTGAATATGTTTTTGTAAACGACGGAATGCTTCCTCTTCGGGAATACATGTATCCGTAACACGATTAAGACCATTCTCCAAAAGCTGCCATTCTTCCTGTGGTGTTAAGTCGCGATAATTCGGAATACGACGATAGTGCGAATGTGCAACCAGATTCATCAAATCTTCTTCGAGGTTTGCACCGGTACAAGAAATGATTGCAATTTTATCCTGACGAATCATTTCTGCAAGAGAAACACCTAACTCAGCAGTGCTCATTGCACCTGCAAGAGAAACAAGCATTTTTCCACCTTCCAGCAAATGGGTTTCATAACCTTTAGCAGCGTCTTTTAAAGCAGCGGCGTTAAAATGACGGTAGTGATGTTCGATGAATTGAGAGATAGGTCCTTTGTTCATGATTGTAAAATATAATATTAGGCGGCAAAGGTAATATTTTACCGTCCCACTTGGTGTAACGAATAGTTCGGTGTAATTTCACACCATCTGCACAAGATTTGATCATGAAACGGGGCACGGTAAAGTTCTTCAATCGCAAAAGCAAATTTGGCTTCATTAAAGATGATGAAACCGCACAGGAGTATTACGTGCATGTTAAAGATACGAAGACACCCATCGACGAAGGCGATCGTGTGGAATTTGAGATTAAAGACATGGCGCGTGGTCCTGCAGCCATCAATGTCACTAAAATCGAGAACCCGTAATTCAAACGGTTCATTTTTCTTAATAAAAACATAACAAACTTCGGTCTTCGGTTTCAAAATTTGAGTTAATTTTGCTATCGTCTTAAGTGAACATCCTCTCCGGAGTTGCGTCTGCAACCGTCCGAAACCGCTTAAGAACGTTCAATGCTAAATTGCATTTAACGCGGACACACAACAGTTTAAATTATACACACATGAAAAAAGCTCTACTGGCTCTTGCTGCGTTTGGTTTTATGGGAACAACCCAAGCGCAAACTACAGGTTGTAACGAATTATTCTTCTCAGAATATGTAGAAGGTTCTTCTCACAGCAAAGCACTTGAAATTTACAACCCAACCGCTAACCCGGTTAATCTGAACAACTATCGTTTAGTGCGTTACAGCAATGGATCTCCAACCGGTGTTGATAGCATAGCTTTGGTTGGAACTATTCCTTCTCGCGATGTTTGGGTGGTAGTGAACGGACAAGCAACACCGGATCAGAATGGCGCATTTTGTGATCCGGCTCTGATTGCATTGGGTGATCAGGTTGGTCCTGCGAACTATGCCAATGGCACAGCAGTGTTATACTTTAATGGTGATGATGCTATCGTTTTAGTGCGCATTCAGCCTTACGCAATTATCGACATTTTCGGAAAAATCGGCGAAGATCCCGGCGTATCATGGTCCGATGTATTCCCTTATACTGATGCCCAAGGCGCTTGGTGGACTCGTGATCATACGTTAATTCGTAAATCAACCGTTACATCAGGTGTTACCGTAAATCCAACTGCATTTAACGTTACTGCAGAATACGATTCTTTACCTGAAAACACATGGACTAATTTAGGTCAGCACGATTGCGCTTGTAACACGGTGGGAATTGCAGAGAATGTAGCTAACGGTAAAGTAACTGTATTCCCGAACCCTGCTAATGGTCAAATTAATGTAGTTGCCGGCGTGAATATCACTGATGTTACCATCTACAACGTACTTGGTCAGTCTGTTTTAGTTAAAGATTACGATGCTGCTGAACAAAAGACTGCACAAAAGATTGATTTAACCGGTTTCGCTCCGGGCGTGTACATGGTTGAAGTAAAAACTGCGAACGGAAAAGTGCAGGTAATTAAGATTACCCAGCGCTAATATCAAGAAGCTATACCCGCACAAACCTGAAAAATGCTGATGGATCGTCATCAGCATTTTTTCTGAACCTGTATTATGAAAAAAGTAGCTGCATTTATTCTTTGTTTTTTATCCGTACAGTTGTTTGCACAATACACCGTTAGTGGTATTGTTAAGGATGATTCAAACGGCGAAGTATTGATTGGTGCTGTTGTAGTGGCAGATGGCGGAAAGGCTTTCGCTACCACAGATGTTGATGGCTCCTATAAATTGCAATTGGCAGACGGTGATCACATCCTGACGATTCAATACTCAGGTTATGCAGCTAGTCCCGTTAAAATTAAGGTTGCGGGTAAAGCACTTACCGTTGACATTCCTGCGAAAAGCAATACGTTGAAAGAAGTTGAAATTGTTGCGGATGTAGCAATTGAACGTAAAACTCCGGTTGCCTTTTCGAACATCGGTGATGCTAAAATTCGCGAAGAAGGCGGGACACGTGATATTACCATGATGCTGAATTCAACGCCCGGAGCTTACGCAACGGAGCAAGGCGGCGGTGCCGGTGATTCACGCGTAAACATTCGCGGAATTGACCAGCGCAACGTTGCTGTTATGGTTGATGGTGTTCCCGTTAATGATATGGAAAACGGCCAGGTGTACTGGAGTAACTGGGACGGACTAGCGGATGTCACACGTACTATGCAAGTACAACGCGGTCTTGGAGCTTCTCGTTTGGCGATCCCGTCGGTAGGTGGAACAATCAACGTATTAACGAGAGGAATTGATCAGAAGCAAGCGTTTTCGTTACGTTCCGAATTTGGAAACAATAACGGACAGAAATATTCATTCGGTTTTAACTCCGGAGAATTTGGGAAAGGATGGGGCGTTACATTAGCCGGAAGCCGCAGAACGGGCGATGGTTGGGCAGATCAAACATGGACTGATTCGTGGTCGTATTTTATAAAAGTTCAAAAACGCTTTGGTGATCGTCACCTGGTGTCCATTGGGGCGAACGGAGCTCCACAATCTCACGGTCAACGTTCCGAACGATTACCGATTAGTGTTTACGATCGTGCTTATGCCGAAAAATTGGGAATCAACATAGATTCTTCTTATCAAAACAATGCTTACACCACGCCTTTTCAGGGCGAACGCGGTTTACGATTCAATTCACGCTGGGGTTATTTAAATTATCCCGATGGTCAGCAAGGTCGTTTCAATGAACGTATCAACTTCTACCATAAGCCGCAAATTACAGCACAACATTATTGGACAATTACAGAACGTTTGTCGTTATCTACAATCGTGTATTTGTCACTGGGAAATGGCGGAGGAACTTCGTTTAATTCCATTCCAAACAGAGATACCTTGACAGGCCTTCTGAATATCACAGCGCCTTACTTATCGAATTCCAGCAACATTGATGCACTATACAGCACAACAGAAACGAAATCGACACGCATTCTTCAAGCATCAATGAACAACCATTTTTGGTACGGTGGATTAAGTACGTTAACCTACAAAGCCAACGAGAAATTCTCTGCTATGTTAGGTATTGATGGACGCTCATACACCGGTTATCATTACCGCAAAGTGTATGATCTCGTTGGAGGAGATTACTTCGTTGATTTTTCGAATCGCAATCAACCGAACGGAGTTGGCAATTTGCAATACGCCATGAAAGGATTGAACGATACGATTGGTTATTACAATGTTGGCTTGGTTAATTGGGGCGGTGTATTTGCTCAGGCCGAATATGTTTCCGGAAAATGGAGTACGTTCGTTACAGTAACAGGCTCTATGACTTCGTACCAGCGTGTAGATTACTTCCGCAAGAAAGATATTGTCATGGATGACGGAACCGTAGTGGAACAGATTGTCGGATATAACGAAGTGTTGTATACGAATGGACAACAACAAGGCGTTGCAGCCAACGGAGCAGTAGTAACTGTTTCCGGTGATACGACGTTCATTAATAATCCCAGCGGTGCAGATTATGCAATTACGAATGCACAGTCGTATGCATGGGCATCTGACAAAGCTCGATTTGCGCAAACCGAACGTAAGTTATTCCCGGGTTTCACGGTTAAGAGCGGCGCAAACTACAACATCAACGATCATTACCGCGTATTCTTAAATGCAGGATACATGAACATGGCTCCGCGTTTCAATACCGTTTTTGATAACGCCAACCGCGAATATCCCGGTGTGAAGAATCAAAAAATATATGCAGTTGAAGTTGGCTCCGGTGCACGATTCAAAGGGTTTGCTGCAAACCTGAACTTATACTACACCTACTGGGAAAATAAGCCTCCTACATTCTCGCCTACCATTAACATTGCGGGTGATGTTTTCACATACGACCTGATTGGATTAACAACAATTCATAAAGGAGTTGAAGTTGATGCGAATTGGCAAGTCTGGAGAAATGTTCAGGCGGAGTTCTTGATGTCTATTGGAGATTGGGTAAACAATTCAGCAGGCATTGTGTACCTGTACGATCAAAACCTTATCCTGGAAGACACCATCGAATACAGCGGACGAGGTGTGCATGTTGGCGATGCGGCTCAAACACAAATCGGCGGATCGCTGCGCTGGGAACCTATTAAAGGAGCATACATTAAGGCTCGATTCACATACTTCGCGCGTAATTATGCCAATTTTGATCCGATTGCGTTAACTCCGGTTTATAACACGCAAGGTGATATTATTAGAGACAATCGCGATCGCGAATCCTGGGTGGCTCCAAGTTATGGGTTGCTGGATATTTTCGGTGGATTTGAAATACGCGACATCGTTCCGAAAGATGAGAAACGATTTAGTCGTGTTGGCTTTACATTTACCATATTTAATGTTCTCAATACTAAATACATTACCGACGCACAAAATGGAGTTAACTTTGATGCTTCTACAGCATTGGTGTACATGGGTCAAGGACGACGTTGGAATGCCGGGATGCGTTTTAGTTTTTAATAATCATTGATACGTCAATTAATTACACACACATGAATAAACTATTTACCTCATTACTCGTTCTGGTAACGGGTATTTTATTTGGTCAGGCCACGTTGCCCTCAACATGGAGCTTTACCACAACGTCATTCCCTGCAGGCTGGACAGCAACGGGAACAGGATTTTATACCGGCTCTGGAAATACGCCTCCGGCCTTGCGTTTGGATAACACCGGCGATAACCTTGTGATTTGGTATGCAGGATCTGCAGGCCCACTTACTTACTACATTTCGGGTAATAGTTTTTCAGGCGGCACTTTTGAAGTTCAGGAATCTGTAAATGGCAACACTTGGACAACATTACGTACGTTCACGACGAACATGCCAACCAATTACACCATGTTTACGGATCAACCTGCTGCGGCAAGTCGTTATGTTCGGTTTAACTATACTCAAAAAAACAGTGGCAACGTAGGACTGGATGACGTAAGTATTGCAGCACCTGCAGCGGGGCCTCAACAAGAAATCAATGTTTTGTATAGCGCACAAACTGTGCTATCCGGTGGTTCTATCTGGACGTCATCAGCTGTTAGTTCAACGACTTCATTAACGTTAACCGTTGAAAATTTAGGAACTCAGAATGCGTTAAACATTGCGTCCGCAGTTATCAGCGGAACTAATGCTTCCGAGTTTGTAATTCAATCTGCACCAAGTGTTGTTAATGCATTAAGCACAGGAAATATCGTAATTGACTTCACACCAACTGCAGCAGGAACACGCGTCGCTACATTAACAATCACTAACGATGACAGCGATGAGGGTTCGTACGTAATTAACTTATTTGGAGCGGGTGGCGGATTGGCATCAGAACCAAACGCACCTACGAATTTAAATTTCACGAACGTAAAGTCGTATCGTTTCCAAACCAACTGGACGGCTTCATCTCCCGCTGCTGATGGCTACATCGTATTGCGTAAAAATGGAAGTGCAGTAACTGATGTTCCTGTCGATGGTGCGTCATATACCGTTGGGGATTATATCGGAACAAGTCAGGTTGCATATGTTGGAACATCTACTACCACTTGGATCAATTACGTTGGAGCATCTTCACAATATGGAATTGCCGTGTTCGCGTATAACGGTCCCGGAGCATTTCGCAACTACACCGATGGAAGTCCATTAGCAAATGTAGTATCCTCTTCCGGTTCCATGCAGCCGGCAAATTATTATAGCGGGATCAATACCTCTTCATCAACTTTTGTTAATGACCTTACCTTGCTGACCAATCCACATACCGACCGCTTCTACAGCAATTACGGACCGTACATGGTTACGAAGTTCTGGGCACGTGACACCACCAACGGTCAGCGGGTTGTTACCTGTGTTTATTCCGGAGAGAACTTGGTTTATACAGAACCATTCGCATGGGTAACGTTCAGTCGTGAACATACGTATTCGTTCAGCTGGATGCCTTCTAATCCAAATACGAACACACCTGAATACAGTGATTACTTCAATCTATATCCGGTTAATCAGGATGATGCCAACGCTGTTCGCAGCAATTATCCTTTGGGAGAAGTTGTTAACGTAACCAACACCTATTTAGGAGCGAAATATGGACAAGACGCCAACGGACGCACGGTTTACGAACCACGAGATGATCAGAAAGGCGATGCGGCACGTTCAATGTTCTATATGGCAACCTGCTACAATAGCACAGTTGCAGACTGGAGTTTCCCGAATCCGATCAGCACTTCCATCATGTATGGTCAGGACCAGAATTTGTTAAAGGCATGGCATTATCAGGATTTACCGGATGCACGTGAAATCGCCAAGAATGATTACATCGACTCATTGCAGGGTAATCGTAATCCGTTTATCGATAGCGTAAACTATGCTTGTTACATTGACTTCTACACGATGAACAAAATCAATGGCCCTACTTTACCATGCTCGAATTCTACGATCGGAATCAGTGAAGTAAATCAACAACCTATTGTGCTTAATACCATGCCTAATCCTGCCGGAGACAATTTCATGTTGTACGTATCCGCATTGGAAAATAAAACCGGGGTATTACAGGTTGTTGATGTTCAGGGCAAAGTAATCGATGAACAGACCGTTGTCTTAAATTCAGGTACTTCTGCATTCAGTTTTGATTGCAAAAATTGGAATTCAGGCATGTACACGATCCGTATTCAGACCGAAAATCAGGTATTTTTGACCAGAATGATCAAGAATTAAGGTCGGATAAAGCTCTTAAAAATGTTAAAATGCGTCTCTTCGGAGGCGCATTTTATTTTTCACTAATACCTGAATAACAAGACATTACGCTTCTTTAGCCTTGCGATAAGGAGTTATAAACAATGTCGTGTGGCTCAAATTTTACTTGTTTTTTTGGTTTGAAACCTTAATTTAGCGCGTCTTAAAAAATAGAACAGTCTTCAACACACTACAATTTGCATATAATCCGATATATCCCCCTGTTGTTCCTGTTGGTTTTATTAACCGGAACATTATCCGGCTTTAGACCGGGAGATCCTCCGGCTGCAGTTCGGGCGGAACTTGCTGTAAATGATACAGCGGAAGCAACAGACGATCATCCTACAATAACTTCGGACACCTCAGGACCTGCCACTGCGACAATTGCAGTAACTGATCCTCCGGCAAAGAAAACAACCACAGAACCGGATCACGACGAAGAAGGTCATGTTCACGGTGATGAAGAAGAGGATGATTTTGACACTACCTCCGTTCACATGGAGAAGTTTGATGCTCTGGCATTCAACGATACGGTTATGTTGTTGTTGAATGATCCTCAACATTGCGGATATGTTCATCCGTTTAATGGCTATGTTACTTCTAACTTTGGATTCAGAAAATCCCGCTATCACTTTGGCGTTGACATTAAGTTAAATACAGGTGACTCCGTAGTTAGTTGCTTTGACGGCAAAGTGCGCATTGCTCAATACAGTAAAACGTATGGCAATTTGGTTGTTGTTCGTCACGCGAATGGACTGGAAACGTATTACGCACACTTATCCAAACTTTTGGTAAAAGTTGGAGATGATGTTGAAGCCGGAACTCTTGTTGGACTTGGCGGAAACACAGGTCGTTCGTTCGGAGCGCATTTGCATTTCGAAGTGCGTTACAAAGGACAGCCGATCAACCCGAACTACATTATTGATTTCGAAAAGAAATGTATTCGTACTAACGCTTATCCGCTTTGCAAATCTGATTTCAAGTATTTATCAGAAACACACAAAGTGGTGCGTCGTTCCCGAAAGAGTAAAAAGACGTATGTAACGTATTATACTCCGGGCGGTCCAAAATACGCCACTAAAGAAGCAAAAGCGATCATGGCTGTAGTTCCTGATCCAGTGATGCCTAATACGGATCCCAATTTGGTTCCTGACGGTTCTAAGACGCCTATTCAGGTTAAACCTCAACCTACACCAACAACATCCAACCCCAATACAGGTGTTAAGCCGGCTCCGAACGGTAAAACAACAACACCACCTGCCAATAAATCAGGTGCAGGAGCAAAAACATATGTGGTGAAAAAAGGCGACACCTTGGGAGCTATTGCTGCACGTAATAACACAACAGTCGACAAGTTGTGCCAATTAAACGGGATCAAGAAGACTGCAATTCTTCAGATTGGTCAGAAGCTTCGCGTGAAGTAATTCCGTTACATTACGAAATCCTTTTCCTTCCACTGAAACTGCCTTGATCGAGCATTATAGTAAGCGAACTTACTATTTCGTTCCACGCGGTAAATTGTACCCGATACGAGCGCTATCTTGTCCCAAACAGGCTGTAGTAAAATAGTACCCGATACGTCTGCAAGTCCTTTGCCGGAATCAGACTCAAGAGCTAAATAATTTGTAGCGATGTGATCAATACTGTTGTATGTGGCGGGCAAAATCCATTTACCACGCGCATCAATACAACCCACCAAACCATCTTTGCGAACACGCGCAACACCATCAGTGAATGACCATGCGTATTCATAATCGTAAGGGATTACCAGCTTCACCTGTTGATCAATAAATCCCCATTTTCCTTTCTTCTTTATCGGACAACGATTGTCAGCGAAAAAACCGACATCTTCATATTCTCTCGCTAGCACCGACTTGCCTGCCGTATCTATGATTCCCAATTTATTTTCAAGCAGGACTTTTGCGGTGCCGTGTTTGAATGAATTATCCCCTAACAACGCGCGATTATAATCGTACTTCATAGGAATTACCAATTCACCTGCACGATTGATATAACCGCAACTACCGTCTTGCACAACCAATGCACGATTATCACTGAACTCACCAATGAACTCATACTCGCATGCAGTAATGTACTTGCCTTCAGTATCTATTAATCCGAACAAATCGTTCTTCTGAACACGAGCAATTCCATTATTGAATTTGCCAACCCATTCATAAATAGTCGGAACTACTATTTTCCCGTAACGATCAATAAAACCGTAACCTGTGGAATCTTCTACGTACGCCAATCCTCCTGAAAAATCACCGCCCTTTTCGAACATGCAGCGTACCACTTCTTTCCCGGTTTGATCAATGTAACCGTGCTTACCATTTCGCTCAACTCCTGCTCTGCCTTCAGAGAACTCGTAAATGGCATCATATTCAACCGGAACAATTAAAAATCCGGCTTTGTCTACAAGACCGAATTTCCGATTCAACTCTACAACAGCAACGCCTTTTCGAAATGAACTAACTTCATCATATTGAACCGGCACTAATAATTTGTTGCGCTTATTGATAAAACCGGCTTTCCCGTTTTTGCCAACTGCCGCCGCCCCTTCCTGAAAAACTTCAACCCATTCGTACTCACATGGAATTAGCACAGCTCCTGTGCTATCCGCAAAGCCCCAAAGTCCGTCTTCGCGTACCGGAAAAAATTCCGTCATCGACAAACGCAGATCTTCCGTTATCGTTTCTTTAAACGGAAAGTCAGGGTAATCAATCCAAAATTGTGCAATGGTAGTTGAGGAACCATCCGCGGTGTACAAGCTGTATAACTTCATCCAGGCCTCGTCTCTATTACGATTGGTGGGATGTTTTCGGATAAAGGCACGGTAAGAATCAATATCCATTCCGCCCACAGACAATTTAAAAACGGCATCCTCTGCAACTCCTCGATACGGGCTTTCGGGATATTCAGCAACAAAAATTTCATATGCCATTAATGAGCTATCCGCGGTTTTCGTTTCAAATAATACGCGATCGTAACGCGATTGGGCTTCCGAAAACAATAAGGACTTTGGATAACGAAGCATAAAGTCATTATACGCCTCGTACGAATTAATTTTTTCCGCATCACGAAAAGCAAATGCATCACGGTTAACGATTGCAACAGAATCCCATCGCGAATTGCAATGAATTTCGAGATAATTCTCCATCGCGGCCACTGTCGCTGTTTGCAAGGCTTGGGCTAATGCAACGGAATCAATTTGTGCTTCTAAATTTTTAATAGCATTAAAATCAACACCCAACTTCAGCAAACGTTTTTTTTGTGCAGAAGAACTATTGGGATAAGAAAATTTCGCGGACAAGATTTGATTATGCGCACGCGTATTATCCGAAAACGGGTTATCTCTTCGATGATAAATCAGCGCAAGACCATAACCACTTCCGGCCGGTTGACGCTTACTGCATTGTTGTAATAGTTTCCGTGCTTTGAAATAATCGTAACGTTCCAATGCATCGTAAGCGCGCTCTAATGTCCCGGCAAAAACACGAGAGGCACAGACAAGGAAACAAATTACAATTACGATACGATTAAGCACGTCCAAAAATACGATCCTGCATGACGGCAGAAAACAACCTGTCCATGATGTTATTCAACATTTTTCCAATAACTGCGTTTACTTATTATCTAACTTTGTGGCATGAAATTCAGCAGTGGTCAGATAGGGTTTATCATATTTTTCATTGTTGCTTTTATTGGCGGGCTAGTCTGGGCTTACAGTAAGGATAAAATCACCAACTCGAAATACTATCCCGGGGCGTGGAAAATGATTATTTATGTAATCGCCGGCTTTATCGGGTTATTTTTAATGATTAAAGCGGCCAAAAGTTTTTAATCAATAAAACGAGACGATTAATCTGCCTTTTTTTTCGACGAACTGCTGTAATTTTCGATAAAAGCATTGTTTTGCTTTTGCGTATGACCTACCTTCGTAATCTGATAACGTTAAAATTATCATCAATGAAGAATTTGTTTGTCCTCTTTTTCCTTTTGTGCCTTCCTACGGTCGTTGTGTTTGGTAATTCCGGAACCTTGATGGTGGAAGGAAAATACCAAAGCAAGAACGTGTACATACAAAACGCGTTTAACCAAAACGGCGTGGGCTTTTGTGCGTATGAAGTTCGCGTGAATGGGAAAGTGACTACAGACGAGGTGAATTCTTCCGCTTTTGAAATTGATTTGCGTCCGTTTAATTTGAATCCGGGAGATCCTGTCACCATACAGATTTTCCACAAAAATGGTTGCGCACCGAAAGTATTAAATCCTGAAGCATTAAAACCGCGCCCAACATTTACAACCAAATCAATTAATATTTCGAATACCGGATTGCTAACATGGACTACTACAGGCGAACAAGGATCACTTGTTTTTGTGGTGGAACAATATCGTTGGAACAAATGGGTATTTGTGGGCGAAGTTCAAGGCAACGGCACTGCAACTGAAAACACTTATAACTTCCAGGTATCAGCGCATTCGGGAGAAAATAAATTTCGCGTAAAGCAGGTAGGTTTTGGTAAGGAAGTTCGTTATTCTCCTGAAGTAAAATTCACACCTGATGCGCAGCCTAAGTTAACATTCAACCACAACGCATCGAAGAGCAACATTACGTTCAGCGGAGAGACGATGTATGAGATGTACGATATGTACGGGAACGTGGTGTTAAAAGGTTTTGGCAAAAGCGCCGATCTGACCGGTTTTAACAAAGGTATCTACTACCTCTGCTTCGATAATGAAGTAGTTGAAGTTGCGCTGTAATTAAGATTTCAACAGCATTTCCAGTTCACGGACAATCATTGCCGTAGCTCCCCACAAAATTTCTTGCTCTACCAAATAGCATGGCGCGTTAACCCACATGTTGGGGCCGACCGGGATTTTGCGCGTTGTTTTCGCATCAGGAGAAAACAGTTCCTCCAGAGTTGGCGTCAATATTCTCTGCACTTCGCGACTATCCGGATTCCATATTGGAGTATCCTCCAATACCGCAACAAAAGGATGCACCAGGTAATTGCTCACGGGAATATACACCTTGCTTAATTCGCCCAGAACGTGTGCCTCGTTAATTCCTGTGCCGGTTTCTTCTTGCCATTCGCGGATTGCAGTGAACATCAACGTGCCGTCTTCGGGCTCCATTTTTCCACCGGGAAGTGCTATTTGTCCACTGTGCACACCATCGTAATCAGGGCGTTTCATGAGCGTGAGTTTCCATTGCTCATCATAAAACAAACCAATAGTGACCGCGCTTAGTTTATGATTGAGTCCCCGCTGTAAATAATCATTTGTGGTAACGCGTGCCCTTGAGGTCATGTCAAAATGCGCACGATCGCCGGGAAGTTCATCTTTAAGTTTTGCTGACAATAATTCCACTAACTCCTCACGACTCCACATCTCTCTTTTTTTCTAATATGTCCCATTTTGCTCTTCAGGAGGAGCAATACGCACCATCATTCCGGGGGTTAAGCGCACATAACCTTCCCAGCCGTTCCAGGCTTTCAACTGTTTAATAGAAACCGCATAACGTTGCGAAACTTTACTGAGATTATCGCCTTTTTTCACCAGATGCGTACATAGGCCAACAGGATGCACGGCATATCCGTAGCGTGTTCGGATCAACTCGATCTTGTTTGCATTTAGCTTTCTGGTGTCCCAATCAATAATAAAATACGGATCGATAGCAACGCCCCTGAAACGCATTTCGAAATGTAAATGAGTGCCGGTAGAATGTCCCGTTGAACCACCAAGCCCCAGCAACTGTCCGCTCGTAACGATATCACCCGGCTTCACCTTTATTTTCCACAAATGCGCATAAACGGTTTCCAATCCGTTGTAATGTCGCACAATGACAACATTACCATAGCCTCCACCTCGTCCTGCAAACCGCACCATTCCGCCGAAAGCACTTCTTACCGTATCGCCGCGATTCAAATCGATATCAATTCCGCGATGAAAAGCAGAATCACGGTATCCATACTTTGAAGTTACCACTCCGGAAAACGGATAGGTAAAATCACCACTAATCTGTGGCGATAAATCCAGTTCCGTAATTTGCTCGGATTTATACAGTGAATCGCGATAGGGAAACAATATGGTCGTATTCCAAACACCATAAAAGCGGTGCGCAGGCCAGAATGCAAAACCCGATTGAAACTGATTTTTAGGATTCATGGCATTCAATTCGTCGAGGCGTGTTCTGATTGCCACAAAAGCACAGGAATCTTTCGTACCCGATTCAAACAGCGAATCCAGCATGAGTATCAATTCGGGTTCACTCAACTCATAAATTGAACCTGTTTCATACCCATGGTGTCCATCATCAAAGACGACAGTAGAATCCTGTCCGAACAGCGGTGACAAGTTCAGGGTCGACAAGAAGATGACGACTATACCGAATAGACGATGACGCATTTTGGATTGAGGTGTTACTTAAAATTACCCATTTATTTGAAAATCACAACAAAACGGGCATAAGATTTGCGCTATCGCTATCATTAATGTAAATTGCGCTAAATAATACGGAATATGAAAAATCTATTGACTCTATTTCTATTTGTAGTAACTATTGGAGTTGCACAAGCACAAAATGCTCAGGTTGATCCAATTCGCGATCGCGCGCATCAGCAAGCAGTGCGTATGCAGAAGGTTGTTGCATTGACTCCGGAACAAACTACTAAAGTGGAAGAAATATTTTTCCAAAGAGCCACTGCAGTGGAAGCTGTCAACAACAATGCTGCACTTTCTCCTGAACAAAAAGCTGCTGAGGTTGCTAAAATCAAGCGTGAAAAGGAAACAGAATTACAAGCCGTTTTAACACCTGAACAGTACCAGAAGTATCAGGAAATGCGCGAGGAACGCAAGAAGGGAAAATAATACCAACTACTATAGAAAAAGCTCCGCATGTTGTAATGCGGAGCTTTTTTATTTTGTAACGGCTGCTTCCCACCTGTACTCGGGAGATTGCTCAATCGCTTTCATTATATCGGCTAGCACTTCATCTGCATTTTCAGAACCGTCGAAATGCAGTGGTGCTTTAAACCTTACGGTAAGCGTAATACCTTTCTTCTTCAACAATAGTCCTTTCTTATTAAATGCGCGTCGAAATCCGTCAATAACCACGGGTACTACAACAGGATTGTATTTTTTGACCAACAGCGCAACGCCACGTCGGCCGGGCGCATAAACTTTAGTAGTTCCTTGCGGAAAATTAATCAGCCAACCATTTTCCAATGCAATACCGATATTCGTTAAATCGTCCATCCGCACTTTGCGTTTTACATCCTGATTGCCATCACGCCATGTGCGTTGAATGGAAACAGACCCTACGTATGCAAAAACTCTGGGCAACCAACCCTTTTTCATCGTTTCCTCTGCAGCTACAAAATACGTGTCGTGCTTAGGACGCATCAAATAAAACGGATTCTTCAAACTGTTGCTCCTGCCGTTTTTGGCTGCACAAAACACATGCAACATGGCAATGACATCTGCGAAATACGTTTGGTGATTGGAGACAAAAAGTACGTTATGTTCAGGCAGCGACTCAAGAATTTCTCCACCTTCAATTTTTACGTTATTAATTCTTGCGTAACGTCGCCAAGTAAACCAGCCGATTGAGCTGATCAAGAACTTCTTTATAAAGATGACATGACCAAAAGGGTCGCGACGAAACATACTTTAAGGTTAAACAAATCCGGTGTTGTGAAGATACGATTTCCATCCGCTTGGAAAATTCGAGGTAGACCGGACTTTATCACCGGCAACGTTTAATAAAATTCTATCTCAACATTGCTGAGCAACATCCAGAAGCGACTTGGATTTATACCTTTGTGCCATGCGAAAAATGCTGACTATCATTGGAATTGCGCTTCTCATTGCCGGGGCATCGTGGATGATTGTAAGATATCTGTTTCTGAAGCAGGAATTTCCGAATCATGCATTATACATTCCTAAAGATGCATTCGCTGTTGCAACAATAAATCTGAAAGCACTGGCACTAGATTCCAAAGAAATGATTTCGGAAGAATCTAATTCCACTGCATCAACCATCAGCCCTCTGAGCCCGATAAAGGATATCATCATGAATAAAGACTGCGGAGGAATTGATATCACGCAATCTGTGTTGGGTTTCTCTTGGCAGGAAGGTGAAGATGCATACGTAGGCGCAATAGCACAATTGAAAGACAGCGCTTTGCTTGGCAACTTACTTCGGTCGGAGGATTTTGCTCTTCCATTATATCCGGAAGCCGGCAATTCAACGGTTTTACGCGTTGATACGGGCTCTGCAACCATCACGTACAATGCTAAAGTTGTAGTTTGGGCTATGCCGCTAAGTCACACAGAATACACCAACACGCGCAATGCTGTTGCGAAGCTGCTGCAGCAAACCGAAGCGCAGTCTATAATTTCCAACGAGAATTTCCGTCAGCAGCAAAGTCAGCAATTTGACGTAGCGTTATGGATGAACAGTGAACGATTTCTAAACTTCTCCGATTACGCCGGCATTATGTATACCCAGTTGTACAACACGCAATATGTTTCATTTCTGCTTCAGTTTCGCGAAGGAGAGATTGCTGTGCAGCAACAATTGTATCGTACCAACGGAGCAGCACAGCCCGAACCACTCAGTAATTTACCGATAGACGGCAACAATTTCTTAGGGATGATTAATTATTACATGGATTTGAATTCCGAGCAATTGAAATCTTCCTGGGGCAAGTTACCTCCATTGGATCAGTTGCCATTGGGAGATGAAGAGATTGCACAACTGTTGCCTGAATTAACGGGACGTGCGACATTGTTGTGGTATGACACCGCTTCTATCTATGTCAATTATGAACGTGATGATTACTTTACCGGCGACAAAGAAATGATTCGCAAGAAGAAAATCTATTTACCCACGGCAGCAACGTACGAAATTAAAGATGCACAGAAGGTAAAACTACTGGTGGATGGATGGATGCAAAAAGACAGTGCCGAACGTGTGGGATCGGGATGGAGAACAAGAGATCAAATTCCGATGAATGTTTTTATTGAAAATAATCAGCTCACGGTTTCTGATTTATCAATAGGTGATTACAAATTGCGACCAAAACCTGTGGCTTTAGGAAATATGAGCGCGTTCATTGATTTAGAAAAAACAATAAAACGTTCGCCGTGGACTATTCTGTCTTATTTTATACCTAACGATCAGGCTGTCATTGAGAATGCGGGGAATTTATTTACCAACTACGAATCCAGCACTACTGTTGAACATGAGAACAACAAGTTGGTACGTGACATTCGCATTAAAATGAAAAACGGCAAAACGAATGCGCTTGTACAGCTGCTTCGCTTTGCCGATACCAATAAGTTTCGCTTGTTCTACTAACTAGCCCTGAATGTTATCCAGTTGGGTCATTAGCTTTGACTGCTTCTCCACTTTTGCAAACGTCTCCTTCTCTACATTTAATACAGCCTTACGAGCCTGAGCGAGAACTTTGTTTCCTGCAGGTGTAATATTCACGAGGATGGCGCGCGAGTCCATTTTACTCGGCTTACGCTGAATCAATTTTCTCGTCGCCAGGTGACGCAATACTTTTGACGTCATCATGTGATCTGTTTGTGCGTATTCGGATAACTTCGATTGAGAAATTCCGGCAGAAGCATCAGGCGCAGCAGCCAAATGTTCCAACAATAAATATTGTACGTGCGTAACTCCCAAAGGATCTAACGCCGCTTTCATGTTACGCTGCCAGGTGTTGCTGGCTTGCCAAATTTTAAAACCTAAATAAGCAGGACCGTTGTTCTTCTTAGACTTCGCCATAGTTCGATTAAGGGGTTAAAGTATGCGCAAAGATATATTTTATTCATTCAGCGCAAATTACTAACTCGTTAGTTGTTAGCTAAATACATGCCTGATAAAGACGTATTCTTCACACTTCATAAGCGCGCTTACATATCAGTTTCCAACCCTAAAGCCACGCCCGCTCTAACGCCCCACTTTTCCATTCCGGGTGATGGTGCATAGATCCATGTAGCTGCAGCAAACGGCGCCAAATAAATATCCCAAGTGCCAACGGTTTTGCGCATTTTACCGCGCACCATAAAATTGCAGGACATTTTAGCTTTCTCGTAATACGGATCACGTCTGTACCAATACGACACACCCAATGGATTTACGGAGACATGCGTTGGAAATTTTCCGGTTGTGGTGTAATAACCGATTCCTTCCGGCAAAACGGTCATTAACAAACCCAGAGCAGACAGCCAGCGTCCACCATTGGAATTGGCCAACAACCATCCTCCCCCAATCGCACCTGCCGGAGCATGAACGAAAAGTCCTTCCGGTTGACGCGGCCCAATTCCGGCTTGATAGTTCAAGGTAAAACGCTCCGCGAATGGGAAATGAATCATCAATCCATACGATTGCTGCGCACGATCGCCAAGTTGAAAGTGCTCTCCGTAAATTCCGATATCAAGAACATCCTGTGCGTAACAGCAACGAATGCTTAATGCAATAATCAAGGTTAATACGAATCTCATGGGATGATAAATTTCGAAAAAATATCCTGCATTGTTGCAGTATGAATTTCATGTTCCCCTTCAAATTTAACGTGATGTAAATCCGGATGACCTTCGCGCATCAGTTTCAATTGTGTTGCAGCTTCATCGTCGGAGATAAATCTATCATTACTTGCAGTAACAACGGTTAACTCTGCTTTTTGGTCCAACTGCATTTGCACATCAGGAGGAAAAAATGCGCACCATAGTATTAACCGATCCGGATTAAAATTACCGGCACTCACCCATCTTGCTGCCGTAGCTCCTCCTTGTGAAAATCCTAACACAACTTCCTTCTCAAGATTCGGAAATTTCGCTGTAATAGCAGCTCTCACATCACTCAAATAAGAAACATAATCGCGGATATCATTTTCACGATCTTCCTTTGTCATCCAAGAAGCAACGACAGTCCCTGCGCCTCCCCGTGCATAAAAACGATGTAATCCCTCCGGAGCAATGATAGCGATAGAATTACCGGAAACAGGTTCAAATTGTGTCAGAAATTCAGAAGCTGCTTGAGCATATCCGTGCAACACATACACTACACATTTAACCTCGGCGGGCGATTTTGACTCCAAACTAAAATATCTGGCGGTCTTTTGTACCGCAATAGTATAGGACTGTATCATTTCTTCTTGCGAGTTGCGGGTGTGCTATCTTCACCACCTTCTTCAGCTTCTTCAGGTAAATCGACAACCGTACCACCGAGCAATTTCACGATAGCTCTGGTGTTGTAAATTCCCTTGTTGTATTTATTACACAGAATGATAATGGTAATGTCATCCGATAAATCGCGATAGAAAGCCGATGTAAATCCGTGCCACCAACCGTTATGAAAAACAGCTTTCTTCCCGTTATCGAAATTGATAATTCGCCAACCGTAACCGTAATTCCAATACCTCTTACCTTGAAGATCCGCACTGTATGGCGTGTACGCTTGGTCCAGTGTTTTTTTCGAAAGAATAGTTCCGTTCCGCAAAGCACGATCCCACTTGAACATATCATCAACTGTAGAGTATACTCCTTTATCTCCGTTCACGCTATCCAAAAAATTATCTTGCCATCCGTTCCAATTTTTGTAGTAGCCCTTCGCCTGATGTTTATGCGGTTTGCCGTCGGTACCAACGTAAGTGTGATTCATTTCCAGCGGAACAAAAAAATTGACGCGCATAAACTCTGCAAATGCCGTGTCTGTTAGCGTTTCGACAATTTTGGCCAAATATGCGTAACCCGTATTACTGTAATCGAATTTCGTATCCGGTTGACGAGCAGGCCGCGGACATTTTAACTGAAGAATTTCCAAAGCACTATCCGTACTGAATCGTTCGGGTTCTTCACCAACCTGACGGTAGTAATTATCGCAAACATTGGTATAACGATCCAAACCTCCACGATGTGTAAGGAGATGATGAACAGTAACGCCATCATACGGAAATGAAGGCAAATATTTTTTGACCGGATCTTGGTATCGCAGAACACCCCGCTGTTGCAGCAACATAATTGCAGCAGCAGTGAACTGTTTAGAAACAGAAGCCAATTGAATACTGCTACTATCTGTTAGCCTAATGCGATGCAGTTTATCTTCCCAACCGATATTTTTCTTGTATAAAATAATTCCGCGCTGCGCAATCAAAACAGATCCGCTAAACTGATCATTATCGAAACGCGCTTTGATAAATGTATCCAGCATAAGCTCATTCCTATCCGCATCGATCTGCTTGCGAATAAAAGAAGTACTATCAACTACAGGCGCATCATCTACTACAGGCGCATCATCTGCACATGCAGTGAATAGTGCCGCAGATAACAGCGAAATGAAAATGAAAAAAATGCGCATAAAAAATCCCCTGCAAATTGCAGAGGATTTTCTATTACGTGAGCGTATGTTTTAAAAACTATTTAACAATGATCACCAAATATTTGGAAACACTCCAGAATTTTTCGGCATCAATAATTACCAACTTGTCCGCGCGTCCATCTGCACCTTCAATCTTATACGAATCTGCAGGGTGCGTTGTAGCAACAGTTGCCTTCTTTGCACTTAGTACCAACTCTGTAAACTGTGTCACATCAACGCGAGTAAAGTACTCTTTGTTCATATCGTCGCTAACCTTAGTTTGCTTTCCGATACCGATAAATCCACCTTCTTTATTCAGCACACCATTCTTAATTAATTCTTCCTTACTTCCGTAAGCGTAGAATGCAGTATTCAGCTTTTCTGTTTTCACATCAACTTCCTGCTGCAATTCCTGGTAGTTCATTGTTAAGTTGCTCAACTCTAAATTCATTTTCTCCAACTGCTCTTTCAACACCACAATTTCAGCTTCACGTTCAGCCAATGTTTTTTCCAGGTTAGCAATGGTTTCGTTTAATGAAGCAATTTTGGTTTCTGACTTTTTCAGATTCTTTTTTGCAGCAGCCAGACGTTGCTTATTGATGATCATCAAATCATAAATAGCCTGAATATCGCCTTTGATTTGTTGTTCGCGACCGGCAACATCACCACCCGCAGTAGTCGAATTGATGATTTTCTCTTTCTGCTTGATTTCATCCAGATTAGCCTGAATGTCATTAAATGCTCGGAAGAAGGAGTCCAGGGCTGCATCTTGTGTAAGCACCTGCCCGCTTAGTTTTTCATTTTCTTCTGTTAAACTGTCTTTAACAGGATCTTTTTCCGGTTCGTTACTGCACGCCATCCAGAACGGAAGTACGAGCAAAGAAAGAAGTAGCTTTTTCATTTTTAGTAGTTTACGCTGCAAAATTAGAGAATTAACCGTGTCTTCAACGCAGGGATTTACCATTTATTAAGAAAGATTATCTTCAAAAAGATGAACTTTGTACAATAAACCGCTTCCGTGTGCGACCATAAGGTTGTTAGCAAATTAAACGGAAGATGACCGCATTAATGGCGAATGAGCAAAACAGATTGTTAGAACAAACGCTTCTGAAGGAGCGCGGCAAGCTGCTGGAATTTATAAAACGCCGTATCCCAACCGATGAAGACCCTGAGGATGTTCTTCAAGATGTTTTTCACGACTTCACGGAATACTTAAGAATGGAGAAAGTCGTTGATCGCGTTTCGGGATGGCTTTATCGTGTAGCGAGAAATAAAATTGCCGACTTGTTCCGAAAACGAAGAACCGAATCGTTGGAGGCCCGTTACGAAGGATTGAATGATGAAGGCGATGAAGGTTTAACCTTAAATGATTTGTTGCCAGATCCCAATGCCGGAGCTGATGCGGCGTATGCACGACGTATCATCATGAACGAACTGATGAGCGCTCTGGATGAACTTCCTGAAGAACAGCGCTATGTGTTCTGGGAAAACGAAGTTGAAGGCAGAACATTCAAAGAGTTATCGGAAGAATCCGGAGTTCCTATGAACACCTTATTGTCGCGGAAGCGTTACGCTGTTTTGTTTTTAAGGGAACGGTTAAAAGAATTGTATCAAGATTTAAACTCCTGAGCCATGAAGTGGATATTAAAAATTATCGGAGGAATTATATTGTTCACAGCATTTGCCTTTGTCTTGGGCTGGGTAACGATGTGGTTATGGAACGAATTGGTTCCGGGCTTATTTAACGGACCAACAATTCGTTACTGGGAAGCTGTTGGATTGATGGTGTTGGGGCGTTTGTTGGTAGGAGGATTTAAGGGAGGCGGGCGTTGCAAGTGCGGACACTCCGGCAGCGGACGCGGAGGTTACTGGAAGCAACGTTGGGAACAGAAAATGGAAAACATGTCGCCGGAGGAACGAGAGAAATTCATTTCCGGAATGCAGAAATGTTCGTGGTGGGAGAAGAAGGAGTGTTGAATGTTAAATGACGATTGTGGATTGTTGAATGTTGAATTACGATTGTTGAATGTTGAATGTTGAATTACGATTGTTGAATGTTGAATGTTGAATGACGATTGTTGAATGTTGAATGTTGAATGTTGAATGACGATTGTTGAATGTTGAATGTTGAATGACGATTGACAATTTTGTTGTTATGACAATAATAAAGGGCGAACCGTGATGTTCGCCCTTTATTTATTTTACTTCTTTCTTGTCAGCGCAAATACAATTAGTGCGGTGGTTGCGATTGTCATTAAATAAGCTGAGAATGGCGTTTGCTGAGATTCAGATGTTGTCGGAGTGAAATTAGCCGGAGGAGCGATGGAACCTTGATCCGCTTTTTTTCCCTTCAAATAACGATTGTATTCAGCCGGATAAGAACGATGCTTTTCAATATCACGACCTGTTAACCACTGGTAAGTCCACATTTCATTCCAACGACGCTGTCCTAAATCACGCACATACTTTTGTCCTTCTTCACAATCGAACTCGCCCGTTGCAGGATTCGTCAGTACGTAACGAGCCTGGTAGTTTTGCTTGTTCGGTGTTTCCTGGAACATTAAATCCTGTGGAAAGTTCACACGATCGTAGGTTACGTGTAAACGCGTGTAATACGCCTGCCCGGTAACACCGCCCCATTGATTAGCAACCAGCCAATCCACTCCGGCCTGCTGGAATTCTGCAAACATTGGAGGAGGACCAACGCATGGGTCGCATTTCATTCCTGCATTCAAACTCACATCCCAAGCGTATTCCAGGAACACTACATTTTTTCCTTCGCGCTTCCACGCACGGTTGTACAGGTCACGATAAAATTCACCAAACTCTTCGCGAACAAATAAAGGAACATTATAATTCGTTGGCACCAATGCCGTACGGTAGTTTGTTGTCTCAATTCGCCCTGATTTAGAGAACGCATGCACTATCATATCCTGAGGTCCGTTAGCGTTAGCCATTCCCAAACGAATCGGCAACATAAATCGTGGAGACTCGAAAGAAATTTGCAATGGACGTAAAGGCACTGAACCCGCGGCTTTGTGCTGGTCCATATTCACCTTCACCACAAAAAACTTCATATTATTTTTGATATACGGATCTAGCACTTCTTTCGCGCCTTCAGGGATTTTGTAGCCGTTATCCGTCAACCACATTTCCAATCCGTTCGATTCTTTAGCAGATAGAATAAGTATATCATACTCACCAACATTATATTTCGCTTCGATAGTTACTTTATAATCCTTCTTCTCCTCTATTTCCATATTTTTCATACCGGCACTCTCTTGTCTGCTGGAAGGCACTGCGGCAATAGCCACATCATCGTAGGCATAATTCCAACACGGATTTTGGTCGTAATATTCTACTAGTCTCGGTGCAGAATACGCGTCCAACTTATCGAACAAGAGGCGATCGACCACTTTAATATCTTTCTCCTGTAATACAACAGGCACAGGAACCACCATTGCAAAATCTTTTACATCACCCTGAAAGTCGGACGACATAGTTATGGTGTTTTTGTCGCCATTGCGAACGATAATCACTTGTGAGGTTTTGTTGAACAGTTTCGTATCCGCCTTTGCGACATAAAATCCGCAGAATGCATATAAGGAAGCAACTCCTGTGATTAATGCGATTGAAAATAATATACGTTTCATGATAGTTTAGTTTAGAAGGTTATTTAATCCATTGAAATTTATTTCCGGGAAAATATTTATCGAGTACCGGCACCAACATCGACATAAAGAAGAGTGCCCAAATTGGTGCAGTATGTACGAATAGTTTTGTCGCTATAAGAAAGGCCAACACACCCGTAACTACTGACCAAATAAGACGAACTTTTTGTGAAGAAGGTGTTGCCATCGGATCCGTGATCATGAAAAACGAGAACAAGAGCAACGAACCTGTATTAAGTTGGTGAAAGAAAAAATCAGCCGGCCATCCCTGATAAACAACATGTCTGAAAAAACTTAGTGAGAGAAATGTAATGAGGAAACCGAAAGCTGTTTCAAGTCGCTTTACACGCAACAACACCAGCAGCCCGGTGATACCGACAAGAAATAATATCAGTCCTTCACTTCCCCATTGTCCCGGAGAAATCCATGCGTCGTCGGTAATTAAAATGGCAGCTACCATACCAAAGTTGGTTGGATTAAAAACGTGTTTGCCGTTTACTCTGAACACAAACTTGCTAACGATGGCAAGCGAGGCTGCCAGTACCAAAGTCCATATACTGTTTGCCTGAAACATCAGACATAAGCTCAAACCTGAAATCAGTGCACTTTTTAAACCTGACCAAGGCAAACCTTTTAAATGAATCCAAACGCCTTGCACCAACATAGTTGTAAGCAACGTGACGTTCAACTTCATCAGGGAAACATCCCAGTTAAGTAATGTGTAACCATACACCAGAAATGTGATTTGAAAAAGGATCTGATAATGTCTTGGATCAGAAGAAAACCAAGTGTAAATGGACCGAATGTTACTTAATGGTCCTGATCGAGGTGAGAGTGTTACGACATCCATGGTATAGAGATTTATACCCATAGGATGCGGGAATCAACAAGATTCCATAATCGAAACAAAAAAAAATTAATTGGGATCCGTTATAGCCAGTTTTCTAACCTTATATCCGGCAGAGGAATAGATGTATATATAATAAATACCGATCGGATAGTTGGTGCAATCAACCTGAAACAAGTACTGATTAAAACCAACGAAAGAATTGTTGTAATACAATTTGCCGTAGCGATCAATAATTTGAACGTAGATTGGTTCCGGATACCACAAAAGCACATTCACATTGATGTAATCAATAGGCGGATTGGGCAAAAAATCGAAATCCAAAGGATCGCAAATTCCATACACAAAGGTTTGTACACCGGCATTACGGGAGAAGCAATCATTACGATAAGTAATACCATCACATCCACATACCGGTTCCCATCGAGGATCGCAGTATGCTCCGTATTGAATCATTGATGAATCGACACATTGAGCTTGCAACACCCTTGGTGCAGAAAACAAAACAAACACAATTGTCAGATATTTTATTACCCGTAATTTCACTTATCGAATTTAGTTATATCATTCCGCGAATATCACCGGTAATTCACAAAAGTTATTAAACACGAAATATCCATATCTAATACTGAAGCCCGTGATCGTGTGTTGAATGCACAATTTCGCGCCTTTAACGGACGAACAACGATACACAAGACGTTTCAGCACCTGGAGCATATCGGTTATGTACAGATTGACACGCTGAGCGTTGTTCAGAGGGCCCACCATCACGTGTTATATGCTCGCAACCCGCTATACACTTGCGATCATATTGCACAATTATTAGCCGAGAAGAAAATATTTGAATACTGGAGTCATGCTGCTGCTTATTTACCCATGCGTGACTTTCGATTCAGCTTGATTAAGAAACAACAGTACATTGACGGACACCATCATTGGTTCAAGAAAAACTCCCGCCTCATGAAATATGTTTTGGACCGGATTAGAGCCGAAGGTCCTATGGAATCGAAAGATTTTGAACATGAAGGAAAGCGTGGTTCATGGTTCGACTGGAAGCCGGCGAAAATTGCTTTGGAGCAATTGTACATGGACGGTTCATTGATGGTTTTGAAGCGCAACGGATTTCGCAAAGTGTATGATCTGACTGAGCGTGTACTTCCTTCCAACATTTCGACTGTTTGTCCAAGTCCGGCAGAGCATGCTGAACACCTGATAATTGGTTACCTCAAAGCACAAGGCGTTGGAACTATCAGCGACATCTGTCATTTACAAACAAGCCACAAAGCAGAAGTAACGAAACAAATACATCGGCTTGTTGAAGAAAATAAAGTGATCACGATTAAAGTGCAGCACTCCACTCAGCAATGGTATTCACTACCTGAGATAAAATCAGATTACAAATTCACCGGCATTCGGATATTATCTCCGTTTGATAATTTGATCATAAAACGAGACAGGACCAAAACGCTATTTGACTTTGACTACCAGCTGGAATGCTACCTTCCTGAATCGAAAAGGAAATTCGGTTATTTCAGTCTGCCGATTTTATCCAACAATAATCTAATTGCAAGAAGTGACATGAAAGCAGACTCGAGGTCAAAAACACTTACGATAAGGTCCTTTCATTTCGACAGTAAACAAAAACTGACAGCTGAAGAGGAATATCATTTGCTTGAGTGTGTACTTGCATTTGCACGATTCAACAACTGCCTACACGTTCACTGCGAAAAAAATGTACCGATTGCAATACGCCGTTTATTGCTTAGTCCAGGAATTTAGATTCCTCACCGGCTTCCACACACCATTCTCTCTCTTGTATAAGGTTGCTCCACCGTTACCGCATTGCACACCGCAATGAAATGCCACATACACTATTGCCAAATTACCATCGGAGGAATAAATCGGTTTTGACACTTCATAATAGCCTTTCTTATGAACGCCAAAATACTTTCCCCATGCTTTGGTAGCTTTCTTTGAAGATAAGCCTTTAGCGGGAGTCACCTTGCTATTAACGACAGTCGCATTTCTTATACTATCGCCATTCCAAACGAATTTGGCCCCGGACGACAACTGCTTTTTCATATAGACTACATCTGCAGTGGTGATGATTCCCTTCATGCTTAAATCACTCAGGATAATCGAATCTGTATCCAAATCGCCTGAAATCATACACAACGCCGAGTCTCGCAACAGGAAGGTATCAGGTGCTGTCGAATTAATCAGCGCTGTTTTCAATAAGTCTTTGCTGGTTTGACCTTTAAGCCCGAGGTTAAGTGCGAGTACAAGAATTATCGCAAGTCGTATATGTTTCATGCCGACTAAGTTAGTGAAGTTTGTGGTGAACCAAGAGTCATTTTTAAATGGTTTCATCGCCCCCAGTTGTACCATCTCCTTCTGAATTTGTTCGGGCATGAAATAATCTTGCCCCGGTAGTTTATCAGATTGCACTCGAGCTAAAGTATGGGCAAATAATCTTCCGCATCGTCGATATTGTTTGTTCAAAGCCTTGACGTATCCATTCAGAAAGTTTGCGAATTTTTGAAGAACCACATCATGAACAACACTTGCATCCGGATGCTCAAAAGTTATTTCTATCAGCAAATGGAATTCGTTTGGCAAAAAGTAGTGATCCCTCAGAACAACAAATCCATTAAGACGCTGATGCAGCATTTTCAAAAAGTAGGAATAATTGCCTTTATTTTTAAAGATATTTTCGAACGCAATGGCTTTGCTGTAGACGTGATAAGTGCAGCCGGTTTTGAAAGAGTCTTTGGGTATCATGAAAAAAAATTGGACGGCGAAGGTATAGTGGGGATGAGGGGTGAAGCAAGTGATGTTGATAACTTCGTTTTGATGTAATAAAAAACATTCAATGTCTATAAGACATTGAATGTTTAAAAAAATTAAATCAAAACGACTTCGTATGTTTAATTTGCAACTTTATACATTAAAGGTCTTAAAGACCTTTAATGTATAAGCCTACTACATATTTCTTCTATACTGTCCACCAACCTCAAACAACGCCTCCGTTATCTGACCTAACGAACAAACCTTCACGGCCTCCATCAATTCAGTAAACACATTACCATTACGAATTGCGGTATCTTGCAGTCTCGACAATGCAACTTTAGAGTGCTCTTCTCTAGACGCATGTAGATTCTTCAGCATACTTATTTGGTACTCCTTCTCTTCAGTTGTAGCCCTGATAACTTCGGCAGGCACAATTGTCGGTGAACCTTTTGATGACAAAAATGTATTTACTCCAATAATTGGATATTCACCGGTATGTTTCAGTGTTTCATAATACAGCGACTCCTCCTGAATCTTCCCGCGTTGATACATGGTCTCCATTGCACCTAACACACCTCCGCGCTCGCTTATTTTATCAAATTCTCCAAGCACAGCTTCCTCAACCAACTCGGTTAACTCCTCAATAACAAACGAACCTTGAAGAGGATTCTCATTCTTCGCTAATCCCAACTCACGATTGATAATAAGCTGAATAGCCATTGCACGACGAACACTTTCTTCAGTAGGTGTTGTAATTGCCTCATCATATGCATTAGTGTGAAGTGAATTACAGTTATCGTATAACGCGTACAACGCTTGCAATGTAGTTCTGATATCGTTAAAGTCAATTTCTTGGGCATGCAAGGAACGCCCGGATGTTTGAATATGATATTTCAACATCTGAGAACGTTCGTTCCCCCCGTATTTCAGCTTCATTGCCTTTGCCCAAATTCTGCGTGCAACACGACCCAATACAGAATATTCCGGATCCATGCCGTTACTAAAGAAAAACGATAAGTTCGGCGCAAAATCATCAATGTGCATACCGCGTGACAGGTAATACTCAACGAATGTAAAACCGTTCGAAAGTGTTAGTGCAAGCTGTGTTATAGGATTAGCACCCGCTTCTGCAATGTGATAACCTGAAATCGAAACAGAATAAAAATTGCGAACCTTGTTGTCAATAAAATATTGCTGCACATCACCCATCAATCGCAACGAAAATTCAGTCGAGAAAATACAGGTATTCTGAGCCTGATCTTCCTTCAGAATATCTGCCTGAACCGTACCTCGAACCTGTGATAATGTTTCCGCTTTAATCTTTTGATAAACATCCGCCGGCAATACTTGATCCCCGGTAACACCAAGCAACATTAAACCCAAACCGTCGTTTCCTTCAGGAAGCTGTGCTGCATTATACTTCGGCCGTTGTACTCCTTTTGCGTCCCACAACGCCTGAATTTTTTTCTCAACTTCAGCCTCTAAACCATTGGCTTTAATGTACAACTCGCACTGCTGATCAATCGCTGCATTCATAAAAAAGGCTGCGATGGTAGGAGCCGGCCCGTTAATCGTCATGGATACAGATGTCTTCGGACTTGCCAGATTGAAACCGCTATACAATTTTTTAGCATCGTCCAAACAACAAATGGAAACACCTGAATTTCCAATTTTACCGTAAATATCGGGGCGGTGATCAGGATCACGGCCATATAGTGTTACGGAATCAAATGCTGTAGAAAGACGATGTGCAGGCATACCAAGTGACACGTAATGGAAACGCTTGTTGGTTCGTTCCGGTCCTCCTTCACCTGCAAACATTCGCGTCGGATCTTCTCCTTCACGCTTGAATGGATAAATTCCTGAAGTGTATGGAAATTCTCCAGGAAAGTTTTCTTGACCCATCCAGGTAAGCAAATCGCCCCATGCTTGATAACGAGGTGAAGACACTTTCGGAACCATCGTGTGTGATAATGATTCGTAGTGCGTTTTTATTTTCACCTCTTTATCTCGAACCTTAAAGATGTAATACTCATCCTTATACTGCTGCGCTTTCGCACTAAATGACTCGATCATCTTCATGTTCTTCGGATCGAGCTCGAGTAACAATTGATCGTATTGATTTTGTAACAACTTCAACAATTCACTATTGAGATCCTTTTGCTCTGAACGTAATGTTGAAATTGTCGTGTGTATTGCATATAACTTTTGCGCTATTGCCGACTGATCCTGCAAACGACGATCGTAAGCGCGGTTATTTTCTGAAATTTCCGACAAATAGCGTGTTCGTGCAGGAGGGATGATGTAAACCTTTTCAGACATCTCTTTAGAAATCTGAAATGTCGATTCCAAATTAGCCCCTGTTCGCTCAACAACTTTATCAATCACTGCACGGTACAAACGATTCATTCCGGGATCGTTGAACTGGGAAGCAATAGTGCCGTATACCGGCAACTGCTCGTCGTCTGTTTCCCAAAGTTGATGATTGCGCTTAAACTGCTTCTTCACATCACGCAACGCATCCAAAGCACCGCGTTTATCAAACTTGTTTAGTGCAATGATATCCGCGAAATCGAGCATGTCTATCTTCTCCAACTGAGTTGCGGCGCCGTATTCAGGAGTCATTACATATAAACTGACGTTGCTGTGTTCAATAATCTCAGTATCACTCTGACCAATGCCGGATGTTTCCAAAATAATTAAATCGAACTGCGCCGCCTTCAACACATCAACCGCTTCCTGCACGTGTTTCGATAATGCAAGATTACTCTGTCTGGTTGCCAGTGAACGCATATAAACACGCGAGTTGCTAATCGCATTCATCCGAATTCGATCTCCCAATAATGCTCCACCTGTTTTGCGTTTCGATGGATCTACTGAGATAATGCCGATGTTTTTGTCTTTGAAGTCTACAAGAAATCTTCTAACCAATTCATCAACCAACGACGACTTTCCCGCTCCGCCTGTACCTGTAATTCCAAGCACAGGAGTTTTGCTTTTTTGCGCTAACGCTTTGATCTCTGCTGCAGCACCACCATGTTGCTCAGAAAAATTTTCGAAAGCAGAAATAAGTCTTCCTAATTCTTTATGATTCTTCGGATCAAGATGTTTGACTTCTCCATTCAAATGAACGCCGGTAGCAAAATCACACTTCTCCAGCAAATCATTAATCATTCCCTGCAAACCCATAGCACGCCCGTCATCAGGATGATAGATGCGCGTAATACCATAATCGTGCAACTCCTTAATCTCCTCGGGAAGAATTGTTCCGCCTCCGCCACCAAATATTTTGATCTGCTCGCAACCTCTTTCTTTCAATAGATCATACATGTATTTAAAAAACTCCATGTGACCACCCTGATACGATGTGATAGCGATTGCATTCGCATCTTCCTGTATGGCACAATTCACAATTTCTGCAACACTTCGGTCGTGACCCAAATGAATTACCTCAGCACCACTCGACTGAATAATTCTGCGCATAATATTTATTGCTGCATCATGACCGTCAAATAATGAAGCGGCTGTTACAATTCGAACTTTATTCTTCAGTTGATAAGGCTTTACCTCTTGCATAGTGCTCTCTTTTTATCTGTACTCCCAGAATCTTTGCGACGGCGGTAAAATTAACCTTTCAAACGCAAAGAACAAAAGGCATCACATTCTACTACAGCCTGATATTGAAATAGTTACGCCTACGTCACACAAAAAATCATAAAACTGACAATCCTCATTTGCTTTCCCGTTCAAATTGATCTATTTCGCAATATGAAAATTCTGTGGCTAACAGCTAAACTTTTGTTCCGAATTGCATCACAACTTCCTTCAATTTTGTTGGTGCGAAATCACTAGCCGTGCAATATAATCGCGCAGTGAAAATCCCGAGTTTCGGAAGTCCTTTCGAAATTGATCCTGCTGAGATTCGTAGCGCATAGAAGACATAAAAACAGTATTCCCTGATTGCTTCATTCGACGAGCCAATGAATTGGCGAACGTAGAATCTTTACCCGTGAATTTCAAATTCGCCCATCGCTCAATCGTTTCGAAAGACTGCTTCCTGATGTTCTCCATTGCCGTTATATCTACAACATCTTCCAACATATATTGATATTGCAACCAACCGGAAACTCCGGCCATAAAAATGCGCCGCTGTTCATCGGCTCTTTTGCCGGCAAGGTATTCAGACTCTTGAATGGACAATGCACCGAATTTGTGTCGAAGAAAAAGTCTTGCACCCTCTTCACCAACAAACGTTGCAAAATTTTCATTCCATTCAGTATTATCCGGAATATAAATTGTGCCGTGCAATAATTCATGAATAATCAACTCGGCTAAATCACCTTCACTCAACGATAACATCTGGCTTAACACAGGATCCTTCAACCAGCCCAATGTAGACCAACCGGACGCCCCGCCAATGTGAACATCATACCCTAATAACTTCAATCGGTCTGCTTCTTCAACGGCCAATTCCTTTTTAAAAAAACCCTTGTACCCGACAGTTCCAATAACAGGGAAACGCCACACATAAGGCTTTAAACGAAATCGTTCAGAGGCTGTAACAACATACATTAATCGTTGTCCGCGTTGATCGAAAAACGTCGTATAATTTTCGTTACGGGTTAAACCGAGTGAATCAAAGGCAAACTCACGAATTTCCTGAATTAGTAACAATTTAACTTTTACAGAATCGGGCACTTGTGAATCATCTAACACATCTACGATTTCGCGCGAATTAATGACGATATTCAATTGCCCGTTCAACTGTCGCAAACCATAACCACACAGCTCATGGTTGATCACAAAAAAAATCAACAGCGGCACAAACACCAGATCAACTAAAATCGCGCGAAGCCACCGATAGGTCATTCCCAAAGTTATAGTAACTTTCGCCGTGTTTTTCATCCTTTCAAAACTTCTGGCCTTTGCAACCATGCCCTTCACATGGATTTGTCTTCTTGTTGCTTTGGCTATCAAAACGAAACACGAGACGAATAGAAAACGTTACATCATTGGAGCAGGAACATTGCTGCTTTTTTTTAGTAACAGCTTTATTCTGGATGAAGTAATGCGTAAATGGGAAATTAATTCTACTCCGGAACCACCTGCACAATCTTTCGATGCTATTGTAGTTTTAGGTGGCGTAAGTAATTGGGATGATGAATTACAACGCACACATTTCTCTCGCGGTGTTGATCGTTTACTGCAAGGAATAATTCTTCATCGCAAAGGCGTTGCACCGAAATTGATATTTACAGGAGGCTCCGGTCTGATAGCTTTTCCGCAATACAAAGAAGGCGACCGCATCAGAACGTTCTTTCAACAAATGAATATTCCGGATTCCAGTTTCCTCATCGAAAATGAATCGCGAAACACCTACGAAAATGCGGTTATGACAGCTGAACTGATAAAGAACAACAACATCGGCAAACGTATTCTGCTCGTCACATCAGGATTCCATATGCGTCGGTCATTGGCCTGTTTTCATAAAGCAGGTATCAACGCTGTCCCATTTTCAACTGATCGATACAGCGGGCCGCGCAAATTCCTTCCGGATCATCTGCTGTTGCCCAACGCCGAATGTTTTATGGGTTGGAACCAACTTACCCACGAGTGGATAGGCTGTATTATGTACAAAATGAAAGGTTATTTGTAAGCGCACTTACAAATTGGCCAGCTGATCCTGCAGCGCTTTAATCTTAGCTTCAGCATCTGCTTGCTTTCTGCGCTCAACGTCTATCACTTCAGGCTTCGCATTCTGAACAAAACGCTCATTCGCTAATTTTTTCTGAACAGCATTCAAGAACCCGATATTATATTCAATCTCCTTCTGAAGTTTTGCGCGCTCTTCGTCCACATTGATATTTCCGGCAATAGGAACAAAGTACTCCACTCCTTTCACAACAAAACCTAATGCACCCTGCGGCTTGTCGGCTACAAACTGAATGGAGTCGACAGGTGCTAATTTGACAATAATACCATCAAAAGCACTCTGCGCATCCGCAGACTTTACAAACAAATCAAGCGGTTGCTTTGCGGGAATATTCTTTTGTTTACGAATCGTTCTTATCTCGGCGATGATTTGTTGTGCAATTGCAAACTGATCCAAAACCTTTTGATCGTATGGTAATACAGTTGGCCATGATGCAACAATAATTCCGTCATTAGCACCACGCTCTTCCAAATGGTGATAAAGTTCTTCCGTAATAAACGGCATAAATGGATGTAGCAATTTCAGAACATCTTCGAAGAATGCAACGGTGGAATTATAGGTCAATGCGTCAACCGGCTTTGCTTGTCCATCAACAAACTCGGGCTTGATCATCTCTAAATACCAGGCGCAAAAATCATCCCACACTAACTTGTACGTTGCCATCAAAGCATCCGACAAACGAAACTTAGCATAGTGATCATTAATTTCTCCTAACTGCTGATGGAATCGATTTTGAAACCACGTAATTCCTGCAGCACAAGATGCAGGTTGCTCCAAATTCGGATCAACTTGCCAGCCACTTACTAAGCGAAATGCATTCCAGATTTTGTTAGAAAAATTGCGCCCCTGCTCACACAACGATTCGTCAAACGGCAAATCGTTTCCTGCAGGAGAACACAATAACATGCCTACACGTACACCATCCGCACCGTACTTTTCAATTAAATCCAATGGATCCGGTGAGTTGCCCAACGACTTCGACATTTTACGACCTTGCTTGTCGCGAACGATACCCGTCAAATAAACATTCTGAAAAGGTTTTTTTCCGGTGTATTCGTATCCTGCAATAATCATACGAGCTACCCAGAAGAACAAAATTTCAGGCGCTGTTACCAGATCATTGGTTGGATAGTAATATGCCAAATCTTCATTCCACTTCGCTCCTTTTTCCTTCCCGAAAATTGTAGGATCAAAAACCGAAATAGGCCATAACCACGACGAAAACCATGTATCCACAACATCTTCATCCTGCGATAAAGTATCCGGTTTACCTGCGGGATATAATTTCAAATATTGCTCAACAGCTTCATCTTTAGTTTTTGCTACTACAAAATTCCCGTCCGCGTCATACCATGCAGGAATGCGCTGTCCCCACCACAACTGACGTGAAATGCACCAATCCTGCACATTCTCCATCCAGTAACGATAAGTGTTAATGAACTTATCAGGAATCAAATTCACATCTCCATTAACTACAGCAGCTAATGCCGGCTCTGAAATTTTCTTCATAGCCACAAACCACTGCGGTGACAAACGCGGTTCAATTACTGCGTTCGTACGTTCAGAATAACCCACATTATTCTTGATATCATCCACCTTCACCAAATGCCCCTTCTCTTCCAAATCACGAACGATCTGCTTCCGCACTGCAAAACGATCCATCCCAACGTATAACTGCGCGGCAGCATTCAACTTACCATCAGGTGTTAAAATATCAATTGACTCCAGATTGTGCTTCTTACCTAACTCGTAGTCATTCTTGTCGTGAGCAGGCGTTACTTTTAGTGCTCCGGTACCGAATTCTTTGTCCACGTATTCATCGGCAATAATTGGAACTGCACGATTGATCAATGGAACCAAAGCACGCTTACCAACCAAATCAGCGTAACGTTCATCTTCAGGATGTACGCAAATTGCAGTATCACCTAAAATTGTTTCGGGACGCGTCGTTGCAATCGTAATATAACGATCAACCGTTCCTTCAATTTTGTATTGCAGATAATACAATTTCGAAGTCGCTTCCTTCATATTTACTTCTTCATCGGATACCGCTGTTAATGCCACCGGATCCCAATTCACCATTCGTGTTCCACGATAGATGTATCCTTTCTTATACAAATCAATGAACACATCTACCACGGCCTTAGACATATCTTCATCCATGGTAAATCGCGTTCTGTTCCAATCTACCGAAGCGCCCAGCTTTTTCAATTGTTCCAGAATTATCCCTCCATACTTCTCTTTCCAGTCCCACGCATGCTTTAAAAAATCTTCGCGGGATAAATCGCCTTTTTTAATTCCTTGATCCGCTAAAAGCTTCACCACCTTCGCCTCCGTCGCAATAGATGCGTGATCCGTCCCGGGAACCCAACATGCATTTTTACCCTGCATACGTGCGCGGCGTATCAACACATCCTGAATGGTATTATTCAGCATATGCCCCATGTGTAATACACCTGTTACGTTTGGCGGCGGGATAACTACGGTATAAGGTTCGCGCTCATCGGGAGTAGAGTTAAAGAATCCTTTTTCTAACCACCATGCGTACCACTTATCTTCCGTAGACTGGGGACTGTATGTTTTGGGTAATTCCATTGCCATAAATGAATGTCTGATTATTAAACCGATGATGCAGACAATGCAGAAAAAATATAACTTTACAATGCCGTGCAAAAAAGCGTCTGCAAAGCTAAAAAAAAATGAAGCGTGCAGCGGAAGTGGCACGATTTTGGATACTCATAAAAAGAACTTAAACACAATAACACATCATGAAAAAGCTACTTATTCTTCCATTTTTGTTTATCGCGGCGGTAACCGTAAAGGCTCAAGGTCCTGTAACATCGGCACCAATTGACAATCCAACTGCGCCTAACATGTCATTTGATCAAAAAGAACACAAGTTTGGCACGATCAAGCAAGGCGAATCCGTTACTTATGAATTCAAATTCACCAATACAGGCAAAGAACCGTTGATCATTACAAATGCACAGGGATCTTGCGGATGCACAGTTCCTGAATACCCGAAAGAACCAATTAAGCCAAACGGTAACGGCACAGTTAAAGTTACTTTTAACTCCACCGGCAAAATGGGCCCACAGGACAAGACGGTAACATTAACTTACGACAACGGTCGCACAGAAACATTGCACATGATCGGAACGGTTGAGGCTGCAAACACCCAGGCTCCTGCTGCTGCTCAGCCTGCTGCTGCTCCTGCCGGAAAAACAACTGCTCCTGCCGGAAAAACAACTGCTCCTGCTAACAATAGCAAGGCTACTCCGGCTCCTTCCTCAAAAACAACTGCTCCGGCTGCTAAGCCTGCGACTCCGGCCGCTAAGCCTGCACCTGCATCTAAACCAAAAAACTAATTTAAAATTCATTTTATTTCAGTCATGAAATCATTAGTTACTTCAATTGCAATCTTCGGATTGGCGGTATCGGTTGCTGCGCAAGCTCCGGCAAAGCCGACTCCTACAGCTAAACCTGCTCCTGCTGCGAAACCCGCTCCTGCTGCAAAGCCAACTGCGGGCGAACAAAAAGGTGATAATGGTTATAAATTCGATAAAACGGTTCACGACTACGGTACAATTAAAAAAGGTGCGGATGGAACTTGCGAATTTAAAATCACCAACACCAGCAAAGAGCCTTTAGTGATACAGTCGGCTGTAGGAAGCTGCGGTTGCACTGTTCCTAAATATGATAAAGAGCCAATTATGCCCGGTAAAAGCACAGTAATCACTGTAAAGTACGACACTAACCGTGTAGGACCTTTCACTAAAGAAGTTACTGTAATGTTCGAAGGCAAGCCTGAACCGGCTAAAGTTCAAATTAAAGGTAACGTTGAAGCTCCTCCTGCAGACACCCCGTTCCCGGCTCCGGGTTCAGGTGCTCCGGGTTCAGGCGCTCCGGTAAATAACTAACAAATTGAAATACATTTTCAATATAGCATTCCTACTAGTTGCGGGCTTGTCTGTGCTTCACGGACAAGCCCCTTCTGCAACTGTGAGTGGCCCGGTGATCACATTCCAAGAGGTTGTGGTAGATTACGGCACTATCTCCCAAGGTAGTGAAGCGGTTCGCGTATTTACATTTACAAATACCGGCAACGAACCATTGGTCATTTCTTCAATCAAAGGTCAGTGCGGATGCACCAGTATCGGTGACAGTTGGAACAAACAACCTATTCCTCCGGGAGGAACCGGAACATTTTCTGTTAAATACGATACTTCCATCCGGGTTGGACAATTCGAAAAAAAAATCATGGTGTATTCCAATGCAACCAATGGAACGGGAGGAATTGTAGAAGTACGCGTTAAGGGTAATGTACTACCGGCCGGAGTTCCAATACCGAAATAATTTTTCAAATGGCACAGAAAATAAAAGCATATGGTGGTTTAATCGCAGTTATGTGCATTGTGATCTTGAGTACTGCCATGATTGCCGGTGCTGCACTAACATTTGAAGAAACCAAACACAATTTCGGGATGATTCGTCAGGGCGAAGTTGTCTCGCATGATTTTAAATTTACGAATACCGGCGATGCACCTTTGATTATCAGTGACGCTGTTGTTACCTGCACCTGTACAAAAGTTGATTTCCCCAAACAGCCTATAGCCAAAGGAGAATCAGGCGTTGTAAAAGTTACTTTTGAATCGAAAAGTGCTATTGACCGCCAAGAAAGAGCTGTGGTTATAAAATCCAACGCTATTAAGCCTGAAACTACACTTACGATCAAATGTGTAGTGCTTAAACCAAAAGGCGAATAAATCTGCTTCTTTTTCATTGTAATTACGATCTTTGGCGCTACTAAAAATTGCGTTATGCCGAAGATTTCCTCAAAAGCAGGTAACATGCCTGCCTCTCCAATCCGTAAACTCGTTCCATTCGCGGAAAAAGCGAAAAAAGAAGGCAAAAAAATCTATCACCTGAATATTGGGCAACCGGACATCGAAACTCCGGAAGTGATGTTAAATGCAATTAAGAACTCACCTGTTCGTGTGATCGAATATTCACATTCGGCAGGAAACGAAAGCTATCGCATAAAACTGGCGGAGTATTACCGTAAATTCAAAATGCCGGTTAATACAGAAGACATCATTATAACCACAGGTGGTTCTGAAGCGATTGAAATTGCAATGATGACATGCTTCAATCCCGGTGATGAAATTATTATCCCGGAACCATTTTACGCCAATTACAATGGATTTTCTTGTGCGGCAGATCTTGTTATTAAGCCTGTTCGATCCTACATCGAAAGCGGATTTGCTTTGCCTCCGATAGCAGAATTTGAAAAATTAATCACGTCAAAAACACGTGGTATCATGATCTGTAATCCCGGCAATCCGACAGGTTACCTTTACAGCAAGGAAGAGTTGGAACAGCTGAAAACATTAGTTCAGAAATACGATCTTTTTTTGTTGTCCGACGAAGTGTATCGTGAGTTTTGTTATGATGGGAAACAATATACTTCGGTGCTTCACCTGGAAGGAATTGAGAACAATACGATTCTCCTCGATTCTATTTCTAAACGCTATAGCGCCTGTGGAGCCCGAATTGGCGCCATGATTTCAAAGAACAAAGAAGTGATGGCAGCTGCCATGAAATTCGCGCAAGCTCGATTATCTCCTCCAACTTTTGGCCAAATCGGTGCAGAAGCTGCATTAAACACACCGGACTCGTATTTCACGGAAGTAATCAACGAATACACCGCACGTCGTGATTATTTGATTGATGCACTCAATGCTATGCCGGGCGTTTTTTGCCCTAAACCTAGCGGCGCATTTTATTGCATAGCTCGCCTACCTATCGACAACGCAGATAAATTCTGCCAATGGATGTTGGAATCGTTCAGCCATAACAATGGCACAGTGATGATGGCTCCCGCAACCGGATTCTATTCTACACCGGGAGCAGGTCACAACGAAGTTCGCCTGGCATACGTACTTAAGAAAAGTGACCTCGAAGCAGCAATATCTTGTTTGGCGGAAGGATTAAAGCAATACCCCGGCAAGACGAACTAGGATGCTCATTCGCTCAAAGTTGTAACGCGACCATATCGATGGTCGCGTTTTTTTTGAACAATTACTAAAGCGAGTTGGCGGTGTGAAAGATTGTTCTAAATTGCAGTACACATTTAACCCAATCCTATGTACAAAAAAAACCTCTCAGCAGCGGCTTTGGCGTTGTGCATTACTGCGTTTTCGCAGGCACAATCAATTGCCCCAAGCGTCATTTCGAGTGGTGGTGAATTCTTTTCGAATTCTTCCGGTATGATAGAATGGACCGTTGGTGAACCGATGATTGAAACGTACTCTGCGAGTGGTTTCTTTATCACTCAAGGTTTTCATCAGCCCGAGGATGTTAACTCTTCAATTGGAGAGACCGGCATTCCCGTAAACGCGTCCGTTTATCCTAACCCCACCACTGACTTTGTCAACATTCAATTTGGAGAAGACGTATCCGGTCTTTTCGTAATTGATGTTTACAATGCTCTCGGTCAGCGTATGCAGACCGAACAATTTTCGGCTTCTTCATCAGGCAGAACTCAAATTAACCTAAGCGGTTACGCTACCGGAGTGTATTTCATTCAGGTACGTGCTGTAAATGGTAAGGCAAACACCACATTCAAAATCACTAAAAATTCTTAACCCATCCACTTTATGAAAAAAGTATATACACTGGTTGCTGCGTTGATGTTAGCCTGGGGCGTTTATGCTCAGGCACCAGCCAGTATCAAGTACCAGGGTGTAGCTCGTAACTCAACTGGAGCACCAATTGCTAACGGCACAATCACGGTACAATTTGATATTCACAGCGGTTCTGCTTCAGGCCCTGTAGTATGGACAGAAACTCACACAGGTGTTACAACCAACCAGTTTGGTTTGTTCAACATCAACATGGGTTCGATCACCGCAGGTTTAGATACTGTATTCTCTGCAGGTCAGGAATTTTTGGAAGTATCCGTTGACTTCGGTACAGGTTTAACTTCCATGGGAACTTCACAGTTCTTATCAGTTCCTTATGCATTGTACGCACAAAACTCAGCGAATCCGGGTCCACAAGGTCCTGCAGGTCCACAAGGTCCTTCAGGTGATCCTGGCGTTGCAGGTCCAACTGGTCCTTCAGGTGATCCGGGCTTGACAGGTCCAACAGGTCCTCAGGGCGATCCGGGAATTGCAGGTCCGACAGGTGCAACAGGTGACACAGGTCCTACAGGAGCAGTTGGCGCAACAGGTGATATCGGACCAACAGGAGCGCAAGGTCCTATTGGATTAACAGGTGCAACGGGTCCGCAAGGAGCTAACGGGGCGACCGGGGCAACCGGTGCAGCTGGAGCTAACGGAGCAACCGGTCCGGTTGGTCCTACAGGTTTAACAGGTGCTGCGGGTCCTGCAGGTCCTACCGGTGCTAATGGAGCTAACGGTGCAACGGGTGCTACAGGAGCTACAGGTGTTACAGGTCCAACAGGCCCGGGCGGCGTAACAGGAACAACAGGTTACCATCCTAAGTTCCTTTCGGCTAACACACTTGGTAACTCTATCATGCAAGAGAACACGAATGGTAACATTGGTGTTAATATTTCACCACTAATCCAGTATCGCATGTACGTTTATTCTCAACAATTGACAGCAAACGGTGATGGACAAACTACATTGTTTGGCTATCGTACGCGCGACTCCCAAAACGACGGAACAGGTTATGCGCAGTCTGTAGCAAACGACGCTACTCGCGGATTCAACTTCTGGGGTGACCTCTATACATTTGGCGTTGGTGGTTGGAACTATAACGACTACACTCGTTGCGGTGGTACATTAGGTGCCGAAGTTTCAGGAACCTATTGGGGCTCTATGGGCTACAGAAGTTCAGGATTGCTGAATTATGGTGTTTATGGAACGTCTGCTTACGCTAACGGTGGTGGTCGCATGGCGAACGGCAACTTCAATGGTATTGGTGGCGCATTCTACGGCGATATGATGGGTGGTTGGGTTCGCGGTGATATCGCAGGTTTAACTACTATGGGTTCTATGTATGCTGCTTTGAACGTAGGTAACACATACAACTACGGTTACCATGCAGATCTTGTGAACACAGGTGCTGCTATCACTCCTGCTTACGCGGTTACTTCTACTACTGTAAAAGTATACGACGACGGTTCCGCTCAATTGAACAACGGCACTATTCGTGTAAACTTTACTCCTGAATACGCTGCATTAATTAAAGGAAACGGTAAGCCGACTATTACTGTTACTCCACAGGGTCAGTGCAACGGTTTGTACATTGTTTCTGTTGACGAAAACGGTTTCAACGTAGCTGAATTGAATAACGGTTCATCTAATGTTGAATTCTCTTGGATCGCTGTTGGTAAGCGTGTTGACGCTGCACAGAACAGCACTCCTGAGCAGTTGACAAACCGTAACTTCGCTGAAAACATTCAGGGTGTTATGTTCAATGAAGGTAACACTTCACAGTCCGGAACTCCAATGTTCTGGAATGGTACTAGCTTCCAGTTCACTCCTGCTCCTGTTGCTCCGAAAGGGCCAAAAATTGAGCCGGGCGTAGCTCCTAGAAACTAATACAGTCTTTTTTAAAACAAAGCCTATCCGTTGCAGGATAGGCTTTGTTTTTATATGCAAGCAAAACGCATTTGTAAGATTATTAGTCTTACAAATCACAATGGCGATAATTGCATGACATTAACAATGCATCACGGCACTACTTTTGCTCTCTACCTTTGTCTCATTTAGGACGCAATCAATGAAGCAACTTATTCTTTTTATTTCTGCTTGCATTGCTCAAATCTGCACAGGTCAATCTGTTGCACCAACCGTTAGCACCTCATACTTCCAATATGTCGTACAAACTCTTGCGCATGATTCAATGCAAGGTCGCTTACCGGGAACACATGAGGAAAAAGTTGCAGCGAATTTCATCGCACAAGAATTTCAAAAGGCCGGTTGCGCTCCTGTAAAAGAGAATCAATGGCTATTCCCCTTCACCTATGTAAACCCGGACACCGCTCTCGTTCAATCAGCAGGAAATGTAATTGGTAAAATAGAAACCAAACATAAAAAGTGCATCGTTGTATCTGCTCATTATGACCATATCGGTTACGGCAAATTCCACTCCAAGGATCCGTTCTCCAGAAAAATTCATAACGGAGCAGATGATAATGCCAGCGGTGTTGCCATGATGTTAGGACTCGCGGCTTATTGTAAAACCAAAATCGACCAACTTCAGTATGACGTCATCTTTGTCGCATTCTCCGGAGAAGAAGATGGTCTTTGGGGTGCACTAGCATTACTACAGCAAAATATCATTGATACGTCAACAATTGTTGCAAACATTAATTTGGACATGGTAGGTCGCTTAGATATACTAACGCCTATTTTGGAAATTCAAACCAAACACGCAGGTTCCTGTATTTTCCAAGTTGCACAAACAGTTAAGTCGGATAAATTCAAAACAATTGTTGCGGAAGACAAAGTGCGCTTCGGCTCAGACCATGCTATTTTTAATGAAAACAGGATTCCTGCGATACTCGTTTCTACCGGACTTGGCAGTCACTACCACCGCCCCAGCGATGATGCCGCGACCATCAACTATAGCGGCATGATGGCTATCGCTGCGGAAATTCAAAAACTTATTCTAAACGGAGAACTACTCCGTTGTCAGTAAACAATAATTTGTTTAGACTTTCGGGAAGTACCTGTATTCAGGCTAATCGTATAGGTGCCCGCAGGCATATCTGCAGTCGCAATTTCCATACGATACATTCCTGCACCTTGAGCTCCTCTATTCCACTCTTTAACCAAACGCCCATTTTGATCAAACAGTTGTAATACTACCGAACTATTCTGAGGAATGAAATAACTCACATTAACAGGAGTATTACCCGCTGTCGGAACAGGGTAAGGATCGTATAACTGAGGTGTTCGAATAATGTTCTGATAGGCGTTTTGTTGAACAGAATTCAATACTACGCTATCAATAATTATATTTTCATCACCTGCCTGATAAGGCAAATACGCGTAATAGATCACCATCATTTCATCATCCGTAGCTTCGCCCGCAGTAACCAATTGCGGAGGATTATTCGGATTGTTCGGATTATTCGCAGTGTTGTCGTAATACGCACTTGCATAAACCACGCTGTTTCCGGGAATCACGACAGGCTGCCGGTAAGTGTAAAATCCTTGCCAGTGAAAATTCCAATCAGGAATACTGATCAATGGTATGGTATCTCCGGATGGATCTACAGCCCATGACCAAATCGACTTACCGATCAAATGCATGTGCGGAGCAACACTTATCAATGTTAAAGGTGAAGAGACAGCCACCTGCGCGTTAAACGTACGCGTTGTATTCGCAGGAATAACAAGAGGTCCATTGGTTAATGATGTGGTGTGATTGATAGCCGGCGCTAAAGTCACATTACGAACTACTCCGCTTGAAAAAGTAAATCGCACATGAGTACTGTCGGTCTGATTAAACGTACCGGACGGATAATGAATTTGCATAATGATGTAACTGTTCGCTTCCAGTTTGATACCCATATTTGGCGGCAGTTCATAAACACCTTGACCAGGAACCCAACCCGCTATAAGTGTTGCAGTATTTGAACCTACACCACCAAAACTGGTATACCCCGGCCCCGGATCATTATTATCCAATGTCACGCAAGTATTCTGCACATCCTGATACACGAGCACGTGGTGTACAATCGGTCTGTTTCCCGGAACAACTTCAACTTTAGTTATGTATTCATCTTGCGTAATACCTGATGGTACAACAAAACAACGGTACAAATCTGTGGCAGTATTCACGGTGTACGTTTGCATTTGAGCAGACAAATCCGGATTCGTAATAGCTGGTCCTGCTGTATAAGTTGGCGCCGGCGGAGCATTCGCAATGTTTCCCGATGGAAATCCTGCAGTTACCCAATTATCAATCGTTGTTATTTCCTGCTGTGTTAAAGCTCGTTCATGGGCAAATCTGGTATATGCGGTATCAGGAGGCCATGGCGGCATTCTGCGCATAGTTACCGCATTCTGAATATTTGGTGCAACATTAGCTGCATCGTTATAGGTAATCAATGAAAATGGTGCAATACCGCCCGGATGGTGACAATTGGTACATTTCCCGTAAAGAATATTCGCCACATCATCTGCCCATGTCGGACTCTGAGCATCTACAGTAGAAGCAATAGTTGCAAGAACAGCAACGAGTAAAAACTTTTTCATAGGTTGAATTTGAATACAAGTTACCGTATTTGCTAGTTGGACGCAAACCGAAGCGAATGGTTTAATTGAAATCCGGATACAGGAGATATTTTACACGAATATCACGAAACGCTGACAACCCTGGCTGCCACGATGCCCTGATTTGCTCTTCTGTTTTACCCGAAATAACCTGGTTCCGTAAATTGGAAGTGCCTGCAAGCTTATCGAAGAAATTATTAAAAAATTCACCTTTCGTCTTCAATTGGTTGTAACTCGCAATCAGCCAATACAAGTACAACGATTTGTAATCTTTGATATACAACAAACCAAATTCTCGTAAATCATATCCATTACACAATTGTCCTTCGTACAACGGTTTTTTCGCCCCGGGTTTTGGTAGTGGTGTAAATGAAAAATGTGTGCCCTGTAATTGCGGATGACCAAACATCTGAAAAGGCGCATCTGTCCCTCGCCCAACGCTTACAATAGTACCCTCAAACAAACACAAAGACGGATACAAATACACACTGCTCATGTTCGGCAAATTGGGAGAGGGTTTTATCGGCAATTGATACAAATCATCATGAGTATAATTAATACATGTAATCACTTTCAAATCACACTTCACACCTCCTGTTAACCACTTTTCGCCATTCACCATTTGTGCATATTCGCCAACTGTCATTCCGTGAACAATTGGAACCGGATGCAGCCCGACGAAAGACTTGAACGCCGGCTCAAGTATTGGTCCATCCAGGTAATGTCCGTTTGGATTGGGACGATCCAACACAATCATTCTTACGTTATGCTCGGCGCAGGCTTCCATTACATAAGTCATGGTGGAGATGTACGTGTAAAAACGAACTCCTACATCTTGAATATCGAATAACACGACATCAATCCCTTTCATATCCTTTGCCGTAGGTTTGCGATGATCACCATACAACGAAATCACAGGTAGCCCGGTGCGTTGATCTTTTCCTGAACCTATTTCTTCACCGTTATCTGCTGTACCGCGAAATCCGTGCTCGGGAGAAAATATTTTCACCACTTTAATCTTCCTAGACAATAACGTGTCCACTAAATGCGTAGTACCAACAAACGAAGTATGATTAGCAACAATCGCCACACGCTTACCGCTTAATTCGGATAGATATTGATCAAAACGAGCTGCACCGACAGTAATATCTTTATCTGTTTTCTCCGCATTTTGCTTGGCTCGGATTAAAACTTGCGCCGGCAGCTGACTCATCTGCACAACAACCAGTAAGAAGCAAAATAGCACTCGCATCATGACGTGAATGTAGCAAGAATTGTGCTATTCTTTTAGTCCGGGATTTACACGTATTTTTGAAGCAATGGCAAAATCCGGTTTCGAACAATTGATCGCCTCGCGAATGCTGCTGCAAAAGGACGGTGAAGGACGTATGTCCAAACCGATTCTGCGTGTGGCCGTTGTCGGTATAGCTATTGGCATCGCTGTAATGATACTTACGTTGGGCGTCATGACCGGCTTTCAGAATGAAGTGCGTCAAAAAGTGATTGGCTTTGGGTCGCACATTCAAATAACAGGAATTGACACCAACGAATCTTTCGAAAACGACTCACTCAATCGCAATCAACCTTCCGTAACCGCAGTTAATGCTGTTCCGGGTGTGCGGCATGTGCAGGTTTTTGCAACAAAAGCCGGCATCATGAAAAATAAAGAACAGCTCTTAGGTGTTGTTCTAAAGGGCGTAGACTCCGATTTCGACTGGAGTTTCTTTAAAGAAAAAATGGTGGAAGGTAAAATCCTGTCAACTCCTGACTCATTGAATGAAGTGATTGTTTCTAAAACTATCGCCAATAAAATGCAGCTGCAGTTGAACGATAAATTCAGAATGTTCTTCCTGCGCAACAATGAAACCAAGCAACGTTTATTCAAAGTTGTCGGTATTTATGAAACAGGTTTATATGATGGCTTTGACGATCGTTTTCTCATTTGTCATTTACGACAAGTCCAAAAACTGAATAACTGGGACAGTGTCCATGTCGGCGGCTTTGAAGTATTGGTTGATAATTACAATGCGCTGCAGCCTGTAACTGAATCAATACGTGAAACTTTGGATTATGATTTGGATGCGATCAATATCAGAGAACTTACTCCACAAATATTTTCATGGCTGGATATTTTAGATACTAATGCAATGATCATTATTGTGCTCATGTTATTTGTTAGTATGATTAACATGATCAGCGCGTTAATTATTTTAATTCTGGATCGCACCAACATGATTGGGATACTAAAAGCAATGGGCGCCGGTAATAAAGCGATCATGCGAATTTTTATGCGACAAGCTGTACGCCTTATTGGAATTGGATTATTGTGGGGTAATATGGTTGGCATTGCGTTCGGCTTTCTACAAAACAAATTTGGACTCATTCAGCTGGATGAACGGTCATATTATGTCGATCACGTCCCGGTAGACTTTGTGGCATGGCAACTAATTACACTTAACCTCGCAACTCTGGTGCTATGTACATTGGCGCTGATCATTCCTGCACTCATCGTAACACGAATTTCTCCTGTTAAGGCGATACGTTTTAGCTAAAAGCCGTTACTTTTGTCCTCTAATCCAAACTACCGTGAATACTAACAAACTGGTTTTCGACAACATCCTGCAGACGATAGGTAAAACGCCTTTAGTGCGTATCAATAATATTACAAAAGGAACTGTTAAGGCAAAAGTGTATGCCAAAATTGAAACCTTTAATCCGGGCAACTCCATTAAGGATCGCATGGCGTTGAAGATGATCGAGGATGCGGAAAAAGATGGACGTCTTAAACCGGGAGGAACAATCATTGAAGGAACTTCCGGCAACACCGGAATGGGCTTGGCGATTGCTGCGATTATTAAAGGTTACAAGTGCATATTTACAACAACTGACAAACAGTCGAAAGAAAAAGTAGATGCATTAAAGGCATTCGGCGCAGAGGTTATTGTTTGTCCAACGAACGTTGATCCCGAAGATCCGCGTTCCTATTATTCTGTTTCCTCACGATTAGAAAAAGAAGTTCCCAATTCCTGGAAACCGAATCAATATGACAACCTGAGCAATTCGCAAGCACACTATGAACAAACCGGTCCTGAAATTTGGGAACAAACCGAAGGAAAGATTACACATCTTGTGGTGGGAGTTGGAACCGGCGGGACAATTTGCGGAACAGGTCGCTTTTTGAAAGAAAAAAATCCAAACATCAAGATTCTGGGTATCGACACATATGGTTCTGTGTTTAAAAAATACAAGGAAACCGGAATCTTTGATAAGAATGAAATTTACCCGTACATAACAGAAGGTATTGGAGAAGATTTCTTACCGCAAAACGTAGACTTCAACATTATTGACCATTTCGAAAAAGTAACGGATAAAGATGCAGCAGTAATGACGCGTCGCATCACAAAAGAAGAAGGAATCTTTGCAGGAAACTCAGCAGGATCTGCAATGGCTGGTTTACTGCAAATGGCGAATCAGTTTAACGAAAACGATGTTGTAGTTGTTATTTTCCACGATCACGGCACCCGTTATCTGGGTAAAATGTTTAATGACGATTGGATGCGTGCGAAAGGTTATCTCGATCCGACCGGTCAGACTGCTAAAGATATTGTAGCTGCTGTGAAACACAACAAAGTCATGTCTGTGGAAGTAACCGAAACGATCGAAAGTACAGCACGACTAATGCACGAGCGCGACTTCTCTCAGCTAACCATTACAAAAGACGGACGTATTGTAGGTTCAATTAATGAACAAAATATTTTCGAATGCCTGACTAAACATCCAAACAACAAAGGCAATTCCGTAGAAAGTATCATGAGTCCTGCGTTTCCTTTCGTGGATATTACAACACCTCTGGAAGCGTTAAGCAACATGATCACTCCTGAAAACCCTGCTGTGTTAGTGCGTGATTTCAAAACCGACGAAATTTATATTATCACCAGACACGACATTATCAGCATGATGTGCTAATTCGAAAAACCGCCATACTTCGGCGGTTTTCTTTTTTAATCACATTGCATCTTGTATCTTGCTGTATTACATGATTACTCGATTACTAATACTATTATGTTTTTTTGCTGTCCGTGTTTCTGCTCAAACACCGGTAATCGATTCTTTGCAAAAAGAAATTACCAAAGAAAAGAATCAGGAAAAAAAAGCAAGTCTTTTGAATCAACTTGCATTTGAATACCGCGGTATTGATGCGATGCAAACGCGCAACTTAGCGCGAGAAGCATACTCCATCGGACAACAAGTAAAGAATCAAAAAATTCAAGCCGATGCTTTGCATAAAGAAGGTTTGAGTTATTATTATGTCGATTCTTATGATACGGCTAAAGTCCTTTATAAGAAAAGTCTTCAACTGGCACAAAAACTCAGTGATTCATCATTAATAGCTCAAGCATATACAGGAATTGGAAACGTTTATCGCCTTCAAGGAATTAACGATACCGCATTGCATTATCTCACCTCTGCATTACGTATCTACAAAGGTCTAAACGACAAAGCCAATGTTGCTCAATGCCAAAGTACGATTGGTGATGCTTACCTATTTTCATCTCAATATGACAAAGCGATGGAGTATCACCGCCAGTCATTTAAAACTGCACAAGAAACAGGTAACAGACGCTTACAGGCATTCAATCTTAGCAGCATGGGAAATAATTACCACATGCGCGGCGACTTTAAACAAGCAATAGCATATCATTCCAGGACGATTCAAATTGCAGATTCGATTGGCGAGTTGAACATTAAAGCGGGTAGCTTAGGTACCATGGCTGATGCATACACGCAACTGTATAATTATCCGAAAGCAATTGAATGCTTCCTCGCAGCACTTGATATCGCCGAAGGAGCGAATGACAAGCACAACATGTCATTCATTTACAACGGCATGTCCGACTTGTATTTAAAACAACACGACACCATTCAGGCGATTAAATACATTGATGAAAGTATTCGACTTTCGCGTGAAATCGGAGATTACAATCGCACAGTTTACAACCTGATTTTTGAGTCGCAGATTCATTTTGCACAACAAGACACTGCAAAAGCAAATGTACTTGTAGCAGAGGCTTTGCAACTGGCCAAGCAATACAACTACCCAAACCATATTGCAGCAGCACAGCGTATGCAGGGACAAATTGCAATGTTCCAAAAAAAATACGACAAAGCTGAAGTACTTATAAATACAGCGTTACAGTCATTCATTACATTACAAGACAATCAGGGAATAGCGGAGTGTTACAAACTCTTAACTGTAAGTGCAATTGAGCAAAAAAAATATAAAGATGCTATTCGACTGGGCGAGGAAGGAATGAAATATTCCCGTGAACTCAACTCTCCAACATTACAAATTGAATTCGCTTACCGTTTGTGGAAAGCCTATCAAGCAGATGGAAACCAAAACAAAGCATTGGAGTTTGCTCAATTATATATTGAACTGAAAGAGCAATACAGTTCGGAAGAAAATACGCGACGACAAGCCGAATTGATGTTGCAATATTCGTTTGACAAGGAAAAAGAAAAAGAAAAGATTGCACAAGCGAAACGCGATGCCGAGCAAGAAGCGCGCTTCCGCCAACAACAATTCATTTTGTACGCCGGCGCCATTGCTATCCTATTATTGTTAGCACTTGCATTTTTTATCTACCGCGGATATCGCGCTAAGAAGACTGCCAATGAAGTGATATCACGCCAGAAAAAACTTGTTGAAGATATTAATCAGGAAATCACAGATAGTATCAACTATGCTAAGAACATACAGTTGGCTATGCTTCCCGCAGAATCCAATATTAAACAACTTTTCCCGGAACACTTTATAGTGTTCAAACCACACGGTATAGTTAGTGGTGACTTCTATTGGGTTGGAGAATACGAACAATTCAAGTATTTCGCGGTAGTAGATTGCACAGGTCATGGCGTTCCCGGCGGTTTTATGAGTATGTTGGGCATTACATTGCTTAACGAGATTCTATCCGAAAAGAAAATACATTCACCGGAAAAAATGCTGAACGAATTACGTGATATGGTAATTCAGTCTTTGAATAAAGAAGGCAGCGGAAGTTTGTCCCGAGATGGTATGGATATCAGCATTTGCAGATTGGACACCAACACGATGGAGTTGTCATATAGCGGCGCCAACAACAGCGTTTACGTTCTTCGAGGCCAAGAAATAATCGAGTTAATTCCGGACAAACAACCGATTGGCGTTCACGTCACCAAAAACCCGTTCACGTTAAAACAACTTTCATTGCAACGCGGAGATGTTGTCGTTAGTTTCTCTGATGGCTATGCCGATCAGTTTGGAGGTCCGAAAGGAAAAAAGTTGATGTACAAAAAATTCAAGGAAATTCTGCAGCGTGCAACAAGCGGTAATATACATAACGCCGCAGCGATAATCACCGAAGAATTTGAAAACTGGAAAAACTATTCCTCCAAACAAGATCAAGTTGATGACGTTTGTATTATGGGGGTGAAAATTTAATAGGCCACATGAATTTAGTGATAGATCAAACCGGCTTCAGCGTAGCAATTCCCTCTTTTCCCAATCGCATTATCTCCTTGGTCCCAAGTCAAACAGAATTGCTTCATGATCTTGGACTAGAAGATCGCGTTGTCGGTATCACTAAATTTTGCATTCATCCTAATGAATGGTTTCAAAACAAGGCAAGAGTTGGAGGCACCAAAACAGTTAACATTGAAAAAGTACGACAACTTCAGCCGGACCTAATTATTGCGAACAAAGAAGAGAACACAAAAGAAGACATCGAATTACTTCGCAAAGAATTCAACGTCTGGACCAGCGATATTCTAACGCTTGAAGACGCATTAAAGATGATTGTAAGTGTCGGAGAAATTAGCGGAACTGCGGATCGAGCGTTAGAACTACAATTAACAATCGATAACTCATTCAAGAACTTGACACGAGGTCCGCAAGTCAATGTGTTATATTTAATTTGGAGCAACCCCTGGATGTGTGCCGGCACGTCAACTTTTATTCACGATTTAATTTCGAAATGCGGCTGGAATAATCTGGGTACTGAATTTGATGGACGCTATCCGCAATTAACTGATGCACAGATTGCACAAAGTGATCCCGATATTATTTTATTATCATCCGAACCTTTTCCGTTCAAGGAACAACATATCCATCAATTAAAAATGATCAGCCCCGGAAGTCGAATAATTGAAGTAGATGGAGAACTTTTTTCTTGGTACGGATCTCGGTTGCTGCAAACCGTGCGTTATCTTAATGAGTTGAATGCCGCGTGGGTAAAAGAGTGGTAATTCGTACCTTTGATAAAACCATGAGCCATGCGGGCTGCTAATATTATTAACGTACTCATATTGTTGTTGGTTGGCACATACGCATATGCGCAGCCTCAGCCTCCTGTGGTATATGGTAAGCAAGACAAAGTTGGAGTAGTCTTAAGTGGTGGCGGAGCATCCGGAATGGCACACATCGGCGTTCTGAAAGCTTTAGAAGAAAATCAAATTCCTATTGACTATATCTGCGGAACTTCCAGCGGTGCGCTTATCGGAGCCATGTACGCAATGGGGTACAGCCCCTGGGAAATTGAACAACTCGTAAAAACAGAAGATTTTAAAAGTTGGGCTACCGGAGTTATTCAACCACAGTATGTATACTATTTCAAAAAGAAAGAAGACAATGCTTCATGGTTGTCTTTTAAAATGTCACTAGACACTTCATTGATTACGAGTTTACCTACCAACTTAATTTCACCGATTCCCATGGATTTTGCGTTGATGGAACGAACTGCTGCAGCGAGCGCCGCTGCTAATTATAAGTTCGATAGCTTGTTTATTCCGTTTCGTTGCGTGGCGTCTGATGTAGCAAATAAAGAATCAGTGGTCTTCCGTAACGGTGATTTAGGCCAAGCTGTTCGCGCTTCAATGTCATACCCGTTTTATTTAAAACCGATTACCGTAAACGGAAGACTACTATTTGATGGTGGTTTGTACAACAACTTTCCGTCGAATATCATGTACACTGATTTCTTTCCGGATTTTATCATTGGTAGTAATGTTGCCACAGCATTTGCAAATCCTGAAGAAGATAACCTCATTTCACAAATACGGGCTATGCTCACCAGTAAAACCGATTTCACACCACAATGCGAAAACGGAATCATCATTGAACCGAATGCGGATTGGGTGGGGTTATTTGATTTTGAAAATGCACAAGCTGTAATTGACAGTGGCTACGCCGCAACGATAAGACAAATCGAGGAAATTAAACTGCATGTTACTCGTCGTGTTGCTCCGGATGAATTAAAAACACGCAGAGAAAATTTCAAGAAAAAATTACCGCCACTCGTCTTTGGCAATCTCATAATTGAAGGAGATAAGCTTACTCGTGCACAAGTAAACTATACTTCATCTATACTTCGTAAGAAGAAAAAAAGTATTCCGTTAATAGAATTAAAACCGCAGTACTTTCGTTTGGCTGCGGATGATAAACTCAAATCAATTTATCCTTTGGCTCGCTACAACAAATCAACCGGATTATATGATTTGACCTTGAATATCAAAAAAGAGCGTCCTTTCACCACACAATTCGGAGGCAACTTTTCTAATCGTCCCATAAATATGGGATTCATTGCCATGCAATACGATCTGCTTAGCAATCCTTCCTTATCTGTTATGGGTAATGCGTATCTCGGAAAGCTGTATAGTTCGGTGCAGCTAAAAACGCGAATCGATTTCTCTACACAACTTCCGTTTTACATAGAACCGTCATTCACATGGAATCGATTTGATTATTTCCGGAGTAGTCCGGCATTCTTTGAAGATACTAAACCTGCTTACCTCATCATGTGGGATCGTTGCGGTGAACTAAGTTTGGGATTGCCGATCAACAACAAAACAAAACTCTCAATAGCAACTTCGTACGCGTTTATACGCGACCTGTATTATCAGGTTGATGCTTTTCAATCTGCCGATACCGCAGACCGTACAGATTTCACGACGTTTAGCTCGCATTTATTATATGAACGAAGCACACTCAACCGCAAACAATATGCATCACAAGGAACATACTTCGCATTTAAAGCACGATTTGTTCAAGGTGAAGAATACTATCAACCGGGGTCAACAGCTATAATACAAGACCGCTTTCGTGCTGTACACAACTGGGTAGTGTTACGTCTTGTTTATGATACTTACTTTAAAGAACGAGGAAGCTGGCGACTTGGTTTTTATGGAGAAGCCGTTTATTCCTCGCAACCATTTTTCAGCAACTACTTCGCTACTATGCTTAGTGCTCCTGCATTTATGCCGACTCCCGAAAGTAAAACCTATTTTATTCCGGAGTTTCGAGCACATCAATTCGCAGGCGCAGGATTGAAAAATGTCTTTGTATTAAATAAGAGTATTGATGTCCGGCTGGAAGGATTTGTAATGCTTCCCTATCAAGCAATTCAGAAAGAATTTGACAATACTGCTGGATATAGCGCGCCACTTTCTATTTCTGATTTGGAATTTATTGCAATGTCTGCGTTAGTTTGGCACTCACCGCTGGGTCCGGTTAGTTTATCCGCAAACTATTACTCATCACGCACAGATCAGGTGAGTGTGCTGTTTCATTTCGGTTACATCATTTTCAATCGCAAAGCATTGGATTAAAAAAAAGGCCCTCATCATTGATGAAAGCCTTTTCAGTAATAAATGAATGTACTATCGATTAAGCCATTCCTTTAGTTCCGCCGAAATTCAACGGGAATGCATTTGGCATTTCACTTTCTGCAATTGCACCATTCGTTTGTTCAAAGCGCGTAATATTATCCTTTAGTGCACGCATCAATCGTTTTGCGTGTTGAGGAGTTAATACGATTCGCGATTTCACTTTGGCCTTGGGCACTCCCGGCATGATTTGAATAAAATCCAATACAAACTCGGAATTAGAGTGTGTGATGATCGCCAAATTGGAATAAATACCTTCTGCGACCTCTTCCGTAAGCTCAATATTCAGTTGCTGTTCTTCTTGCATAACCATTATGTTTTTATCAAAGTTAATGAAACTCGTACACTCCGTTTTATAAAAGTAAAAGAGGCGATTCAAATGAATCGCCTCTTATGTCATCAACTGCTTAATTAAACTTCTTCTTCCAAAGTTTCTTTCTTCGCAGCCATGAGTTTTTCGTACTCTTCTTTCGAACCTACAACGAGTTTCTCGTAAGTGCGTAAGCCTGTACCTGCAGGAATCAAGTGACCAACGATCACATTCTCCTTCAGTCCAACAAGCGTATCTTGCTTGCCATGTACCGCTGCCTCGTTCAACACTTTTGTAGTTTCCTGGAACGACGCTGCAGATACCCAACTGTTGGTTTGCAACGACGCACGAGTAATACCTTGCAAAATCTGTTGTGAAGTTGCAGGAACTGCGTCGCGCGCTTCAACAGGCTTCAAATCTTTACGCTTAAGCATAGAGTTTTCATCACGAAGCTTACGTGCTGAAATAATCTGACCTGCTTTAAAGTTTTGTGAATCACCCGGATCAACAACAACTTTCTTAGCAAACAAGCGATCGTTCTCTTCCATGAAATCAGCCTTATTAGCCAATTGCGTTTCCAACAACATGGTATCGCCCGGATCAGAAATCTCAACTTTACGCATCATTTGACGTACGATAACCTCAAAATGCTTGTCGTTGATTTTTACACCCTGCAAACGATAAACTTCTTGAATTTCGTTTACCAGATATTCCTGAACTGCAGTTGGTCCTTTAATCGCCAGAATATCACCCGGACTAATCACTCCGTCCGATAATGCTTCACCTGCGCGGATAAAGTCATTCTCCTGAACCAAAATATGCTTCGACAACGGAATAAGATAAGTCTTACGTTCGCCGGTGCGCGATTCAACAGAAACCTCACGATTACCACGCTTGATCTTACCAAAAGAAACAACTCCGTCAATCTCAGAAACAACAGCCGGGTTGCTTGGGTTACGAGCTTCAAATAACTCTGTAACTCGTGGAAGACCACCGGTGATATCTCCTTGCTTACCTACAGCACGTGGAATTTTAACGAGGATATGACCTGCATCAATTTTCGCTCCGTCTTCAATCACAATATGAGCAGAAACCGGAATGTTGTAGTTTTTCAAGATATCGCCGCCGTTAACAATACGGATAGACGGGTTCTTAGTTTTATCTTTTGATTCGATGATTACCTTCTCACGGAATCCGGTTTGTTCGTCAGCCTCTTCGCGGAACGTAATACCTTCTTCGATGTTATCAAACTCAACCTTGCCGGCAAATTCAGAAACGATAACTGCGTTATACGGATCCCATTCGCAAATCGTAACACCTTTCTTCACGTTATCACCATGCTTAACATACAAGATAGATCCGTAAGGAACGTTACCCGTAGTTAATACAATTCCGGTGTTAGGATCGATGATACGCATTTCAGCTGAACGACCGATAACCACATCAACTGCACCTTCTTCTGTCTTACGCTTTACTGTACGCAATTCATCCATCTCAATGATACCGTCGTGTTTCGCTTCCAACTTAGATGAAGCCGCAGAACCTCCTGCAACACCACCCACGTGGAACGTACGTAACGTCAACTGAGTACCCGGCTCACCGATAGACTGCGCGGCAATTACACCTACAGCCTCACCCATTTGAACCATGCGTGCAGATGCAAGATTACGTCCGTAACACTTAGCACATACACCTTGCTTCGATTCACAAGTTAATACAGAACGAATTTCAACAGCCTCAATAGCGCTTTGATCAATTCGCGTTGCATACTCCTCGGTGATTTCCATACCTGCACTGATAATCAAATTACCCGTGCGTGGCTCATATACATCATGGACTGCAGTACGACCCAAAATACGATCATACAACGATTCAACGATTTCTTCATTCTTCTTTAATGCAGTCGCAACAAGTCCGCGCAACGTACCGCAATCATCTTCAGTAATTACGACATCCTGTGCCACGTCAACCAAACGACGAGTCAGATATCCTGCATCCGCCGTTTTCAACGCCGTATCCGCAAGACCTTTACGTGCACCGTGTGTGGAGATGAAATACTCCAAGATGGAAAGGCCTTCTTTAAAGTTAGAGATAACGGGGTTTTCGATAATCTCGCCGCCGCCGGCTCCGCCTTTAGATGGCTTAGCCATCAAACCACGCATACCACCCAACTGCTTAATCTGTTCTTTAGATCCACGAGCACCGGAATCCAACATCATGTACACAGGGTTGAAGCCCTGACGATCAGATGATAACTGATCCAATACTTTTTTAGTGATACGGTTGTTAGTGTGCGTCCAGATATCAATGATCTGATTATAACGTTCGTTGTTGGTGATGAAGCCCATGTTATAGTTCGTACGAACTTCTTCAACCTGAGCATTAGCATCATCAATCATCTTCACCTTATCTTCAGGAACGATGATATCACCTAAGTTAAACGACAAGCCGCCCTTGAATGCCATGCGGAAACCTAATTCCTTGATGTCATCCAAGAACTTCGCAGTGCGAGCCATTCCGGTTTCTTTCAATACATAACCGATAATATCACGCAACGACTTCTTCGTCAATAACTCATTGATATAACCTGCTTCAAAAGGAACTACCTGATTGAACATGATACGACCAACAGTAGTTTCAATAATGCCCGGCTTTAACTCGCCGTCCACCTTCATATTGTTGATACGAACTTTCACCCAAGCATGCAAATCAACGCGCTTTTCGTTGTATGCAATAATTGCTTCTTCTGCGCTATAGAACGTCAGACCCTGACCTTTAACCGTAACACGGTCGTCAGTCTTCATGCCTTTGGTAATATAGTACAGACCCAACACCATGTCCTGAGAAGGAACCGCGATTGGCGCTCCGTTTGCAGGGTTCAAAATGTTATGAGCAGCAAGCATCAATACCTGAGCTTCCAATACCGCAGCATTTCCTAGTGGAACGTGCACAGCCATCTGGTCACCGTCGAAGTCAGCGTTGAATGCAGTACACACTAATGGGTGCAACTGAATCGCTTTTCCTTCGATCAATTTTGGCTGGAACGATTGGATACCCAAACGGTGAAGTGTTGGTGCACGGTTCAATAATACAGGATGTCCTTTCAATACGTTTTCAAGAATATCCCAAACAACAGCGTCTTTGCGATCTACGATCTTCTTCGCTGATTTAACCGTCTTTACAATACCTCTTTCGATCAGTTTACGAATAATAAACGGCTTGAATAACTCAGCAGCCATTTCCTTCGGCAAACCACATTCGTGCAATTTCAATTCAGGACCTACAACAATTACCGAACGCGCAGAATAGTCTACACGCTTACCAAGTAAGTTCTGACGGAAACGACCTTGCTTACCTTTCAATGAATCAGAAAGTGATTTCAAAGCACGGTTAGACTCCGTTTTCACAGCATTTGCCTTACGTGAATTATCGAACAACGAATCTACCGCTTCCTGAAGCATACGCTTCTCGTTACGCAAGATTACATCCGGAGCTTTGATTTCAATCAAACGCTTCAAACGGTTGTTACGAATAATTACACGACGATACAAATCGTTCAAGTCGGATGTTGCGAAACGTCCACCATCCAGCGGAACTAACGGACGCAATTCCGGTGGAATTACCGGCACAACTTTGATAATCATCCACTCAGGACGATTTTCAACGATCTTGTTCGCATGACGGAAAGCCTCAACAACTTGCAAACGCTTCAATGCTTCGTTCTTACGCTGCTGAGAAGTCTCTGTGTTGGCCTTGTGACGTAATTCGTACGACAATTCGTCCAACTTCAAGTTACGCAACAAATCGTAAAGTGCTTCTGCACCCATTTTTGCGATGAACTTGTTTGGATCGGCATCATCCAGATACTGATTATCTTTTGGAAGAGTTTCCAAAATCTCAAGGTACTGCTCTTCAGTAAGGAAATCCATGTACTGAATTCCGTCTTCTGATTTTACACCGGCATTAATAACTACATAACGCTCGTAGTAAATGATCATATCCAACTTCTTTGTTGGAAGACCAAGCAAATAACCAATTTTATTTGGCAATGAACGGAAATACCAAATGTGCGCAACAGGTACAGTCAAGTTGATATGACCCATACGCTCGCGACGCACTTTCTTTTCCGTTACTTCAACACCGCAACGATCGCACACGATCCCCTTATAACGGATACGCTTGTATTTTCCGCAATGACATTCCCAATCCTTCACAGGACCGAAAATGCGCTCACAGAATAATCCGTCGCGTTCCGGCTTATAGGTACGATAGTTTATCGTCTCCGGCTTTAGAACTTCTCCACTTGAACGCTCCAGAATAGACTCCGGAGAGGCCAAACTGATCGTAATTGTAGAGAAGTTACTCTTTATTTTTGGTTCTTTTCTGAAAGACATAATTCAGATTTTTTCGTTCGTCAAATTACTTGTTCCTTACTTAGTCGAGTGATACATTCAACGCCAATCCACGCAATTCGTGCATCAATACGTTAAATGATTCAGGAATACCCGGAGTCGGTAAATTATCTCCTTTAACAATCGACTCGTAAGCCTTAGCACGGCCTACAACGTCATCCGACTTAATGGTAAGGATTTCCTGCAAGATATTAGCTGCACCGAATGCTTCCAGCGCCCATACTTCCATCTCACCGAAACGCTGACCACCAAACTGAGCTTTACCGCCTAATGGCTGCTGCGTAATCAATGAATATGGTCCGATAGAACGTGCGTGCATCTTGTCATCAACCATGTGACCCAGTTTCAACATATAGATAATACCTACAGTTGCCGGCTGGTCAAAGCGCTCTCCCGTTCCGCCGTCAGTTAAGAATGTACGACCATAACGTGGCAATCCTGCATCGTCAGTATACTGATTGATTTCATCAATCGTAGCACCATCGAATATAGGAGTCGAGAACTTCAATCCAAGCTTCTCACCTGCCCAGCCTAATACGGTTTCATAAATCTGACCAAGGTTCATACGGGAAGGTACGCCCAGTGGGTTCAATACAATATCAACAGGTGTTCCGTCTTCCAGGAACGGCATGTCTTCTGCACGAACAATACGAGCAACAATACCTTTGTTACCGTGGCGCCCGGCCATCTTATCACCTACTTTCAGCTTACGCTTCTTAGCGATGTAAACTTTAGCCAACTGAACGATACCTGCAGGTAATTCGTCACCAACTTGCAATGCAAACTTTTTGCGCTTGTATGCCCCACCCAAATCGTTGAATTTAATCACGAAGTTGTGGATCACCATACGCACCATCTGGTTCGTCTCGTCATCGCTTGTCCAGCGTACAGGATTCACATTGACATAGTCAATCTTCTCCAACATCTTACGAGAGAACTTAGTTCCTTTCGCAACTACTTCCTCGTTCAAGTTATTGGTAACACCTGCAGATGTTTTACCGGAAAGAATTTGATCCAGCTTATCCATCAAGATATTCAACAATGCTGCTTCTTCCTGAGCCTGCTCCTTGTCGATTTTCTCAACAACTAACTTCTCTTCAGCCTTTGCCTTCTTATCTTTCATTGCACGCGAGAACAACTTCTTGTCGATAATTACACCACGAATAGATGGCGGAACTTTCAATGAAGCATCTTTCACATCACCGGCTTTGTCACCGAAGATCGCACGAAGAAGCTTTTCTTCCGGAGAAGGATCGGTTTCACCTTTTGGTGTAATCTTACCAATAAGGATATCTCCTTCCTTAACCTCTGCACCAATACGAATCAAACCACTTTCATCCAAATCTTTCGTTGCTTCTTCAGAAACGTTTGGAATGTCCGCTGTCAATTCTTCCAATCCACGCTTGGTATCACGAACTTCCATCACATACTCATCGATGTGAATTGAAGTGAAGATATCATCGCGAACTACTTTCTCATTAATTACGATCGCATCCTCGAAGTTGTAACCCTTCCATGGCATGAACGCCACTTTCAAGTTACGTCCCAGCGCCAACTCGCCGTCGCGTGTAGAATAACCTTCACACATGATCTGACCGGCCTTCACCTTGTCGCCTTTTTTAACGATAGGACGCAAGTTGATGCAAGTACTTTGGTTGGTCTTGCGGAATTTGGTCAAACGATACGATTTTGCGTCATCTTCGAAGCTCACCAAACGATCTTTGTCGGTACGGTTGTAACGAACAATGATTTCGTTCGCGTCAACATACTCTACAACACCGTCACCTTCTGCCTGAAGCAGAACTCGTGAGTCACGTGCAATACGACCTTCGAGACCTGTGCCCACAATAGGAGCTTCAGGACGCAACAGCGGTACCGCCTGACGTTGCATGTTCGATCCCATCAACGCACGGTTCGCGTCATCATGTTCCAAGAAAGGAATTAATGAAGCCGCAATAGATGCGATCTGGTTTGGAGCAACGTCCATCAATGCAATCTGCTCGGGATCTACAACCGGATAATCAGACTCGTAACGAGCCTTGATACGAGGATGCTTGAAATTACCTTTCTCATCCAACTCTGCGTTGGCCTGAGCGATAATCTTGCGATCTTCTTCTTCCGCAGTTAAATAGATCACCGGCTTATTCAAATCAACCTTACCGTTGGTAACCGTTTTGTAAGGTGTTTCGATAAATCCAAGTTTGTTGATCTTAGCGTATACACACAAAGAAGAAATCAAACCGATGTTTGGACCTTCCGGTGTTTCGATTGTACACAAACGACCATAGTGCGTATAGTGTACGTCACGAACTTCGAAACCTGCGCGTTCACGTGATAAACCTCCCGGCCCAAGAGCGGAAAGACGACGCTTGTGCGTAATCTCTGCCAACGGGTTGGTCTGATCCATAAACTGTGATAACTGGTTGGTTCCGAAGAATGAATTGATCACAGAAGACAATGTCTTCGCGTTAATCAAATCAGTAGGCGTAAATACTTCGTTGTCACGAACGTTCATGCGCTCGCGGATAGTACGCGCCATACGCGCCAAACCAACTCCGAATTGAGCATACAATTGTTCACCAACGGTACGTACACGACGATTTGACAAGTGATCGATATCATCAATATCCGCTTTCGAGTTAATCAACTCGATCAAATACTTGATGATGGCCACGATGTCATCTTTCGTCAATACGCGTGTTTCGTACGACGTGTTGCGCTCTAGTTTTTTATTCAGGCGATAACGACCAACTTCACCCAAATCGTAACGCTTATCAGAGAAGAACAACTTGTCGATAATTCCACGAGCAGTTTCTTCATCCGGCGGTTCTGCATTACGCAACTGACGGTAAATATGTTCTACAGCTTCTTTCTCAGAGTTAGAAGTATCTTTCTGTAGCGTATTGTAAATGATAGAATAATCCAGGTGCGCTGCATCTTCTTTATGCAGGATGATGGATTTCACATTGGCATCAACGATCAAGTCGATGTGAGCGTTCTCAAGAACAGTTTCACGATCGATGATTACTTCGTTACGCTCAATGGACACCACTTCACCGGTATCTTCATCAACGAAATCTTCAATCCAGGTTTTCAATACACGTGCTGCCAACTTACGGCCAATAACGGCTTTCAGCGCTGCCTTGCTAACTTTCACTTCGTCTGCAAGTCCGAAAAGTTCCAAAATTTGTTTGTCACTTTCCCAACCGATTGCACGCAATAACGTAGTTACAGGCAACTTTTTCTTACGATCGATGTAAGCATACATCACGTTGTTGATGTCTGTAGCAAATTCGATCCATGATCCTTTGAATGGGATCACACGTGCAGAATACAATTTCGTGCCGTTAGCGTGTCGGCTTTGACCGAAGAACACACCCGGAGAACGGTGCAATTGAGAAACAATTACACGCTCAGCGCCGTTGATCACGAAAGTAGCGCGAGGAGTCATGTACGGGATAGTTCCCAAATACACATCCTGCACGATTGTTTCGAAATCTTCGTGTTCAGGGTCGGTACAATAAAGTTTCAATTTTGCCTTCAGCGGAACGCTGTAGGTAAGACCGCGCTCAATACACTCATCTATAGAGTAACGTGGCGGATCAATGAAATAATCCAGAAACTCAAGAACGAAGTTGTTTCTGGCATCAGAGATAGGGAAGTTTTCTGCGAAAACTTTATACAACCCTTCATCCTGACGGTTTTCGCTGGTAGTCTCCAGCTGAAAGAAATCCTGAAATGATTTTAACTGTACATCCAGGAAATCGGGATATTCGATTTGTGCTTTGCTCTTTGCAAAGTTAATGCGTTGCTGTTTTTTGGTCGTTTCCAAGGTCGTTGAAAATTAATTGTGAAACAAAAGCTCAGATGTAGCAACAAACAGGTTAAGACCTGAGCCCTTATTGATTCGATAAGGGCTTCAAGTCTATAGCCTTAAGCAGTAAGTAGAGGATTACTTAACCTCAACTTCAGCGCCTGCTTCAGTAAGTTGCTTTTTCAAAGCTTCTGCATCTTCTTTGCTGATGCCTTCCTTAACTGGTTTTGGAGCGCCGTCAACTAAATCTTTAGCTTCTTTCAAGCCAAGACCTGTAACATCTTTCACAACCTTAACAACCTGAAGCTTGTTAGCTCCACCGTTTTTCAAGATTACATCAAAAGATGTCTTTTCTTCTGCGCCACCACCTGCACCGCCTGTAGGTGCAGCTACTGCTACTGCTGCTGCAGCAGGCTCGATGCCGTATTCATCTTTAAGGATTTTAGCCAACTCATTAACTTCTTTAACAGTAAGATTTACGAGTTGATCAGCAAGGGCTTTAACGTCTGCCATTGTATGTTGATTTTTGGTGATTAGACTTAATTGAATTGTTTTCTTATTGTACTATTTTCCTTTGAGGAACGCCTAAATTATTCAGGACGCTCTGAGAGTGTTTTAACCACACCGGCGATAGTTGACCCTCCGGACTGGAGAGCAGATATCACGTTGCGTGCAGGTGATTGTAACAATCCGATTACATCGCCAATCAATTCGTTCTTCGACTTGATTGCTGCGAGTGCGTCGAGTTGGTCATCTCCTACATAAACAGATTCCTCTACATAAGCAGCTTTCAAAACCGGTTTTGCGTTCGTTTTACGGAACTCTTTAATCAGTTTTGCAGGCTCGTTAGCGGTATCGGAAAGCATGATTGAAGTAGAACCTTTCAATGCAACATACATAGCGCTGAACTCACTGTCATTAGTGCGTTCTAAAGCTTTACGAAGCAATGTGTTTTTTACAACAATCAGTTTGATCTGCTTATTAAAACACGCTCTTCTGAGAGCACTCGTCTTGCTAGACGGCAGTTCCGAAGTATCAGCAAGATAAAAATGCTTGCTGTTGGACAACATAGTTGCCAAGTCTTCGATAATCTGTGTTTTTTCTTGTTTATTCATGCTAGATCAGTTTTCGGCTGTGCCGTAGTTATGCAAGCGTTTTAGTATCAATCTGAACACTTGGGCTCATGGTACTGGACATGTAAACGCTTTTTACATAGGTACCTTTTGCCGATGAAGGCTTCAGTTTAAGAATCGTCTGAAGGATTTCATTCGCGTTTTCTGCAAGTTTGTCTGCATCGAAAGAAACTTTTCCAACCGTAGAAGCGATAATACCCGCCTTATCTACCTTGAAATCAATTTTTCCTCCTTTTGCATCTTTCACTGCCTTACCAACTTCCATGGTTACAGTTCCGGTCTTAGGATTAGGCATCAATCCACGAGGACCGAGCACTTTACCTAATGCACCAACTTTACCCATCATACTTGGAGTAGTGATAATTACATCAACGTCCGTCCAACCTTCTTTGATTTTCTGGATGTAATCATCTGAACCAACGAAGTCAGCTCCGGCTGCAGTAGCCTCAGCTTCTTTATCAGGTGTACAGATTACCAACACGCGCAACGTTTTACCCGTACCGTGAGGCAATGTTACAGTTCCACGAACCATTTGGTTTGCCTTACGAGGATCAACCCCAAGACGAACGCAGATGTCCACAGAAGCATCAAATTTGGTGGTCGTGATTTCCTTCACGATTTTGGTAGCACTTGCCAAATCGTACGCTTTAGTAGCGTCGTACTTCGCGATAGCTGCCTTTCTCTTCTTTGCGATTTTTGCCATTGTGAGAAATTTTTGACGTGCAAACGTCACATTTACGTGACTCCGTCAGGTTAAACTTTGCTTTACTTGTTCAGCGGATTTTCGCCCGTTACAGTGATACCCATGCTACGCGCTGTACCTGCTACCATGCTCATTGCTGACTCCATGGTGAAACAGTTAAGATCGGGCATTTTTACCTCTGCAATCTGACGCACCTGATCCCACGTGATAGATCCAACCTTTTTACGGTTAGACTCAGCGGAACCGGTTTGAACCTTGGACAATTCTTTGATTTGCGCTGCCACCGGCGGATGCTTAATGATAAATTCAAACGATTTATCAGAATACACCGTGATGATCACCGGCAAAATCTTTCCTGCCCTGTCCTGCGTGCGAGCGTTAAACTGCTTACAAAACTCCATGATGTTCACACCCTTCGCACCCAAAGCAGGGCCAATTGGTGGTGACGGGTTGGCAGCTCCGCCTTTGATCTGAAGCTTGATTAGTGCACTTACTTCTTTTGCCATTTTGCAGTTTTACTTTAATTTAATTGTTCTGTTATGTTTGGAAGCTAGCGTAACAGCATTTCCGGGCGCAGTACCTCTGCGAGAGGGCAGGTTATTCTTTTTCAACCTGCATGTAGCTTAATTCCAATGGTGTTTTTCTTCCGAAAATCTTAACCATTACCTTAAGCTTCTTCTTCTCTTCGTTAATCTCTTCGATAACACCGGAGAAAGTATTAAATGGTCCGTCGATTACTTTAACGGTCTCGCCCACAACGAATGTATTTAACATTGTTTCCTCTGCACCCGCCATTTCATCCACCTTACCTAAAATGCGGTTGATCTCTGACTGCCTCAATGGCACAGGATCTCCCGTTTTTGAGCCCAGGAATCCGATCACACCGGTAATGTTCTTCAGTACGTGAGGAATTTCACCAACCAAAGAACCTTCCAACATGACGTAACCGGGGAAAATATTTCTTTCCTTACTTACCTTCTTGCCATTCCGAATCTGAATCACCTTCTCCATCGGAATAAGAACCTGCGTTACAAAATCCTGCATCCCAAGACGGATAATTTCAGAGTCGATGTATTGCTTAATCTTCTTCTCCTTGCCGTTCACCACTCGCAAAACATACCACTTCTTTACTTGGTCGTTATTTAGAACTTGTTCGCTCATTGTTATGTCTTATAAATTGAAGTAAGTACGTGTAACTATTAACGGAAAGCATTGTACAAGAATTCCATTCCTTTGTTAAAACCGAAATCCATAACAAACACCACCAAAGAGAAAATCAGAGCTGCAACCATCACGATGATAGCACTTTCCTGCAATTCACTCCAAGTTGGCCAGGTTACTTTATTCAGCAACTCTTCCTTAACTTCATCTATATACGCTCTGACTTTGTTCATTGCGTTCGTTTTTTATTTAGCACGGGCACCAGGATTCGAACCTAGATCAACGGTTTTGGAGACCGCTATTCTACCATTGAACTATGCCCGTTTACAGTTTTTCAGTCCCTGTTCTATTTGGCAGCGAAAGGAGCACCGCTTATTAGGCGGTACTCCTTCGAACTCTCGTTGATCCGATGATGATTACTTGCTAATGTCGATAACCTGACCAGCACCTACTGTACGTCCACCTTCGCGAATCGCGAAACGCAAACCTTTGTCCATCGCTACAGGAACGATCAGACTTACAGAGATAGTAACGTTGTCACCAGGCATAACCATTTCACGTCCTTCAGGTAAAGTGATTTCACCAGTTACGTCAGTTGTACGGAAGTAGAACTGTGGACGATATTTGTTATGGAATGGAGTGTGACGTCCACCTTCTTCTTTCTTCAATACGTAAACCTCAGCCTTGAACTCTGTGTGAGGAGTGATTGATCCCGGCTTCGCGATAACCATACCGCGACGGATTTTATCCTTATCGATACCACGCAACAACAAACCTACGTTGTCACCTGCTTCACCGGTATCCAATAACTTACGGAACATTTCTACACCTGTTACAGTAGACTTCAACTTCTCTTCCTGCATTCCCAGGATTTCAACTTCTTCACCTACATTGATAACACCGGTTTCGATCTTACCTGTAGCAACAGTTCCACGACCGGTGATCGAGAACACGTCTTCAACTGGCATCAAGAAAGGCTTATCCTTATCACGAGCTGGAGTTGGGATGTAAGTATCTACTGAATCCATCAATTCCATGATCTTCTCAACCCATTTAGGCTCTTTATTCAATCCACCTAAAGCAGATCCGCGAATGATTGGTGTATTGTCACCATCAAACTTGTAGAATGACAACAAGTCACGGATTTCCATTTCAACTAAGTCTAACAACTCTAAGTCGTCAACCATGTCTACTTTATTCATGAAAACCACCAGGCGAGGAACACCAACCTGACGAGCAAGAAGGATATGCTCACGAGTCTGTGGCATTGGACCATCAGTTGCAGCTACAACCAAGATCGCACCGTCCATCTGAGCAGCACCTGTAACCATGTTCTTTACGTAGTCAGCGTGACCAGGACAGTCAACGTGCGCGTAGTGACGGTTAGCAGTTTCGTACTCAACGTGTGAGGTGTTGATGGTGATACCACGCTCTTTTTCTTCAGGAGCGTTGTCGATTGATGAAAAGTCACGAACCTGAGCGAGACCTTTATCAGCCAACACCGAAGTGATAGCAGCAGTTAAAGTAGTCTTACCGTGGTCAACGTGACCGATAGTACCAACGTTTACGTGGGGTTTTGAACGGTCAAATTTCTCTTTAGCCATAGCTATGGTTTTGTTTTAGAGTTGATTACTTGTGTTGTTTTTGTTTCGAAACTTTTATTCTCCGGCAAGCCGGACATTTTCCGGTTTTTAAGCCGGGTAATTTACATTAATACTGAGCCGATGGGGGGAATTGAACCCCCGACCTCTTCCTTACCAAGGAAGTGCTCTACCACTGAGCTACAGCGGCTAGTCGGTGCCGGCGTAAAATTCCGACAGTTAAAAAAGAGCGGAAGACCGGGCTCGAACCGGCCACCCTCAGCTTGGAAGGCTGATGCTCTACCAAATGAGCTACTTCCGCTTTTTGTCTTAGAACTAGCGACCAACCGTTTCAGGCTGATACTCTACTCCCCAATTAATTGGGGAAGCTACTTCCGCTTTTGCAACCGGAACAACAAAAATCAATTTTGAAAAACGTGTTCGGTTAACAATATCCGAATGAACGGATAAAGACTTCCGCACTGACAGCGTCTCTCCTATTGAAGCGACCCAAGGAGAGTAGTGGGGAGAACAGGATTCGAACCTGTGAAGACATAAGTCAACAGATTTACAGTCT
>CALJIF010000042.1 GCA_937974275.1 uncultured Flavobacteriales bacterium
AATTGTGAGGACACCAAACTGGAAGTGCCGATTCAAAAGCCGGCAATCGCGGTTCCGGCCATGAAAAAAACGTTGGTGAACATTGTGCCGCGCGGAACTACGCCCATTGCACATACCTTGGGTAAATGTGCGGACGATTTCCCGAATGACGGTCGTAATACACGTAACGTCATCATCTTAATCACCGATGGAATTGAGGAATGCGGTGGCGATCCGTGCGCGGTTTCACTGGCATTGCAACAAAAAGGTATTGTGCTTAAACCGTTCGTTATCGGAGTGGGCTTGAACGGTAATTACGAATCGTTGGGATGTATCGGGAGATTTTATGATGTTTCTACGGAGGCATCATTTACGAATGTATTGAATGTGGTGGTTTCTCAGGCTTTGAACAACACGACGTGTCAGGTGAATTTACTCGATCAAACCGGCCGTCCTTCGGAAACAGACGTTGCCATGTCCTTTTATGATCAGCAATCGGGTGCTTTGCGTTACAGCTATATGCACACCATGAATCATCGCGGCAATCCGGATACTGTTGTGTTGGATCCATTAAGCACATACCGCTTAGTGGTTCATACAATTCCTCAGGTGGTGAAGGAAAATATTACGATTACACCTGGAAAGCACAATGTTATTGCAGTTGATGCACCGCAAGGGTATTTGAGTTTGCAGGTAGCAGGAATCAATAACTACAAAGAGTTGAAATGTATTGTGAGGAAGCGCGGTGAAATGAATACACTGGCCGTGGTCGATTTTGGTTCACAAGTGAAAATGCTCGTAGGAAAATACGATCTGGAGATTTTGAGTTTGCCTCGCATTTATATGCCTAATGTAGATGTAGCGCAAAGCAAAACAACATCTATCCAAATACCGCAATCCGGCATTTTATCGGTATTTAAACCGGCTGAAGGACCGGGGCAATTATTCGTTGAAGAAAAAAACGAATTAAAATGGGTGTGTAACCTCAATGAAAAAATGCTGAACGAGAACATCATTCTGCAACCCGGAAATTATCGTATTGTGTATCGATCACGAACTGCAAAAGAGACCATTTATACGCTGGAACGTCGTTTCAAGATTGAACCGGGCGGACAGGTTACCATTAAATTGTATTAACACTGCATGGAAAATAAATACGCTACCACAGACAAAAAAGATACCCGTTCCGGATTTGGAGCAGGTTTATTGGAACTCGGAAAACGAAATCCAGAAGTTGTTGCCTTGTGTGCCGACCTCACCGGATCGTTGAAAATGGATGCTTTCCAAAAGGAATTTCCGGATCGCTTTTTCCAGGTTGGTATTGCAGAAGCCAACATGATTGGAATGGCTGCGGGACTTACTATTGGTGGTAAAATTCCTTTTACCGGAACGTTCGCGAATTTCTCAACCGGTCGCGTGTATGATCAAATTCGTCAGTCGGTAGCCTACTCCGGCAAGAATGTAAAGATTTGCGCTTCTCACGCGGGTTTAACTTTGGGTGAAGATGGCGCTACGCATCAAATTCTGGAAGATATCGGCTTGATGAAAATGCTGCCGCACATGGTGGTTATTAATCCATGCGATTACAATCAAACCAAAGCCGCAACCATTGCTATTGCCGAATACGAAGGACCGGTGTATCTGCGATTTGGTCGTCCTTCCGTTCCGAATTTTACACCCGCTGATCAAAAATTTGAAATCGGCAAAGCGGTTCATTTGTTCGAAGGCAAAGACGTTTCGATTTTCGCAACCGGACATTTGGTATGGAAAGCCATCGAAGCCTATTACATTCTGAAAGAAAAAGGAATTGACGCCGAAATAATTAATATTCATACCATTAAACCATTGGATTCGGAAAGCGTCTTACGTTCAGTACAGAAAACAGGATGCGCTGTTTCTGCCGAAGAACATAACCGCATTGGTGGATTGGGAGATAGTATCGCACAAGAATTAACGCGCCACTACCCTGCTCCACTGGAAATGGTAGCCGTGAATGACTCGTTTGGAGAAAGCGGTACGCCGGATCAGTTGATGACCAAATATGGTTTGGACACAGCGGATATTGTGAACGCTGCAATAAAAGCAGTAGGCAGAAGAAACAAGTAAGCACAAAGCTCACTAACTTGAAGCTGCACCGGTTGATGTGCAGCTTTTTTATGACTGAACTCAACGATAAAGAACTCGTTTCGCTATTTAAATCTTCTCATCAACGGGAACAGGTGTTTCGGGTTATTATCGAAAGGTATCAACGGAAGTTGTATTGGCACATTCGCCGCATGTTGGTGGATCATGATGATACCGATGATGTACTTCAAAATGTGTTTATCAAGGTTTGGAAAAACTTAGATCAATTCAAGGAAGAAGCGCAATTATATAGTTGGTTGTACCGAATTGCGAGTAACGAAACGATCAGTTATATCAGAAAACGTAAAGAAGAACGCTTTGTGAGATTGGGTGAAACCGAAGAAAATATAGAGGGTTTGTTGTGCGAAGACCATCACTTTAAAGGTGACGAAATCCAGAAAAAACTGCAACTCGCCATTCAAAGTTTACCCGAGAAGCAGCGTTTGGTTTTTAATATGAAATATTATGAAGAGATGAAGTACGAGGACATGTCAGAAATACTGGAGACATCTGTCGGCGCACTCAAAGCTTCCTATCACCACGCAGTTAAGAAAATTGAATCGTATTTAAAACAACAGGTGCTCGGTTAATGGACAATAACTTTCCATATGATAACGAAGACAGCTTCTCATTAGCAGATGAAGCTCCTTTGTTGGCGAAACTAAAGGGTTCGCCGGAAGGATATGTTTGTCCCGATGAATACGAGAATAATCTAACTACTGAAGTACTGCTAAAAATTCACCGAGCCGATTCGTTTGAAATTCCATCAGGATATTTTGAAGATCAGGTCGATCAAACGATGGCATTGATTGCAATGGAATCGGAAACGGAAGATTTTACCGTTCCTGACGATTACTTCCAAACGAATACAGAAGCGCTGCATACGTTAATAGATTTGCATGACACAAAGCAAGATGCAGGTTTTACGGTTCCCGGAAACTATTTTGATAACAGCATAGATCGGATTGTGAATGTTGCTCAACAACATGTTCCAAACGGCTACTTTGAGGAATTACCGGAGCAAATCATTGATAAGGTTCGGCCGAAAAAGCGTGTTATTAGTATTAAACGGATTGCGACCTGGTCGGTAAGTTTTGCGGCGGCAGCAGCTATTGCTTTGCTTTTAATTCCTAAAAATCCTGAGCCAAGTATTTCAAAAACAACATCCAGCGTAGCAGAAATTCCTGTAGATACGCTTATTCGCGACGGTATAGCGGGTGTAAGCAGAGCAGAAAGTGTTAAGGCAAAAAATGTGGTTAATTCAACTACTTCACAAAAAACGCTTAACAAGGAAGATGTGTTGAATATTGTAGATGTTCATGTATTGGAAGATGTGCTAATTGAACAATTGCCTGCTGAGGAGAATACGGAAATATTGGAATTACTATTAAACGAGACCGATTTCGGTCAGTTAAACGATACGAAACAATGAAAAAAACACTTTTACTCATACTGTTTCTGGCAGGCATAGCAGCGGTTGAATTATCCGCTCAGGCCGGTCCCGAGCGTGTTCAGGCGCTGCGTGTGGCGTTCATCACCAAGTCATTGGAACTTACACCGGAAGAAGCTCAGGTTTTTTGGCCTATTTATAATAACTATCAGGATAAGCGCGATTCCTGCAGAAAAGCACTCAATGAGAATAAGCGTCTCTTGAAAGAACAAAAAGAGTCCCTCTCAGATGCAGATTACTTGCGTATTGCAAACGAAGAACTAAAAATCCGTCAACGCGAAGTACAAATTGCACAAGAACAACAAACCGCCTTATTAAAAGTATTATCGCCTAAAAAAGTTGCGCTGTTGTATGTTGCAGAAGAAGAGTTTAAAAAAGAGTTAATTCGCATACTGACAGAAGACAATAACTCAGGAAAGGGAGGTAAAAAATGAGAGTGCTTCTCGTGATTGTCATCATACTCGGATCACACATGGTTTACGCTAATAAGGATTCATCCAAAGTGGTTAAACCGGGAATTCCGAAACACTTTATACGACCTGCCTTTTCTTGGTCGTTATATGCCACGGGAGAACGGCCTGCAATTGGTAACCGACCAGCGCTAAATAACAAGCTTGGTGAATACCGCTATTTGCAGTCGGTTTGGTCGTTTTATACTCCGCTTTACACCAAAGCGAAGTTTAGCTCCGATAGTTCATCGCTGAATACCTTTCATTTATTAGCAACTTTGAATTCCGTGATTGATCGTCCGGAATTTTCAGGTTTATCAGAACAGCATCGTTTGTACAAAACAGGAATCGGACTGCGCGCCATTGCAGGTTTGGGTAAAAACCTGGTGCTGTTTGCGGATGCGACACCCATGATATTTGGGGATGCTTACGATCGTGCCAATACACGAGTTTTGCGATGGGGCGCCACATTCGCAGCGAATTTTCTGGTAAATCCCGGTTTAAGTTTCCGCTTCGGCGTTACACGCTCGTTCCTTTTCGGGAATAAAAATTTTGTACCTATGATTGGCATGCGCATCGGGAAGCTGGATGGTTTAGTTTATTTCGCCATTCAACTTCCGCGCACCGTTTCATTGCACATACAACCCACGGAAAAGTTTGCATTTACTATTTATTCCAGAACACAAGGCGGCCTATATAATTTTAGCAATAAAGACAGCATTTACCTGGGTAACGATGACGTGATCCAATTTGGTCAAACAGGAATTGCTAATGGTATTCGTTTTGATTTTCGTCCCGGTCCTAACTTCAACTTCTTTGCTTCCGGTGGCTTTGCGGTGAGAAACAGAATTTGGTTTTATTCATATAGTTATAATCGTGCCAACGATTTACGACCACTAGCACCATTTTATGAAGCCAAACCACAAGGCACAATTTTCGTACATGTTGGTTTAACCTGGCGATTCGGGAAATAAAAAATGCGCAAGGGAATTATCTCATGTATGAAATCTATGACATGAACAACTCCAATGATCCCGGCGATAACAATACGATGCCCGGCAACGGCGATATCCGTCGATCTGCAAAAGCCAAAGAAATGCACAAGGTGAAGTTGGAAGATGTGGGCGACTTAATTCAGGAAACCGATTTGTATTAAATTTCTGAGTAGTTAACGCCAACTGACAGCAGTCAGGTAGCACTTGGTTTTATTAGATTACTTTTGTTGTAAACTAATTGCAACAAAATGACACAAAAACTACTACACACGCTAGCGACAGGCTTATTATTGTCGGTAGGAACATCTATGTCCGGGCAATTGCTATTCGACAACGGCCCGTACTTTAACAGTACCGGAACCGGGAATAATGGAGCAAATGAGAGTGTGCTTTACACCACAACTTTTGGAATGGGGACAATTGGATTCGGGCACCAACAAACGGCCTTTAATCATGTTGCGGACGATTTTATTGTTACCGATTGTTATTGGAATATAGATTCTGTCGCGTTTTATGCTTATCAAACAGGCTCGCCAATAACATCAACAATCACGGGTATTTACTTTCGTATTTGGGATGGAGTTCCGGATGCACCGGGATCCAACGTTGTATACGGAGATACAGTTACGAATCGTTTGACCCGTACTTCATGGTCTGGTGCATATCGTATAACTGAAACTACGACAGGTAATACGCAGCGCCCTATCATGCGTTCTGTATGCAGTACCGCAGGATTAAGTTTACCGGCAGGTACTTATTGGTTGGATTGGTCTTGTACCGGGACTTTAGCATCAGGTCCTTGGGCACCACCACGCACTCCCGTCATGCAAGCTGTAACCGGAAATGCTCGTCAGCGTATAGGAAATACTTGGAATAATTTATTGGATGGCGGAACTAATACTCCGGCTCAAGGTTTACCATTTCAAGTATACGGACAAGCGCTTAATGCAACTGCAAGTGCGGGCACAGACCTTACCGTATGCGATACCGCCTCAGTTGTAATTGGCGGAACTCCTTCTGGAACAGGTCAAGGACAATTAACTTATGCGTGGTTGCCAACTGCCGGATTAACATCAGCAACGATTGCTAATCCAACTGCTAATATTAATTCAAGCGCAGCTTACGTACTATTAGTTACGGATGCTTTAGGGTGTGAAGCGCGCGATACTGTTCAAATTACTGTTAACAATTCGCAATTCAGCTCCATCAGTCCCACAGCATGCGGAACGTACACTTCTCCTGGAGGGAATGTGTACACGTCATCGGCTACATTTACCGACACTATCGCTTCAAGTAACGGTTGTGACAGCATCATTTCGGTTAATTTGACGATAGTTCCAATTGCCCAGGTTACATGGAACATTACGGAGTGTACATCTTCGTATACTTCTCCGTCCGGCAATACGTACACCAGTCCGGGAACTTATGTGGACACATTGAATACCACGCAAGGTTGCGATAGTATTATCACCATCAATTTGAATTTTGCGGTTCCGACCACAAATACAATCGCAGTTACATCCTGTGACACGTACACAGCTCCAAGTGGAATGGTTTATACTGCATCAGGATCGTATTTGGACACTATTCAAAATACGGCAGGTTGTGATAGTGTAATCACGATCAACTTAACGATAAATACGGCAACCACTTCACAAATGGCAGTTTCAACTTGTGATGCTTCATACACCGCACCATCGGGAGCAGTTTATACTTCTTCGGGAGTTTACACCGACACTATTGCCAATTCACTGGGTTGTGATAGCTTGATTACGATCAACATCACATTTAACAGTGCTACTTCAGATTCTGTTACAGTAACTGTTTGCGATTTCTACACTGCCCCAAGTGGCGCAATTTATAGTGCCAGCGGCATATTTAACGATACTATAGTTAATAGTAACGGTTGTGATAGCATTGTAGTAATTACATTAACCGTTAACGCCATTGATACCGGGCTTACATTAACGCAGACATTTGAAGCGATGTCGGAAGAAAATGCTTCCAACGCTACTTACCAATGGTTGCATTGTGACAATAACTTCCAACCTGTGCCGGGTGCAACTAGTCAAGCGTTCCTCAATACATATGTGATCGGAAACTTTGCGGTTGCTGTAACGGTGGGCAATTGCACCGATACTTCAGCTTGTATTTTCCTTACCGCTGTGGGAGTTGAAGAATACCTTAACGCGTCGTTGATCAATGTTTATCCGAACCCGAGCGCAGGTATATTTACTCTTGATTTATCGGCCACTTCCGGACCTGTTACGCTTGTGGTTACTGATGTTACCGGTCGTGTGGTAGAAACCGTGGCTACTACCGGAGCATCTACTGCAACATTGCAAATGGAACAACCTGCGGGAATGTACTTTTTACAAATCCGAACTTCGCAAGGTATCGCCACCAAAACACTAATTAAGTCGGAATAAATAAGGTGTTGAATAAAAAAAGCGGCGATCAAATGATCGCCGCTTTTTTTATGGAGTTATAGTCGTGATATATTTCTTATGATAACGATAATACAAGAAAATGAAAATCGCAGCAATAAAGATACCCACATAACCCGTTAATTGCGTTAGGGCTCCCGGAAAATAGTTGACGATGAACAAAAAGAACACCAACATTTCTGTTAATCGTAACGCGGTATAGGATACAAAACCACGCTTCCACTTAAATTGAATCGTAACCACGGCAGCAAATTGTAATAAGTTGATCAACGCCAATAGCAGATGTCCAATGGACAACATTTCAGTATTTAAATGGGCAAACCACTGTGCCGACAAATCTTCCGGATCATTGATATGATATTGAAAATACCGTTTCAGGTGTAAATAGATAAATACCCCTGAACCCAGATATGAAATGTATGGCAGGATTCGTAACACGCTCAAAGGTAAAAACAAAAAAGCCGATCAAATTGATCGGCTTTCTTATAGTTTGAAGTGTCAATTACGACATGTGCTTCAGGTTCATTCCGTACATTACGATGAATGCGATCGCGAAGATTACGCTCATTACGCTGAAACCTGCTCCACCAACGATGATCAATGGAAGTACGATTCCTAATACTTGAGCACCGGTGTAAATATAAAAACCGGTCTTCTTCAATTTCCACATTTGAATTACACCGAACAATCCTACCAAAGTAAGTATGCTGCCGATGATCAAAAGAAGCTTAGCATGCTTCATTACTGCCATTGCATCAGCCATACCCGGCATTTCTTCCATACCTTCCATCTGCTCCATGCCATCAGCTAAGTTAGCACCCATAGTTTCCATAGCAGCCATGCCAAGGTAACCGATGATACCGACAATGATGCTGATACCTGCAAAGATAAATGATAAAATACAAAGTACTGTTAAAAACGTTGGACGTTTTGGTGCTTCGGGAGCGTTTGTTTGTTCCATTGTGTTTGGTTTTAGGTTAATAATTATACCAAAAAAAGAACATTAATACCTGAAATCAAACAGGTGTTAAAATGAGTTATTAACAATTCAACAAACGTAACCCGCTACCACTTTTTTCCTGACCACTTCTGCCACGCTTCTTTTTGATTATCAGACACTTCAGATCGGCGTACTATTTGAGGGGCCGAATAGTACAATTGCCCGTTTCTTAATAGTTGTAACTCTTTTCGCTTTCCGTTGCTAACCACGGTTACATTTACCGGCTCTTCCGATTCAAAATAGTTCATCCACGTGGCCAGATCACCGGAAACCTCGTAACCATTCACCGCTACAATTTCATCTCCAACCGACAAACCACAAACTACAGCAGGCGATTTGTAGTACATCTCACTCACTTTCGATACACCGTTAATTTCCAACAATCGGAAACCATACCAACGTTCGTAACTGCGCATCGCCGGAAGCATCTTTAATTCACAACCAATGAAGTCAAGCGCTTCTTGTACTATTGGCGTATAATCGTTCGCTTTGTAGAAATAGTTGTTCCAATAATACGAGAAATCATTTCCTGCGAATTGCTCCACCAATAGTTTGTAGTCTTTATCTGTATAGCCTTTTCCCGCCTTTGCAAAATCGGTCCATAATACGCGCATTACATCATCTAAGCTGTACTTGTTGCTACTGTGTTTCCGAATAAACATATCGGTGCAAAAGGCAAGAATGGATCCTTCATGATAAATAGATGTTTTACGATGCGGCACACCGGGTACATATCCGTCCAGCCAGGTATCAAATGAAGCATCTGCAACCGACATAAAGTAACGTGCGTGTGTATCGAAATGCTTCACCAATCGATCAGCAAATTCCGGCCAGTATTCGGCTTCCTCCCAAACACCGGAGCGGAATAAAATGTAATCACCGTAATATGTGGTAACTCCTTCTGCGACAAATCCTAAACGTGAATAATTCTCCTTTGTAAAGTCGTATGGCAACATCTCCGCAGGACGAATGGTTTTGATATTCCAGGCATGGAACAACTCATGAGAACTAACACCCAGCAGGTCGTTGTATAATTCGGACATTAGTTGTGTACCCGGACCTAATGCAATAACCGTGGAGTCAACGTGTTCAACACCGTGGTAAAACTTACCCGGAAGTATTTGAAAGAGAAAATGAAACTCGGGAGCCGGAAAGGAGCCGAAGAGTTGCATTTGTTCATTTACAAAAATGAAAAAGTCGGATGTTAACTTGGACCAATCCGGATGACATTCACCATTAAACCACAAGTGGAACTCTACACCATCCAAAACAAAATATCGTTGCTTTAGTTCTGCGGATGCAATGAAAGGGCTATCGGCTAATCGGTCGAAGTGTTCTGCCCTCATCGTCTTCACCAATTTACCGTCTCGCTCTGCGGTTGTAACAGGTAATGCAGTTGCCAAATTCCAATGAAGCGGCATTTCAATTTCCAGTGTACACGATTCTTGCTCGGCGCCTACTTTATACAAACAACAATTCACCGGATTAACATACAACTGCGATTCATCAACATAAGTTGAACCGGCATTTAAATCGGCGGCGTAATACTCATAAGTTACAGTTATGTGTTTGGCGCCTTCGGTTAAAACGATCCATCCGTCCTTAGAAAACTTTTGGCATTGCAACTGCTTTTTCTGTTCGTTGAATACCACAAAATTTCTGACATTCTTTGCGAAGTTGCCCAACTCATAACGTCCCGGACGCCACGCGGGCAATTGCAAACGAACTTCAGTCGCACCTTGTGTTTCGCAAGACGCTTCAATATGTATATACCGGGAATTCGGATAAAGCGTGTAGAGTTTGTAATGCATAGGGTTACAAACTTACTACATTCACTTTGTATGGATAATTTCTTTGCGCTAATTAACAAACACGATATACCCAATTATGGATATCGTCAGTTCGCTTACGACGGATGTTGTCCATTTCTTTTGAAATACGCTTAGATAACGACTCCGGAGTTAAAGCAGGTAATACCAGATTTCTTCCGTTGTAGCCGATTTCAGATATGTGCGCAATGGTTGCAGCAGTTCCAGTTCCGAAAGCTTCCTGAAGTGTTCCATTATCGAAAGCGTCAGAAATTTCATCCACGGAAATCTTACGCTCTTCAACATTCACATTCCAGTCGCGGGCAATAGCCAACACACTTTCACGTGTAATTCCGGCGAGAATCGTATCACTTAATTGAGGTGTAATAAGCGTGTTGTTGATAACGAACATCAAATTCATGGTTCCGGATTCTTCCACGAACTTATGCTCGCGCGCGTCGGTCCAGATAAGTTGGTCGTAACCGTCCTTTTTAGCAAGACTAGTCGGATATAACGAACGACCATAATTTCCGGATGCTTTTACATAGCCTACGCCACCTTCAACTGCACGGAAAAACGTGTGTTCCACTTTCACCTTCAACGGATGATCATAGTAATTGCCTACCGGTGTTGTGATAATTAAAAACATGTAGGAATCCGAAGGTTTTACCCCGATATAATCATCCGTTGCAATTAAAAACGGACGGATATATAAGGATCTTCCATCTCCTGCAGGCACCCAGTTTTGATCCAATTTCAACAGCTCTACCAAACCTTCCATAAAAACTTCCTCAGGAACCTCAGGCATTGCCATTCGCAAAGCGCTTCTGTTTAAACGCTTTTGATTTTCCAAAGGGCGGAACAACAGCACATCACCATTATCTGAACGATAAGCTTTCATCCCTTCAAAAATAGCCTGACCGTAATGCATCATGCTGCTGGCAGGACTTAACTCCAAATTTCCGAAAGGTACGATACGACTCTTGCTCCATTGACCATCTGCATATTCTGCAATGAACATGTGATCCGAAAACACTTTACCGAAGGGAAGATTATTGATATCTAAACCCGGTAAACGAGAATGTGCAGTTTTAGTAATATCAATATGCAAGGTTGCTGTACTCATAATCAATTCAAATTAGGATAAAGACAAATATGTCAATTAAATTTCGGAATTACGTGTTCCTGCAAGTATTTTCGACGTGTGCACCGTTTTATGGGATGATTTAGTATTTTGGCTCTCATGTGGCGTTATCTCCTACTATTGTTAATTGTGGCTTTTGTATCGTCATGCATTAGCACAAAAAAAAGTACCACGAAAAAATACGCCCCTTGCAACTGCACAACGTTTGAGTGAATTCTATTAGATATGACAGCAATTATTAAGGGAATCGGAATTGTGAAGCGTTACGGCTCGTTGGAAGTACTGAAGGGTATTGACATTACGATCAATAAGGGAGAAGTGGTTTCCATTGTCGGCGCATCGGGTGCGGGCAAGACAACATTGTTGACAATTCTGGGAACACTCGATCTACCCGATCAAGGTGAACTTGAGATTAACAATCAAAATATCATGCAGCTGGATTCCGGCAAGCTGTCAGCGTTTCGTAATGAACACATCGGATTTGTGTTTCAGTTTCATCATTTGCTCCCGGAATTTACGGCGTTAGAGAATGTATGTATGCCCGCTTTAATTAAAGGCACGTCGAAAAAAGGAGCTGAACAACGTGCACAACAACTGTTGGAACGATTGGGATTATCGGGGCGTGTACACCATAAACCTTCGGAATTATCCGGAGGAGAGCAACAACGCGTTGCAGTAGCGAGAGCGTTAATGAATGAACCCGCAGTAGTTTTTGCCGACGAACCATCGGGAAATCTGGATTCGTCAACAGCAAAAGAGTTGCACGAATTGTTCTTCACTTTGCGTGACGAGATGCAACAAACCTTCGTAATTGTTACGCACAACGAACAACTCGCCGACATGGCCGACCGCAAGTTGGTGATGAAGGACGGACTGATTGTAACAACATAACCGTGCTTATTAAAATGGCCGAAGGCCCCACCATGTGGAGCCTTCGATGTGGCGCAGATTCGTAAGCCGGGTTCTGTTTTTAACAACGACGCATCGTTATCATAGCCGGTCATTTCTCTGGGACGCGCGTCACCACACGCCTCAAGCAACCTACCCATTCTGCCGCAAAGCTGTTCACGAGCCGCGAACTCCGTTACCGGAAGCAGAACCTATTTGGTTTTTCAACACCCGGGGTTTGCCCCGCTGCATGTCGCCATACAACGCGTGCGCTCTTACCGCACGATTTCACCCTTACCTCCAACAAGTTGGCGGCGGTTTGTTTCTGTTGCACTTTCCGTCTTTATTCATTTCTGAATAAAGCCTTCCCGTTAGGAAGCGAGCCGCTCTGTGTTGCCCGGACTTTCCTCTGCGGTATTACCCACAGCGACCAGCCGATCTGCGTTACAAATGTAGTGAATTGGTGTACTGGTGCGGTGGTGAATTGGTGTAATAGGTCGTTGGTGAATTGGTGAAGTTGTGCACTAACACACCATGGCACCAACACACTATAGCACCAACACACTATAGCACCAACTATATAATCTCCACTTCCGTTGCGCCGAAACCGTAACGTTGAAAAGACGCGTCGTGATAACGAATGCCTTTATAGGTTGCTAATAACTTACGGACTTCCTGTTTAAGTCGTCCGTTACCGACTCCATGAATAAAAACGATACGACGCATGTGCGCAGCGATAGCTGCATCCAATTCCTTTTGAGTATGCTTGAGCTGAACATCTAGTAATTGTGCATTACTCATCCCCGACCAGTTATCCATCAGCTCTTCGATATGTAAATCCACTTCTTTTTCCAGCAGCTGATTTTTCAAATGCGGCACAGAAACTTTTGGTGCAGATTTCATTCGATCCTTTAATTCCATCATTCTGCGCAACTGATCGTTTGAAATAAATGGTTGCTCTTCTGCAACAGTATTCATGTTGTCAATCAAGCAAACTTCAGTAATGTAAGACCGCTTTCCGGTCAACAAATGATCGCTGTACGTGCTGTCTTTAATAAACTTAACGCCTTTCAATTTTGTAATAGAAGATAATGGTGCACGATGTTTATATGCATCATTGCTAAAAAACAGCACATCCGTTTTTACCTGCCCCCACTCGTCAAAATCCTGAGGTTGCAACGTATCTATTTTAGCACGCTCATTTTTGCTGAGTTTCCCACTTTGAATGCACAACCATTCTCCACCATCTTTCAATGAAACGGTGTACATCATATCATAGTCGCTATGATTGATCAACGATAACTCAATTAATCCTGCTCCCGGAAACTGTTGATTTTTCGGAATAAATGCGAGAAATAATCCTTGCGGAAACGCATCAGGAACAGGAGTTCTGGTTTCTATTTCCTCGCTGCCGGTTTGATCAGTTGATTTGATTCGGGCTTGAGTCGCTTTAGCTATCGGCGCAACAGGAACCAATTGATTAATTGGAAATTCATATTGAAAGCCGTCCTCAATTTCTACCAAAGCCATTCCACCACTCTTACTTCGAATGAAAGTACCTTCTCCTTTCTCGTTTAAAAAACGAACCTTATCTCCGGATTGAAATTGCATCAGGCTGTTATTAATTTTTTATGTGTAACGCGCTCGTACAGTTCTTCATAGACCGGAAGAATCACACGAATATCAAATTTCATAGCCTGTTCGCGCGCGCGTGCTTTGAACTGTTGCAGCGTCGTTTCATCTTTCAAAACATGAATTGCATTCTTCGCCATATCATCAATATCCCCCACATCACTTGTAAATCCGGTAATTCCATTGATATTAACTTCAGGCAGGCCACCTGTATTCGTTGAAATAACAGGCATATATGAAGCCATAGCCTCCAATGCCGACAAACCAAAACTCTCCGTTTCTGATGGTAGTATAAACAAGTCACCAATAGATAAGATCTCTGCCGGATTTTGCACCTTTCCTAACGAGTGAATATCGTTGCAGGTGTTCAATTCTCTGCACAAACGCTCGATATTGTGTCGTTCAGGCCCATCACCAACCAGAATAAGTTTAGTTGGAATTTGTTGACGCACTTTATCAAATACACGCAAGACATCTTCCACTCTTTTCACTTTGCGGAAATTGGAAACGTGCACCATAATGCGCTCTCCGGCCGGGGCAAACATTTGCCGCTGACAATTAGAGCGTGCCTGACCGTAATCATTAGGACATATGAAATTCGGAATCACGTCTATTTCGCGTTTCACATGGAAATAACGAAACGTATCTTCTTTTAAACTTTCAGAAACCGCTGTTACCGCATTAGACTTATTAATCGTAAACGTAATTACAGGCTCGAAAGATTCATCGCGCCCAACAAGTGTAATATCAGTTCCGTGTAATGTGGTAATGAATGGAATGTCAATTCCTTCTTCTTTCAAAATCTGCTGCGCCATATAAGCAGCTGATGCGTGAGGTATGGCGTAATGCACATGTAATAAATCTAATTTCTCATTACGCACCACATCCACCAAACGACTGCTTAGCACCAATTCGTATGGCTGATATTCGAACAATGGATAATCAGTAACGACTACTTCGTGATAGAATATGTTGGGTGTAAAAGTTTCGAGACGAAACGGTTGACTATAAGTAATAAAATGTACCTGATGTCCTTTTGCAGCAAGTGCTTTACCAAGCTCAGTAGCAACAACTCCTGATCCGCCAAAAGTAGGATAACACACGATTCCGATTTTCATGGTACAAAGGTAAGGCGATTTAAACGTGAACAGTCATTGCAAATTTGAAACAAAAAAGGCTGTCCCAAATTGAAGGGACAGCCTCTAGTAGCTTAATTATTAAAACTATTGCTTCACAAACGTATAGTTTGCTTTGCTGTTATTACTGATCAAGGTTAATGTATAGTTACCGCTGCGTAACGCGCTAACGTTAATATCAGCAGCACCATTAACCGCAACCGACTGTGTTAACACCACACGTCCCTGGATATCGCGAACTTCAATAACATTAATTGTAGTTTGCGTCGCATCCCAACGAACGGACAGATTGTCAACGGCAGGGTTAGGCATGAAATTCACGCCAACGAAACCGGGATATTCAGTTATACCTACGCATGCATTTACAATTACGTTGTTGGTAGCAGAACCTGAACATCCATTTTGATCGGTATAGCTGTAAGTGATAGGATGTGTTCCAACACCGGCAGTAGCCGGATTGAAGTTTGAACCAGTAACACCCGGACCGCTATAGGATCCACCGGCAGGAGAACCACCGCTTAATGCAAAAGTTGCATCATCTAAGCAATGTGTACCCTGAGCAGTTACCGTAACAGTTGGATTCTGATTAACTGTAATGGTTACAGCTGCAGTATCATTACAACCGTTAACATCTGTTCCAACAACTGTGTAAGTTGTGGTTGTTGTCGGCATAACCATTACGCTGGTTCCTGATAAATTGCCCGGATTCCAAACATAAGTGGATGCTCCATTTACGTTTAATACTGCGGTATCACCGTTACAAATTGTGCTTCCGTTTCCGGTAACCAAAACAGGTAATTGATTGATCAGAGCGTTCACATTTGCAGAATCAACACAACCATTCGTATCTGTTCCAATTACCACATATGTAGTTGTTACAGCAGGACTCACAGAAACAGAAGCCCCTGTTAAATTACCTGGTGTCCACACATAAGTTGAAGCACCGCTTGCAGTTAAAGCAACACTATTTCCTGCACATACAGCAGAAGAAGCGTTGGCATTCACTACAGGTGTTGCATATATTTCAACAGCAATACTATCCATAGGACCGGATAAATTGCAGTTTCCATTTACACCTTGAACATACACCATATGTGTTCCCGGATTAAGCCCCTCAATAGTAATTGAAGTAGTATTCTGTCCGGATAAGAAAGTAAATGCAGCAGGAACTGTCCAAGTATAAAATGTAGAATATTGATCTGCAGGAATACTTAATGTTGCAGTTCCACCTTGGCAAATAGCAATGTCTCCGGAAATAGTATGCGCAGGCGGGACAGGTGCAGTCCAAGTTATAGTAGCTTGACCATCACCTAACCAAATTCCGTTGTTTATAGTACCATTAATAACACCACCTATATAGCTGCTTCCGCCGCCGCCGCCACCTCCGGCACCTTTATCATTACCGGAACAACCGCTGGTTCCTGCAGAACCACCACCGCCGCCGCCGCCACCAACGTGACCGCCACCACCACCGCCACCGGCAGGAATAGAACCAAACGAAAAACAGCAACAGCTCTGACCTGCTCCACCGTTTCCACCTGTTCCCGTTGTAGCAGTAGCACCCGGTGAGCCTAAAAATCCGCTACAACCAACACCTGCACCACCTGCAGCACCCTGAACTGAGTTAAAATTCCCACCAAATCCACCGCCGGCTGATCCACCTGATGTTGGTGAGTTGCCACCGTTAGCACCAACTCCACCGCCGCCATTTCCACCGGCACCACCAACACCGGCAGGGCCCTGAGATCCCTCACAACCACCACGGCCACCACCGCCACCACCGCCGGCTACAATAACGCGGTTCGCTTCAGCAGTACCCCCAACACGAATGTCAGTAGCACCACCACCACCACCTGCGTTTTGCGATCCACCATTAGCGCCTCCATTAAAACCTCCTGCCGGTGTTGCTCCCTGGCCACCAACAAAAATATTCAGTACATCACCGGGATTCACTAACAACCAGCCTTCAGCGTAACCGCCCAAACCACCGGCCCCACCAAGAACCGGGCCTGTATTTGAATTTCCATTTGCACCCGCAGCGCCTTGAGCACCCCAGGTTTGAACAAATAAAGTGTCTACACCGCAAGGAACCGTAAAGGTTTGGATTCCACCGGTGAAATTGAACGTGGCAGTCTGGGCGTGCATTGCCAACCCAATACCCGCCACGAACAACGAGGTAAAGTAATTTCTTTTCATGAGTAGGTTAGTTTGATTTGTGCAGCGAATGTATAACTGTTTTTTCAAATAACGTTTACTGTACTTATCAACAAACCAACCTGTTAAGGAATAACTGTAAGGTAATTCAATCCTAATTATTTATTTAAAGATAGGCCTTCATAAATAGCATCCATCAGCTTTCCTCTGATTCCCATCTTCGCCAATTTATTATCATCAGCAGAAGGATATACTCGATTGGAAAGAAATACAACGACAATTCCCGTTTCCGGATCTGCCCACGCTTGCGTACCAGTAAAGCCTTGATGACCATAACTTGAAGGAGATGCATATTGACCGGAGGCTTGTGGTTTATCCTTTTGTTTTTCCCGTTTATCAAACAATAATCCACGACGATTTTCCGGGTCATCAACCCGATATTTCGTAAACTCTACTATTGTACTCGAATCGATAAATCGTTGTCCTCCGTAACGTCCATAATTCAGAAACAGCTGCATCATTACTCCAACATCATTGGCGTTGCTAAATACACCGGCATGCCCACCTATTCCGCCCAACATGGCCGCACCCTGATCGTGCACATCTCCCTGCAACAATTGCTTTCTGAATTTATCATCACGTTCAGTAGGTGCGCAAATTTGAGGAGAAAAGCGAAGTCGGGGTTGAAAACCTATACTCCTTAATCCTAAAGGATTGTAAAATGTTTCCATGACATGTTCACTTAGCAATTTTCGTGTTTCATGCTCAATAAATTTCTTCCAATAGTAGAATCCTAAATCACTGTATACATACTTGTGATCAGTTGCTACTGCAATTGTATTAATTCGGGCATAAATTGAATCTTTATAATTTCTCGATATAAAAATTCCCGGAGCTACATAAATCGGGAACGAATCATTCCATTGCTTACGATAGACTTCCCGCTTCAAATGGCCTTGTTTATCAACTGTCTTCATCCAGAAAGGAATCCACGCCGGAAGTCCTGCCCTATGTGCCATGATATCATCCACCCGAAGCGCCGATTTGTTCGTTTGTTTCAATTCCGGAAGTAGTTTTCCTAAAGTATCTTCCAATTTAAATTTGCCCTGATCATACATACGCATCATAGCAGGTGCTGTAGCTACAATTTTTGTTACTGATGCGATATCATACAGATCGGTATTGGAAACCTTACGAGAACCTTCATACGTAAATTTACCATACGATTGATGCAGAAAAACTTTCCCATCTTTAGCCGCATAAAGTTGACATCCCGGAAATGCTTTTTCTTTTATAGCATCCTGAATTATTGAATCAATTTTAATAATTGACTTTTCGGAAATTCCAACATTTTGATAACAGGTATATTCTATGCGCTGTTTACCCTGCGTTCTCAATCCGATACCCGATTTCCATTTATTCAGACTAACCGGCAACTTTCCCGAAGCCCCAACAGCTCCGGCTACAATTTGCGCTGCACCATCCTGCATGTATGGCTGATCTTCCATTCCTGCAACGACAGCGTGGCATAAATCGGCATTTTTTATGGTATTAATGCTATAAACATTCCCCATGACTACCAGCACCACACGATGTTTACGTTTCAGCAATGAATCGATCATGCGTTCGGGTAAATCAGTAATGCCGTAGTTATTGGCAACACGTTGTGAAACTGAAGTACAGAGTAACAGGACCGTCCCGTTTTCATCAACGCGGCTCAACGCACTATCAATAAGCGCTCCGCCTGCGTTATAAGGTAATATTTCGTGACGGAATGGCATATACCATGACAATCGTTGCGTAAAGGATTCCTGTTTGCCTCCGCCCAATTGAATGACAGCGAGACGATGTTTGTTTAAATCGAGAATAGGTAATAATTCATCACTATTTTTAAGTAATGTAATAGATTGCTTCCCAAATAATTCATTTATTCTTTCAGATTCGCTTGTATTTAAATCACGGTAAAGTCCTTCTAACTTCACTTTCTTGTTCTTGTGAACACCGCTCCAATACTTAGCCTGAAGAATTTTCTTACAACGGGCATCTACTTGCTGCTGTGTAATTTGCTTCTGCTGAATGGCGGTTTTAATTTTCTGAATAGCCAGTGGCACATTCCCTGAGAACAACAATACATCGTTTCCTGCCATCAGCGCTCTAACTTCAACATCACCTTCCTTGTAATATGCACTTACTCCTTTCATATTCAAGGCATCTGTAAATATTAAACCACGAAATCCTAACTGCTGTTGCAATAAAGTATCTACTACAAATCGTGATAATGTTGTAGCCTGATTATTGGTCGTATCATAAGCCGGAATCTGCAAGTGTGCCACCATCACACTTCCCAAACCTTCACTAATCAGGCGTTTGAACGGGTACAACTCCAATGAATCCAATCGCTTTACCGGATGATTAATTACCGGCAACGTTTTGTGTGAATCGCTGTCTGTATCTCCATGTCCAGGGAAGTGCTTACCGCAGGCTAATATTCCTTCCTGCTGCAAGCCTTTCATATACATGATGGACTTGGTCGCCACTAATTCACGGTCTTCACCGAACGATCGAGTACCAATCACCGGATTGTTGGGATTGTTGTTGACATCGCATGCAGGTGAGAAACTTACATGCACGCCCAATCGTTTGCATTGACGCGCGGCTTCTCGTCCCATAGCATAAACCAGCGAATCATTTTGTGCAGCTCCCATCGTCATTTGACGCGGAAAAATGGGCAAGCTGTCCAATCGCATGGACATGCCCCATTCAGCATCCATACCAATCAGCAAAGGAACTTTGGCAAGACTTTGATATGTATTGGTCAACTTCGCTTGACGCACAGGCCCGCCCTGCATAAAAATCAATCCTCCGATATGATGCTGCGAAACCAACTTTTTAATTTCATTAACATGCTTTTGGTCTTTATTTGACCAAGCAGCCACCATGAATAGCTGACCAATCCGTTGATCGACCGTCATCTTTTTCAGTACGGAATCCGCCCACTTTTCGGCAGCATCCGTATAAAAAGGAGGAGCAATACTTTTCAAATTAGTGGCCACACGCGGCGCACCGGAAGCTTTATCAGCAGTTTTAAAGGCGAATGCCCACCAAAACAGGACAGCAGGTATCAGCAGCAATAACAATCGAAATCTTCTTCTCATAATTTCAAAATTCTCCACGCGGGACATGGAATTCACACGTCTTAAAGTTCTGACAAAGGTGATGCCATGCGGATTAGAATTGTATTAATTTTCAACATTGTACCTGTTTATTAATCCAATGTGGATTTTTAAAGGATAACCGTTGCGGAATCCGTAAATTTGGGCATTGGCGGATTGATCCGCCATTCTTATTTGTTTATGTCAGATATCATTCATCTTTTACCCGATGCCGTTGCGAATCAGATTGCAGCAGGAGAAGTGGTGCAACGCCCGGCGTCTGCGGTAAAAGAGCTTATGGAAAATGCGCTGGATGCAGGTGCAACGGATGTGCGGTTGATTGTAAAAGATGCCGGTCGAACGCTGATTCAAGTTGTAGATAATGGCAAAGGAATGTCTCCAACTGACGCGAAAAAGTCATTTGAGCGACATGCCACATCAAAAATTAAAAATGCCGACGATTTATTCCGTTTAACCACGATGGGATTTCGCGGAGAAGCGTTAGCTAGTATTGCAGCTGTTGCTCAAGTTGAACTACGAACCAAACGCGCCGAAGATGAAAGCGGCACATTGATCCGCATCGAAGGAAGCGTGATTCAGGAACAAGAGCCATGCGCTACACCTACCGGCACTTCGGTGAGTGTGCGTAATTTATTTTTTAATGTTCCGGCACGACGAAATTTCCTAAAGTCGGATACCGTTGAATTCCGGCACATCGTAGAAGAGTTTGAGCGAATTGCATTAAGTCATCCGGACAAATCGTTCGAACTGAATCATAACAACCAAAGTATTTACCGCCTCGAAAAAGGAAATTCCGAAACCTGGATAGGTTTGTTTCGTCAACGCATTGTCGCTTTGTACGGAAATCCGTACAACCAGCGGCTGGTGCCTGTTGAAGAACATACCGACATCGTTCGCATTAACGGATTTATTGTAAAACCTGAATTTGCTAAAAGAACTCGCGGTGAACAGTTCTTTTTTCTGAACACACGATTTATTAAAAATCCATACCTGTACCACGCTGTTCAATCGGCATTTCAACAGTTACTCCCTGCCGACTCACATCCCGGTTTTTTCTTGTTTTTAGAAGTCGATCCGAAAACAATTGACGTCAACATTCATCCGACAAAAACCGAGGTGAAATTTGAAGATGATAAATCGATCTATGCGATTCTTAAATCGACTGTTCGGAAATCATTAGGACAATACAACATTTCACCTACGCTCGATTTTGAGCAGGAAATGAGCATTGAGTTGCCTTACAAATTATCCGATAAACCGGTTGAACCTCCTAAGATTTACATCGATACCAATTACAATCCTTTCACCGCAGATACACGTCAGCCTAAGAATGAGGTACAACGAAGTAATTTGAACAATTGGCAGGACCTGTATCGGCAACACATGGAACAATCGCCGGAAATATCCACCGGACAAACTGAAGTTCCATTGTTTCAGAACCAGCAGGAAAAGCCAAAAGGACAAGGATTTCTGCAATTGAGTCAGCGTTACATTGTATGCGGATTAAAGAACGGAATGCTCATTATTGATCAGCAGCGTGCGCACGAACGTGTGTTGTACGAGCGATATTTGAAACAAGTAGAGCAACATCAGGGAGTTTGTCAGCAAAAACTGTTTCCGGATAATGTAGAGTTTTCTCCGGCAGGAGCAGCAACGTTGAATGGATTGCTGGAGGAAATTAACGCACTTGGTTTTGATGTAGCTCCATTCGGAAGCAATGCATTTGTTATTCATGGTGTTCCGGCAGGCACAGAACATCTGGACAGCACCTATTTGTTGGAAGGAATTATTCAGGATTACAGCAACAATGAGCAGGAATTGTTGTTAAAACCTAAAGAGAATATTGCGCGCTCTATGGCCAAACGCGCAGCCGTAAAACCCGGACAAACATTAAGTGCTGAAGAAATGAAAAATCTGGTGGATGAATTGTTCGGTTGCGAAATGCCGGCGCATACACCGGACGGCAAACCTTGTTTTATTCAAACCGGGATCGACGAATTAGACCGTCGTTTCAAACAAAGATCCTAGATCAAGATACAAGAGCGTTATGTCGATGAATTCTGTGGTGGTGAATTTGATAGTATTGAATGTGATCATGTTCGCAGTTAAAATGTATGCTGCAGGATCTATGTTTCTTGATCTGGATTTGCTGCTGGGTCTGCATCACCCCTATTCTCCGGAATTCAGCTGGTATCAGTACATCACGGGTATATTTATGCATGGCAGTTTCAGCCATTTACTGTTTAATATGCTCGGATTGTACATCTTCGGATCGATGTTGGATCGTATTTGGGATGCACGACGATTCTTGTTGTTTTATCTCGTTGCAGGAATTGGTTCCAGTTTAATTTATCAGATCTGGCAAAGTGTAGCGGCATATAACTATTTGCAGCAATTCGGCGACGGGCTTACACTGTTGATGCAGAATCCGCCGAACAGTTATTTAATTGGTGCATCCGGTGCTGTGTATGGATTACTAATGGGAGCTGCATTGCTATTTCCCAATACCGAAATGTATTTGTTCTTTTTCCCAGGATTGCCCATCAAACTGAAATGGATGGCAATTTTTTATGGCGGAGCTGAACTACTGCGCGCATATCAGGATAATCCCGGTGATAACGTAGCTCATTTTGCTCATATCGGTGGAATGATTTTTGGGTTTATTTTAATCAAGATATTTAATAACGATCGTTCGCGTTTTTATTAGAGGTATGAGCTGGTACAACGATTTATCGATGCAGTTAAAAGGCAGAAACGGTGCACTTATGCGCTTGTTGCTGATTAACTCGGGATTATTTCTGGTAATTAATT
>CALJIF010000043.1 GCA_937974275.1 uncultured Flavobacteriales bacterium
CATCGTAGAAAACGTACAAACGCCTTTCTGCCCGGGTCATTCCTACATAAAGTAGGTTCAAATTATCCAACAAGATCTTGTCATTCTCCCTAACGATAGCTTCGTGTACTGAACTCCACAACATCTCTTTGGTATTGTTGACTACTGCAACCTGCAATTCAGGTATTAACGGATCATTTAGATCAACCCATAAATCGCTTACTCGCGAACTGTGTTTCCAGTTCACGTACGGCATTATTACTACAGGGAATTCCAGTCCTTTCGATTTGTGTATGGTCATTATTCGGACAGCGTCTGTGCCTTCAGATGCACCAACGGCCGCTTTTTGACTCCGTTTTTCCCACCAATCGGCAAAACTTAGTTTTCCGGATTTTCGGTTAATGGTAAATCGGTAAAGTTCGTCGAGGAAGAAATTAACGTAAGTGTCATTCAGAGATTGGCCATATAGCCATTGCTTCAATTTTTCGCCACGTCGATATACCGATAACAACTGTAATTCCCGGAACTGTAATTCCGGAACTAGTTGTTGCAATAAAGCTGCAAACGAAGAAGATGAGCGTAAACCTGCCTCCAACATTTCATGCGACACATGATGTTTCGGATTTGAAATGGTAAGCGCGGTTACAATTTCGAGCATGAGCTCTTTATTTTCTTTTTGCTCCAGCCATTGCAACAAAGCAGCCAGTAATTGTACTTTGGGCTCGTGAATCAATAGTAATGATTCATTCGAAATAATCGGAATCTGATGCTGCGTAAGCAATTGAGCCAATACAGCACCTTCATCGTTTTTTCGAACCAATATGGTAATGTCCCGATATGCCCAACCTTCAGTATGCAGTTTTATAATTGCAGATAACGTAGCCTCTGCATGAAGATCTTCTTCTTTGGTTATATCCAGCGCCTTCAATTCGACATAGCCATCAGTTTTTCCTGAACCGGCAACTTGTGCTGCGTTATGATAAATTTTCTGTAAATCAGAATGTAACAATTGCGCACATTGCTCAAAGAACATATTGTTGAACGTCACTATTTCGGTGGCACTTCTATAGTTGCTCCCTAACAGTACTTCTTGCGCGTTACGTCCTAATGCTTTTTCACGTTCACGAAGTATTGAGTTTTCCTCGGCGTCTTTAAGTTTCGGCAAAGCATTAAACTGTTCGATATCGCCACCACGCCAACGGTAAATAGCTTGCTTTCCATCGCCCACAACTATGGATTGATGTCCTGATGCAAGTCCGTTTTCAATTAACGGAACAAGATTGAGCCATTGTAGTGATGACGTATCTTGAAATTCATCAATCATGAAGTTATCAAAACGTTCACCTATACGTTCGAAAATGAATGGTACAGGCTCTGTATTTACAATTTCGGCAATACGCTTGTTGAATTCCGAAATGTGAACAATGCCATCCTGTGTGCGGAATTCCTCCATGATGCGATCAATTTCGCGTAGTAAGGCCAATGCGAAAATGTTCCGCGCAATTTGCTTCCGCGTAATGTAAAGCGCCGCATCTGTATCCAAAGCAATTAACTTTCGCACAATGCCGGCGAGTTCACGAATATGCACTTGCATTTCCGGTTGATCTTTTTTAGCGGCCGACAACCATCGATCATTGAGAATAGTATCTGTGACGTAGCTGTTGCGAGCTAATAACGTTATACCATCCTGATCTTCGTTTAATTTTCTGAACCAATTAAAGATTCCCTTTTTTCCCTGGTAGAAATCTTCAGCTTTTAATTGAAATCGGTTGCAATACGTGATGGCCTCATCAGACAGTTGTGCTATTTGTTTGGAAAAACTATCCTGAGCCGCACGTATCTTCTTATAGATGGCAATAAAATCCTCAATTTCCAACGCACGTATCTTCATTAACCGTAAAAATCCCTCTTCGTTTAAGAGGTGGTTAGTGAATTTTTTCAATTCATCATCCACTTGCCATCCGCGCTCTTCATCAACACGTGATTCGCTGAATTGTCTTAGTAATTCGAGGATACTGTCCTTTGCAACTAACCGAGACATCAACACATTTACCGCTTCTGTTGTCATTTCTTCTGCATCCAGTTCCAGCTCGAAATTCTGAGGCAAATTCAGGTCATGCGCAAACGCCCGAACGACGCGGTGTGTAAAACTATCAATGGTACTAATGCTGAAATCATTATAATGATGAAGTATCTCGTGTAAGAGATTTTTTGAACGGCGTTGTAGTTCCGTGCCATCCAATTTCATTTCATCTTCTAAGACACGGGCAAGGGTTGAGCGCTTGCCCTGAGAATTGCTTAGTTCGACCAACGCTTTGATAACACGTTCCTTCAACTCTCCGGCGGCTTTATTGGTAAACG
>CALJIF010000044.1 GCA_937974275.1 uncultured Flavobacteriales bacterium
AAAGACTTAACTCTTGTAAAGGGTGGAATGCCGGCACAATACGGCGGTCGATTAGCTTCCGTGTTAGACATTACCATGAAAGAAGGGAACAGTCAAAAATTTGAAGTAGATGGAGGCATTGGTGCAATTTCTTCGCGTCTAACCGTTCAGGGGCCAATAAAAAAAGACACTTCATCGTTCATTATTTCAGGACGTCGTACTTACATCGATGTTTTGATCAATCCGTTTATTAAGGAGTCGTCTCCATTCAAAGGTTCCGGCTACTACTTCTTTGACTTAAACACGAAGTTTAACTGGCGTATCAATGATAAGAACCGCATATTCCTGAGCGGATATTTTGGACGCGATGTATTCTCCTTCAACAATGCAGATTCAGATTTTCTGGTTACAATTCCTTGGGGAAATGCAACAACATCATTACGATGGAATCACTTAATCGGTCCGAAATTATTTGTGAATACAACAGCAGTGTTTTCAGATTACAAATTTTCATTCGGTGCAGAACAAGATGGATTTGAATTCAAATTGTTTTCCGGAATTCGTGATTACAATCTAAAGACCGACTTCTCGTACATCCCGAACAGCAAGCACTACGTGCGTTTCGGAGCCAATTATACATGGCACATTTTTACGCCTAACAATGTTTCTGCAAAACAAGGAGAAACGGAATTTGATTTGGGCGGATTGAAAAAACAATATGCGCATGAAGCCGGCATTTACATTAACGACGACTGGGACATTACAGATCGTATTCGTGTTAGTCCCGGATTACGCTTTTCTTACTTCATGCAAGTTGGACCATTTGATCGTTACCTGACTGATGTTACAGGTCGTGTTACAGATACGATTTCTTACGGCAGAGGCGAAAAAGTACAAGACTATTACGGAATTGAACCTCGAATCAGTGTGCGTTTCATTACTGATGAAAACTCTTCCGTTAAAGCATCGTTTACACAGAACTATCAATATGTGCATTTGGCAACATTATCGCCAATTTCTTTACCGACCGATATTTGGGTGCCTTGTTCAGATGTGGTGAAACCGCAAATCGGAAGACAGTATGCATTAGGATACTTCAGGAATTTCCTGAACAACACGTATGAAACTTCAGTTGAAGTGTATTACAAAAAAATGCTCAATCAGGTTGAATTCGCACCGGGAGCATTGCCCGAAGACAACGTCAATAACAACACCGATAACAGTTTCGTTTTCGGAACAGGCGAATCGTACGGCGCAGAATTTTTTGTCAAGAAAAGAACCGGCAAACTAACAGGATGGATTGGCTACACGTTATCATGGACAACAAGAACATTCCCTGATATTGAAGACGGCAGAGTGTTTTATGCGCGATATGATCGCCGTCATGATGCATCAGTTGCCATATCATACGAACTCAATGACAAATGGACATTCGGAACCATTTTTGTTTACGGAACAGGAAATGCCATCACACTTCCGGTATCGCGTTACTTGATTGAAGGAGAAATTGTGCCGGAATACGGACCGAGAAATAGTTTCCGTATGGCGCCGTATCATCGCTTAGACATTTCCGCAACATACACCTGCAAAGAGAAGAAGTTGTTCCATCGTTTGCCGTATCGCAGCAGCTGGAACTTCTCGGTGTACAATGTGTACAATCGTCGTAACCCGTATTTTATCTATTTCGACAATGAAGGCAGTGTTGCAGAAGGAAACATAACGGTTAAAGCCAAGCAGGTTTCTCTCTTCCCTATTCTTCCATCCGTAACCTGGAACTTCCATTTTTAAGCGCCATGAAAAAATTACTGATCATCATACTACCCGCGTTATTACTGTTCTCGTGCGAACAGGAAATTACTGTTGACTTACCCGAAGTAGAACAACGCATTGTTATTGACGGTGGAATTTTTGCCGGAGAAAATCCCTTTGTTGCGGTAACACGCAGCGCAGGATATTTCGATCCGATTGATTCTGCATCGCTTGCCAATTATGTTGTTACCAATGCTATTGTAATTGTCAGCGACGGCAGCATTACTGATACGTTAACGCTAACGTTTGATCCGAATTTACCTGTTCCGCTCGTGTACAAAAGCACGCTCATCACCGGACAAGTTGGTCGCACGTATTTTTTAACTGTTATCGCCGACGGACAAACCGTTACTTCCGAAACGACAATTCTCAACCCCATTGCACTGGATAGCGTGTGGTTTGAACCGGATCGTCCCGGCGATAGTCTTGGGTTTTCATGGGCTCGTTTAACCGACCCTGTCGGTTTTGGCAATGCGTATCGTTGGTTTGCAAAACGCAGTCAGGATGCACGCTTCTTAACCTCATTCGGAAGTACATTCGACGATCAGTTTGTGGATGGAAAAACGTTTGACTTCGCATATATCCGCGCAGTTGAAGACGGATCAACAGCTCCGGAAGACAACAATCGTGAACGGGGCTATTACAAAATAGGCGATACTGTCATTGTGAAGTTCTGCACCATTGGCGTTAATGAATCTGATTTTTTCCGAACCTTCGAAACGGAAGTTGCCAATAACGGAAATCCTTTTGCAGCTCCGGGTGTGATTAAAACCAATATCAGAAACGGATTGGGCATTTGGTGCGGTTATTCTCCGGCATACGACACCATCATTTGTCAATAAAAGACAACAATTCGTTGAATTCGCATTATTCACAACGTGATTTCCATCACATTGTGTGCACATTATATGTGTAATTTTGTACCCGCAAATCAGTACGAATATTAACACACCAAAAATATGAGCACACCGGAAAAAGTAAATTGTTTGATCATTGGTTCAGGTCCTGCAGGTTATACTGCTGCTATTTATGCTGCACGCGCCGATTTAAAACCTATGATGTATATGGGTCCGGAGCCCGGCGGACAACTGACTACCACCACAGAAGTAGAAAATTATCCGGGATTCCCACACGGCGTTCAGGGGCCTGAAATGATGGAATTGTTTAAGAAACAAGCCGAACGATTCGCAACAGATATCCGTTATGGTTGGGCCACCAAAGTTGATTTTTCGGGACCTGTACATAAAGTTTGGGTGGATGACGGAAAAGTGGAGATTCATGCAAACACCGTAATCATTGCTACCGGAGCATCGGCAAAATGGTTGGGATTAGAATCCGAACAAAAATATCGCAGCATCGGCGGTGTTTCTGCCTGTGCTGTATGTGATGGATTCTTCTATCGCGGAAAAGACGTAGCAATCGTTGGTGCCGGTGATACTGCAGCAGAAGAAGCCACTTACCTGGCAAAATTGTGCAACAAAGTGTACATGATTGTTCGTCGCGAAGAAATGCGTGCTTCAAAAGCTATGCAACACCGTGTATTGAATACGCCTAATATCGAAGTATTGTGGAATACGGACACGAAAGAAGTTTTGGGTGATGACAAAGGCGTGAATGCTGTGATTGTAACGAACAGCAAAACGGGTGAAGACCGCAAACTTGACGTGTACGGATTCTTTGTTGCAATCGGTCATAAACCAAATACTGATGTGTTCAAGGATTGGTTAGAAATGGACGAAGCAGGATATATCAAAACTATTCCGGGAACATCCAAAACCAACATAGAAGGCGTTTTTGCCGTAGGTGATGCGCAGGATAAAGTTTACCGTCAGGCGGTTACTGCCGCCGGCAGCGGTTGTATGGGGGCGTTGGATGCAGAGCGTTATCTGGCATCAAAAGGCATTCACTAATGCGTTTATATCAATATTAATTTGCCCGCCTCGTGCGGGCTTTTTACTTTTAAGAAATAATTCCACTTCCCCGTGAATAATCGAATCCTGTTCGCTCTGATTGTTTGCCTGTTTTCTGCAGGTGGACTTCATGCGCAATTGGGTAAGCAGAAAAATCTTGTCACGTTTTATCTTTTCGAAAACGTGTACGATTCTACCATGGGTATCGACATCTACGACAAGCTGATCAAACAGATGGGCGGAGATTCCATTCGTTACACACCGAAAGGTTATGTCTGTCAGGGAAACTGGGAAGATTATTACAAGAGCGGCTCTGTTATTCACCTCGGGTATTATGTAGACGGGCAATTGCAGAGCTTTAAAAATTTTTATGAAAACGGGCAGGTAGAACGCGAGTTTAAATCGTTGGATTATACCCGTTATCAGATGGTGTTGTATTATCCGGACGGTAAAGTTCGATCAGATATCATTTACTATCAAGGCGAACCTCAAATCACGAAAGAGTATTTCCCTAATGGCAATCCTGAAATACTGGAAGAGTTTGCCAAGAAAAACGAATACCTGATGTATAGAACGTTGTATTTTGAAAACAACAAGATGCAAAGTGATACGAGATTGGTAGATCTTAAGAAAAAACGATACTCGCATAAAGAATATCACGAAACCGGAAACCTGATGGAAGAAGGAACGCTCGTGTATTACGAAGAAGTGGACAATTTCCTCAAAGAAGGTACCTGGAAAGTGTACGATGAAAACGGGAAGCAAATCGCTACGCAAGTGTGGTCGCGCGGGCAATTAGCGGAAGAAAAGAAGTTGTAGTTATTTCTTGTTACGTAACTTCAATACGTCGATGACATCCTCCAAACTGTATCCTTTTGCCGTCAGCAACACCAAGTAGTGATACATCAGATCGGCTGCTTCGTTCAGAAATAATTCCTTGTTGTTGTCTTTCGATTCAATCACCAACTCAACAGCTTCTTCACCAACTTTCTGTGCTACTTTATTAATTCCTTTCGCGAGCAATTGTGCAGTATACGATGAATCGGGCGCAGCGGTAACACGACTTTGAATTACGCGTTCTAACTCCTGCAGAAAATAACCTTCATTCTCTTCATTCCAACACGTTGCCGCACCTGTATGGCATGTCGGACCTTGTGGATGAACTTTAATTAAAATAGAATCCGCATCGCAATCCAAATGAATCGATACTACTTTCAACACATGTCCACTTTCTTCTCCTTTCGTCCACAAGCGCTGCTTCGAACGACTATAGAAAGTAACCAAACCTTTATTGATAGTCTCGGCGTACGATTCTTCATTCATATAACCCTGCATCAATACTACACGTGTATCTGCATCCTGAATAATTGCAGGTAACAAACCTCCGGGATCTTTACTAAAATTGGGTTGAGTCGTTGCCATCTATTCCGTAATAAATTCCAATAAACGATTACTGTACGTTGAAAATCCCGCAATGACAGGAACATCTCCATGATCTGCGCCTGAAACCAGATAAGAATATTTCGGATTGCCTTTGCTGTTATCAAACACCACTTGTCCGTGAGTGGTATAATTCAGGAAATTATCACCTGTACCATGAATCCACAGTAATGGCTGATTGCACAACTTTATTTCTTCCGCGTTATCAATTTTTAAGTTGGTAAAATAAGATCCCGGCATAGCCAGTTGAGAACCATCTTCACCCATAACCGCTGCAGATGCAAACGGCGCCTCCAAAATTATTTTCGACGGACGCATACTTCGAGGATGTGCAGATAACTCAACAGCAGGGGCACTGCCCATACTGAAACCATACACCACAAGTCTTGCATTCGTCAAACCATTTGTCTTTAACCAATTCATTGCTGCATCAACATCTGCATACAAACCATCTTCAGTTGGTGTACCTTCCGAACGACCGAACCCGCGATAATCCAGCATCAAAACACCATAACGATGTTTACTACCTGTATGAGCCAGCAACTTCGCGCGTTGCCAATAAAAGTCCATGTGCCATTTATTGCCATGACAATAAAGTATTATCGTATCTGTGCTAATGCGATTGATATCTCCCAAATACACTGCATAGATCGTTGTTGGTGAACTTTCATCGGGAGCTTGAGAAGCTAACGTAAATTCATGAATCATGCTATCCTGAATTTTGTACGTTTCATCCAATATGAAATCCTGTTCACCGGTATAATTGTCGCGTTCGTACCGTTCCAATTTATCAGTGGTGTTGTACAACATCGAATCCAATCGCAGGCAGGAACTACCCGTTACGGCTAATGCAAAAAATAGAATTAATGTTCTCATGTTAAAATAATCTGTAAATACCGAAATAAAGTCCGAATGCACCGTTGCCTGCAATTCCTACATAGTCCACAACATTAGGCTTATTTGCAGTGAATGGCGCAATAGATTTTACTTCATATTGAAACATCCATTTTTCGTTTTGCTTACGATAACCGACATGAAATGCGGGCAACAATTTCGTGGGTTGTTCAACCTGATGTGAACGTTGTTTTGCAAATTCCACCCAAGCATCTGCTCCGGCGTACAACATTCCTCCGCGCGAACCAACGTACCTATATGCGTTAAAACCTACCTGAGGCCAAATTTTTCTATTCCATTCCCATCTATCGATAGCCATATTCAAACCGAAATTCATGCTTATGCCAAACGTATCCTTTTCCCACACCGACCAACACGCTCCGGCATCTCCCTGAAAAGTTCCAAAGGCTAGAGATGTAGTGTGCAAATTTCCGTATATCGTGAAACCGGTATCCAGACCATAACCATAGCCAACGGTTGTCATAGGAATTGGTATTACCGCACCTCCGAACTTAATAGTCGGTCCACCAAACGAAGCGTTGACAGCATGTTGACCAACTTCGAGCGGGCGCACATAACGCGTAGGAGCACAGTTAGAAAAAATTACAGCTGCTGCTACGGCAACCATACATAACCATTTCATAAACGAACAGGTATTTGATGTTGCGCTAATTTACTTTTTAATTGCGGGATAGTGACTTCTCCAAAGTGAAAGATGCCCGCCGCCAAAGCTGCATCAGCTTTACCGCTTGTAAAAACTTCCACAAAATGAGTTTCATTCCCTGCACCTCCGGATGCAATAACAGGCACTTCAACCAATTCGGAAATTAATGCAGTGAACTCCACTGCAAAACCACTTTTTGTTCCGTCGTGATCCATGGAAGTAAGCAATAATTCTCCCGCACCCCGATCCACAGCTTCTTGTATCCATGCTATCGCCGATTTACCCGTCGATAGTCGTCCTCCATTTAAGTACACGATCCAATCGTCCTGTTCACGCTTTACATCAACAGCAAGCACAACACACTGTGAACCAAAATTACCTGCTAATTCATCAATTAATTCCGGACGCTTGAAAGCAGCAGAGTTCACCGAAATTTTATCAGCCCCGGAACTTAGTAACGCTTGAACATCATCAATACTACTTACACCACCACCAACAGTGAACGGAATATTAATTGCCGCTGAAACCTGCTCCACTAAATGCACCAACGTCTTGCGTTTCTCATGCGTTGCTGTTATGTCTAGAAAAACTAATTCATCTGCACCTTGCTCTGCGTAACGAGCTGCAAGTTCAACAGGATCACCGGCGTCCTTCAGTGCAACAAAGTTTACACCTTTCACCGTACGACCATCTTTAATATCCAGACAGGGAACAATGCGTTTCGTCAACATATACTATGCGCTTCTTTGTTTAAGTTGTTCCGAAGAAATTTTTCCTTCATAAATCGCTTTTCCCACAATCACTCCATGACAGCCAAGCTCTTCTAATCGATCAATATCATCCATGCATGACACGCCTCCACTGGCTATTAATACAACTGCAGGATGACGCTCTAAGATATCCCGATACAACTCAAGAGACGGCCCTTGAAGCAATCCGTCTTTTGCAATATCAGTGCAGAAAAATTGTTGCACTCCTGCATCGTTCCATTGCTGTATAAAACCCATCACATCAATGTCTGTTTGTTGTAACCAACCCGAAATAGCCAGCTTTCCTTCGCGAACATCTGCGCCAATCATAAATCGATCAGGACCTAATTCACTCATCCATTCTTTCAAAGCACCGAGATTTTTAACAGCAATAGTTCCCACACTAATCCATTGCGCTCCGGCATTCACCACTTGCCGCGCAGTTTCAGCATCTGTAACTCCACCTCCGAAATCAATTTGCAAACGTGTTTGTTTCGCAATTTCCTCTAAAACACGAAGATTCTTAACTGCTCCGGCTTTCGCGCCATCAAGGTCTACAAGATGTAATCGTTTAATTCCTAATTGCTCAAATTCCTTTGCTACATCTGCAGGATGATCATGGTAAACTTTCTTCGCCGCATAATCGCCTTGCGATAGTCGCACACATTTTCCGTCGATCAAATCAATAGCCGGTATAATCGTTATCATATCGTAAGTTCCAGAAAGTTTCTCATGATTAGCTCGCCATCTACTCCACTCTTTTCAGGGTGAAACTGCAGCGCATAAAAATTATCCTTGTGCAAAGCCGCACTAAACGGCACAATGTAATCAGTTGTTGCCACTGTTGAAGTTCCAATTTCCGCATAAAAACTGTGCACGTAATACACAAAAGGAGCTTCGGGAAGTCCTTTAAACAGTGGACCTTGGCAGCTACTCAATGAATTCCAACCCATGTGTGGCACTTTAAATCCGGAATTTTCTTGTGACGGAAACCGCTTCACGGAATTTGAAAAAATACCCAGGCCTTCCACATTACCTTCCTCGCTATGACAGCACATGAGTTGCATGCCCAAACAAATTCCAAGAACGGGTTGCTTCAACTCTTTGATCACAAGATCCAACTGATGATCGCGCAAAAACTTCATGGCGCTGGAAGCTTCGCCCACTCCAGGAAATATCACTTTATCCGCAGCCCTGAGACGATCCGGATCTGCAGTAATTTCGGGTGTTATACCAAATCGTTGCAAAGCATATTGCACGGATCGTGTATTACCTGCATTGTATTGAACAATCGCAATTTTCACTCGGTATTGTTTTATAGGTGAACTTAAGCACTAGGGTTGATATCGGATGAAGTTACTCAAAACGTCTTCACCAAATTGTGACAAAATCGACTCGGGATGGTACTGCACACCAAACAACTGTCGCGACTTACTTTCAATGCTCATTACACAACCCGATTCATCGCGCGAAGTAACATGTACGTCATTCGGCAACGATGATTCATCCACAGCCCATGAATGATAACGGCCAACCGCAATGCCATCGGGTACGCCTCGATACAATACAACACCTCTTTCTGTAATTGAAATAGGTGTTGCTATTCCATGCATCACACGTTCCAGATTATACAGCCGCGCACCTAAAAATTCAGATACCGCCTGATGACCCAGACAAACTCCAAGCAGCGGCTTTTGACCTGCATAACGTCTGATCACTTCCGGCATCAAACCGGCATCCTTAGGCAAACCCGGACCGGGAGAAAGTATAATTCTTTCGCAGGAATCGAGCGCATCAAAATCAACTTCATCGTTACGCATCACCAATACATCTTCGTTGGTGATCTTCTCTACCAGATGAACGAGGTTGTACGTGAACGAATCGTAATTGTCTATTATTATAATCTTATTCATGTCATTGAATTTTGCGTAAAACAAACAGAGCCCGCTGTGTTAGCGGGCTCTGTAGTATTTTAATACATACAAATAAGCATCACACAGCGCAATTTGAGCACAGTGAATGCCACCAATGAAATGTAGTTGTTGCAATGTTCATGCGGCAAATATAGAAGGAATTTGTTTTTACTTCCAAGAATTACTTCACTAAAAGTAAAATCTAAGCAACCGTGTAACGATAAGTGCACTTCGTATCTTTGAAAAATGCGTCCACTATTTCTGTTCCGTCTGTCATTCTTGTTGCTACTATTCTGTCAAACACTGAGTGCACAAAAACTAAAACCGGGATTTGACCCCGTCGAGTTACGCGAACTGATGCAATTATCCGTGTATCAAATTGACACTCCATGGACCAACATGTTGTATCCGCAACCTCCCAATTATCAGCTGGCATATCGTTCGTCCGAAGTGGCTCTGGATAATCGTTGGGACTTGTGGCAAAGGAAAGATTCTGTTGCAGTAATCAGCATTCGTGGTACGACAGGTAATGCAGAGTCGTGGCTCGAAAATTTTTATGCGGGAATGGTCCCCGCTATTCATCAGCTCACATTGGCGAATGGAAAAACCTTCAAATACCAACTGGCTGCTGACTCAGGCGCATTTGTTCATGTGGGCTGGACAATCGCATTGGCATACTTGCAGGAGTCCGTTGTAGAACAAATCAATTCAAATTACAAAAACGGAAATAAAGAATTCTTGATTGTTGGACACAGTCAGGGTGGCGCCATCGCTTGTCTTCTCACTTCGTACTTGCATTACGAACGCGGAAAAAAAATTCCTGCAGATGTAATCATTAAGACGTATGCCACAGCAGCGCCCAAACCCGGCAATTTGAAATATGCGTATGATTACGATTTCATCACGCGCAACGGATGGGCATTTCGTGTTGTAAATGCCTCCGACTGGGTGCCGGAAGTGCCTTTCGCAATTCAAACATTAAATGACTTAAATCCGGTTAATCCCTTTGCCAATATCAGCACACTGATGGGCAGAACACGCGGTCCGCAGAAGTGGGTAACTAAAAGCGTAATCCGAAAAATGAATCGCGCGGTGCGAAAAAGCGAACGCAAATTCAGAAAGTTTTTAGGCAAGCGCGTGGGATTCTTGGTGCGAAGATCTTTACCCGGAACACCCAAATATCAATATGTACGAAGCATGAATTATGTGCCTTGCGGAACGCCAATAATTCTTATGCCGAATGACGCATATCGTCAAAAATATCCGGATGATCCAAACCGAATATTTCGTCACCACTTCTTCGGACCATACTTTTTCTTACTTGACACCTATTATCCGCGCAAGGGATAATTACAATTTACCTTTAGTGCTTGGTAAAATCAATTTGTCTGTATTGCGCGTTACCGCCATGCCGATAGCTTTTGCTAATGCCTTAAAAATGGCCTCAATTTTATGGTGTTCGTTCGTGCCTTCCGCTTTAATATTCAAATTGCATCGAGCAGCATCAGCAAATGATTTAAAGAAATGATAAAACATTTCCGTCGGCATATCGCCGACTTTTTCGCGCTTAAATTCAGCATCCCATTCCAGCCAAGGTCTGCCGCCAAAATCAATGGCCACTTGTGCTAAACAATCATCCATGGGTAAACAGAAACCGTAGCGCGTAATTCCTTTCTTATCGCCTAATGCCAACGCCACAGCCTCACCTAAAGTAATCGCAGTATCTTCAATGGTGTGATGTTCATCAATATGTAAATCTCCCTTGGTTTCAATCACAAGATCACTTCCTGAATGCTTCCCTATTTGCTCCAGCATGTGATCGAAAAAATCCAATCCGGTGCTAATACTGCAACGACCGCGACCATCCGGATTAAACACTACACGTATCGAAGTTTCGTTGGTAACCCGCTGATGTTCTACCCTTCTATCATCACTCAGCAAATAATTGGAAATGGTTTGCCAATCATCAGCAATCAAAGTAATTTTGTTTGTCCAATCACCCGGCTCATCGTAGTTGCGAATAAAAATACTCTTGCAACCCATATTCTGTGCAAGCATAACATCGGTAATACGATCTCCGATGACATACGAATTCGCTAAATCATAACTATCCGAAAAATATTTCGTCAGCATACCGGTACCGGGCTTTCTTGTTGGCAATGGATTATCCGCGAAACTGCGATCAATGCAGATCTCGGAAAATTCAACCCCTTCACCCCTTAAAATATCCAACATCAAGTTATGCGTGGGCCAAAAAGTTTCTTCCGGAAATGATGCCGTTCCCAAACCATCTTGATTCGTAACCATCACCAATTCGAATCGTCCCGTCGCCGCAATTTTACTAAGTTGTGTGATTACACCGGGTAAAAACTTCAGCTTCTCAAATCCGTCTATTTGAAAAGTTACAGGAGGCTCTGCAATCAGCGTTCCGTCTCGATCAATAAATAAAACTCTCTTTTTCATGACTTGACTAATGAATATTCTGACAACACTTTTAGCAACTTCCTATTTTCATCCGGCGTGCCTACCGTAATACGCAAACATCCTTCGCACAACAGGACATTTGATCTGTCTCTGACGATAATTCCATTACCAACGAGATAATGATAAATCTCACGCGGATCATTGAATTTCACCAACAAAAAGTTAGCATCGGAAGGATACACGTGCTGAACAAACGGCAACTGTTTCAAATGAACACTTAACGCTTCACGCTCCTTAACTGTTGTCCTGATCCAATCATTCACTTGTTCAATGTGATCCAGCGAATTCAATGCTTCACGTTGCGCTACTTCACTAATGTTATACGGCGGTTTTATGCGATTCAATATTTCAATGATATCTTCCGACGCGAACGCCATGCCGATGCGCAAACCCGCAAGTCCCCATGCTTTAGATAGCGTTTGTAAAACCACCAAATTGGGATACTCCACCAACTCCGCAATCATGCTCTTATTGCGAGAATAATTGATGTATGCTTCATCAACGACAACTATTCCGTTAAAGTTATTCAGCAACAATTCTATATCCTCGCGTTGCATGGAATTACCGGTCGGATTGTTTGGAGAGCAAATCCAGATCAATTTCGTTTGCGGTGAAATCAAGCTGCCGATCAAATCAATATCCAACTGAAAATTCGGCAACAGTGGAGCGCGTTTTATAAACACATCATTAATATTAGCACTCACTTCATACATGCCGTATGTGGGTGGCGTGATAATAACATTGTCTTTACCCGGATTACAAAATGCTCTGTATAAAAGATCAATCGGTTCATCACTGCCATTACCCAAAAATATGTTGTGTGCTGGCACTCCTTTTATCGCACTGATCTTTTCTTTTAAACTGCGCTGTAGCGGATCAGGATAACGGTTAAAAGTAGCAGCAGCGGGTGAACCAAAACTATTTTCATTGGCATCTAAAAATATTTCGGCAGCGCCCTTAAACTCATCCCGTGCAGATGAATACGGCGTTAACACCTTGATGTTATTCCGAAGTAGTGTATTTATATCAAACATAGTCGATTTGATTTAATCGTAATGTTACTGCGTTCGCATGTGCCCGCAAGCCTTCCGCTTCAGCCATCACTTCAACTGCTCGACCTATGGCTTGCAAACCATCACGGGTTAATTCCTGAAACGTAACTTTTTTCGTAAAGCTATCCAACGACACGCCCGACCAGGAAATAGCATGACCTCCTGTTGGTAAAGTATGATTCGTTCCTGATGCATAATCGCCAACACTTTCCGGAGACCACGGCCCTATAAAAACAGATCCTGCGTTGACGACATGTTCAGCCAACTCGCGCGCGTTGCGACAAGCTAATATCAAATGTTCCGGAGCATATCGATTGGACCATTCCATGGCTATCGACAAATCGGGAGTAACAATTGCACGGCTAAACTCTAATGCTGCACGTGCAATTTCTTTTCGTGGCAACTGTTCCAATTGCGTTTTAGTTGCGTCAACTACTCGCTGCAAATATTCCGGAGAATCAGAGAATACGATCACTTGACTATCCTTGCCGTGTTCTGCCTGTGCTAATAAATCCGCCGCAACAAATTCAGAAGGAACGCTATCATCAGCAATCACCGCAACTTCTGACGGACCTGCAGGCATATCAATAGCGAATCCATTTTTCGCAAGCAACTGTTTGGCACATGTCACATAGGCATTACCCGGACCAAAAATCTTGTTGGTTTTAGGAATACTCTCCGTGCCATATGCCATTGCGCCAATAGCCTGTACACCACCAACTTTAAAAATCTGTGTGATTCCCACTGTATGAGCTGCATATAAAATTGCAGGATGAATTCGTCCATCTTTACCGGGAGGACTGCACAAAATAATGTTCTTACATCCCGCCAACATCGCAGGTACGCCTAACATCAAAACGGTTGAAAACAAAGGAGCTGTTCCGCCGGGAATATATAATCCCACATTTTCTATTGGTATGGACTTTCTTCTGCATACAACACCGGGCATGGTTTCCATTTGTTGTACACCATTATGTTGCGCACGATGAAATCGTTCGATGTTAGATTTTGCAAGCGCAATGGCCTCTTTTAATTCCGAAGAAATTAATTGATCCGCCTCCTGCAATTCTTTTTCCGTTACAAGAAATTCAGATAGCAGCACTCCGTCAAATTGCTGCGTATAGCGTCTTACAGCGTCATCACCCGAACGACGCACTTCATCCAATACAGCAGTAACTGCTTCTTCTAATTGCTCAACAGATGCCGAAGGTCGTTGTAACAACACACTCAATTCATCATCCGTTTTTGGTTGATACAATTTTATCATACTACCATTTTTTCAATTGGCACTACCAGAATTCCCTGTGCACCCAATTTCTTGAGTTCTTCGATTATTTCCCAAAAACGATCTTCCTCAATTACAGAGTGAACGGAACTCCATCCTTTCTTCGCCAGTGGCAAAATGGTAGGGCTTTTCATTCCGGGTATCAGTGCTGTTATCAAATCCAACTTGTCATTGGGTGCATTCAGCAACACGTATTTGTTGCGCTTGGCCTGCTGCACGGCTTGAATACGAAACAACAAGCGTTCAATTATTTTCAAATCGGCCGACTTCAAATTTTTATTGGCAATCAATACGGCCTCCGACTTCATCACCGTTTCCACCTCTTTCAATCCATTTGTGAATAATGTACTTCCGGACGACACGATATCACAAATAGCGTCTGCCAAACCAATTCCGGGAGCAATCTCCACACTACCGCTGATTTCATGAATTTCAGCCTTCACTTTTCGCTTCTTCAGAAATTGCTCGAGAACATTCACGTATGTGGTAGCGATACGCTTCCCTTCAAAATCTTCCACGCTGTTATATTTCTTCCCTTTTGGAATTGCGAGTGACAAGCGACACTTTCCGAAACCTAAACGATGCACGGTTTGTACATCAGCTTGTGTCTCGACAAGTACATTCTCGCCAACAATTCCAATATCTGCAACGCCACCTGCAACGTATTCAGGAATATCATCGTCTCGCAGGAAGAACACCTCCAAAGGAAAATTATAAGCTTCTGCCTTTAGTCGTTGTAAACCATTGTTCAGTTCAATGCCGCATTCGCGCAACATGCGAATCGAATCGTCGTACAAGCGACCCGATTTCTGAATGGCAATTCGTAATTGTTTTTTCTCGTTCATAAGTAAAAAAAAAGCTTACCAAAAGGTAAGCTGTTAAGTGATAAAATATAGCAAATACATCACAGCTCACCGAGAGGTAAGTACATGATGATGGTTATGTCCGTTGAATAACATGATTTAACAAAAGTAGACAATTATTTGAAAATGAAAAATCGGCATTTCAGTAACATTGCCTACCTTCAAATAACTTAACCATCCCTTAATAATGAAAACCAAATTCCTCATCCCCATTCTAGGTCTCTTTACCTTAAGTTTCACATTTAAGACGACCGAAAAACCAGCGTACACCGTTTTCTCTTCTCAGGGAAAAAAGGCTTCATATCAACAAATTCTTGCGGCTGCTCAGTCAGCAGACATCGTATTTTTCGGAGAACACCACAACAATCCGATTCATCATTGGTTGCAACTTGAACTCACGAAAGATTTGTTTGCAGTTAAAAAAGACAAGTTGGTGCTTGGCGCGGAAATGTTCGAGTCAGATAACCAGCGCGCTTTAAACTCGTACTTAGCCGGAACTTTAGACGAAAAGAAACTGAAAGATTCTGTCCGTCTCTGGCCCAACTACAAAACAGATTATAAACCACTGGTTGATTTTGCAAAAACCAATAAGTTGGCATTCATTGCCACTAACGTTCCGCGTAAGTACGCCAACATGGTATATATGAAAGGAACTGAATCGTTGGACTCGCTTCCTGCATCGGAGAAACAATGGATTTGTCCGCTTCCGTTTAAGTATGATCCTGAATTAAAATGCTACAAAGAAATTTTTGAAAATGCGGGTGGTCATGGTGGACAGAACTTACCGAAGTCACAGGCGCTGAAAGATGCTACAATGGCCCATTTCCTGTTACAAAACTGGAAACCGGGTCAAACATTTTTACATTATAACGGCGCATATCACAGTGACAATCACCAAAGCATTGTGTGGTATGTAAAACAACAGAAGCCCGAACTTAAAATCGTTGTTATATCGGTTGTTGAACAAGATAACATTGATCAACTTGGTAAAGAAGGAAAAGGTCTTGGAGATTTTATTATCGCAACACCTGCTACCTTAACTAAAACGCATTAATTCGAAGCATCAATCTGCTCGTTTAAAGCCGTCCATTCTTCCATACATTGCTCCAACAGCTTACGTTTCTGATCATATTCAGCGTAAGCTGTTTTGTTATTCATTATCTCCTGGTATTTACCGGGATCCGCAAGTTGCTCATCGAACTTCTTGATAAACGCTTCCAGCTGCGCTATTTCTTCTTCTTTCTTCACCAATCTACTTTTTAACTGGCGAACTTCTTTCTCACGCTCTTTCGCGCCTTCATCAATGGTATTCTTTGCCGGTTTAGGTTCCGGCTTACTAGCCGTGAATGGAGATGTTTTCTTTTCAAGATCACTCAATTCGTCAATCTTACGCGAACGAATAAACTCATACACATCACCCAAATGCTCTTTCACCTGACCACCCTTAAACTCGAATACTTTATTCGTCAGACCTTGTAAAAAATCACGATCGTGAGAAACAACAATCAGCGTTCCATCAAAGTTCATTAGTGCTTGCTTCAACACTTCCTTCGAACGCAAGTCAAGGTGATTCGTAGGTTCGTCCAGAATCAATAAGTTGTGCGGCTTTAACAATAAACGACATAACGCTAGTCGCGTACGTTCACCACCGGACAATACTTTAACTTTCTTATCTACAGTATCACCGCTGAACAAAAACGAACCTAAAATTCCACGCACTTGTTTTCTTACATCACCCAGAGCCAATTCGTCGATAGTCTCAAAAACCGTTTTATCCGGATTCATCGTGTCCGCATCATCCTGAGCAAAATAACCGGCATCTACACTAAAACCTTGCTTCACTTCGCCTGATGTAGTGGCTTCACCCATAATCATTCGAATCATGGTCGATTTACCTTCTCCATTTCTTCCGACAAACGCAACTTTATCTTCACGTTCAATCATCACGTCAACCTTATTCAGGATACACTTGTCGTCATAGTATTTTACGCATTGATTCGCTTCTACAACAACCTTTCCGGATCGTGGCGCAGGAGGAAAACGAAAGCGAATTGATGAATTATCTTCATCATCAATTTCGATAATCTCCATACGATCGAGCTTCTTAATCAAGGATTGCGCAAATGAAGCTTTGCTCGACTTCGCACGAAACTGGTCAATCAAGCGTTCCGTTTTTTCAATTTCACGTTGCTGATTTTTAGCAGCGGCCAACTGTGTCTCACGACGTTCTTTTCGCAACACCAAGTATTTGGAGTAATTCGCTTTGTAATCGTGCAGCTTGCCTAAAGAAATTTCAATTGTTCTTGTGGTGATATTATCCAAAAACGCTTTATCGTGCGAAACCAGTATTACTGCGCCTTCGTAGGTTTTCAAAAATTCTTCCAGCCATTGAATGGATTCAATATCCAGGTGGTTCGTTGGTTCGTCCAGCAACAAGGCATTCGGTCTGCGTAATAATATCTTCGCCAACTCAACACGCATTCTCCATCCTCCGCTAAATTCATCCATTAAACGGTGCATATCGTGATGCGAGAAACCAAGTCCGCGCAACACCTGCTCCACTTCTCCTTCAATTGCATGACCACCTAATACCACGATTCGCTCGTTGGCATCATTCAACTGATTGATCAAATCCATGTACGAATCAGTTTCATAATCCGTACGAACAGTAAGTTGTTCCGTGATGTATTCAATCTTACGCTCCAGTTCTTTCAGTTCCTGAAACGCAGTAGATGCTTCATCAAAAACGGTTTTTCCGAGATTGTGCGCCATATCCTGCGCCAAATAACCAATGGTATAACCCGATGGCATGGAAATATCGCCGGTATCAGGACGCTGATTACCCGCAATAATTTTTAGCAATGTGGATTTACCTGCCCCGTTTTTACCCGCAAGACCAATACGATCGCGGGCTCCAACCATAAATGAAATGTTGTCGTATAGCGTGAATCCGCCAAATGCAACTGTGAGATTACTAACTGAAATCATGAGGGTGCAAAGGTACACAGGAAATCCCTCCAACCATCAATAACAAAGGCATTTCACTAACTTTACGGTAATGAAAATTAAAAATCCGATTGTTTTATTCATAGTGATTGCGTTGGTGCTGGCGCTGATGTGGCTATTTCGCACTATCCTGTTGTACATCATTATCGCAACACTGCTCACAATCATTACCCGGCCGCTCGAAAATAAACTGGAGAAATTGCGCATCGGAAAAAAGAAAATGCCGCGTGCCCTTCGTGCTCTGGTGGTATTGCTGGGAATTTACGTTGTTATTGGTGCGATAGTTTCCATCTTTATTCCGATGGTACTTACTGAAATTAATTACTTGTCCAAAGTTGATCAGCAGCAACTCATGGTCACACTTAAAGAACCTATCGATCAGCTGCACGGCCTGTTTGCCGAATTTCAACAATCCAGTGGAGATACCAGAACCTTCAATCAATTTGTTCAAGATTCATTGGCAAACTTTTTTGGGATGACACAAATTTCTGTGGTCGCCACAACTGCTATGAATACGGTTATCAGCTTGATCTCGGCATTCTTTATCATTTCATTTTTCACCTTCTTCATGCTCAAGGATGGCAATGTAATTTACCAAACATTATTACTTGCGGTGCCGGATAAACATCGAGAGAAAGTCGATAATATTTTGAAAGACACCAATACGATGCTAACCAAATACTTCACTGCGATACTTATTGATATCATCGTTGTCAGCATTTTGGTGAGTGTTGGTATGTCACTACTGGGTATTCGAAACGCTATTACCATCGGAATTCTCGCAGGAATCCTCAACGTTATTCCGTATGTAGGTCCACTGATTGGGGCATCCATAGCCGTAATAATTGGCGTCTCAACCAATCTTCACCTCGAATTTTATTCGGGTTTATTGCCATTAGCGGGAAAAATAGCACTCGTTTTTTTAACTGTAAATAGTATCGATGCATTCCTGATTCAACCCTACATTTTCAGCAATTCAGTAAAAGCACATCCAATAGAAATATTTACCGTCATTCTGTTAGGAGCAACATTAGCAGGCATTCCGGGAATGATCGCTGCTGTGCCGGTGTATACTGTTCTTCGTATTATCGCAAAAGAATTTTTAAGCCATTATCACTTTATTAAAAAATTGACGGACGATCTGGATGAAGCTACAGAGCCGGAGGTTCAACGCGATAAAGACTATCCCGAACTATGAGCATTTCCAAAAACACACTTTCATTTTTATCAAAACTAAAACAGCATAACAACAAAGTTTGGTTTGATGAAAACAGAAGTTCTTATTTAGAAGCAAAAACAGATATCATCAGTTTCGTTGATGCTTTATTGCCACAACTGCGCAAATTCGACAAACAAATAGAGCCGGAATTATCCGCTGATAAATGTGTTTTCCGAATTTTCAGAGATGTCCGATTCTCCGCAAATAAAACCCCGTATAAATCGAACATGGGTGCTGCAATAAATCCGGGTGGTAAAAAAGCAGCAACACCCGGATATTACGTGCATATTGAGCCGGGCAATTCGTTTGTCGCAGGAGGAAGCTACTTGCCGCAAGCAGTTGACCTTGCAAAATATCGCCAGGAAATTGATTATAATTTTGATGAATTCAACGCGATAATTAGCAACAAAACTTTCAAAAAGTTTTTTGGCACTTTAGATCAAGAACATAAGCTGGCCCGTCCACCGAAAGGCTATTCTGCCGACAATCCTGCGATGGATTACTTAAAATTGAAATCGTTTATTGCGTTTCGAAATTTCACGGACAAGGAAGTATTAGCACCGGATTTCGACAAGCAAGTTATCGCAACCTGCAACGCCATGTTTCCTTTGATGCAATTTCTGCGACGCGCATTAGATTAAAAATGCCAGAGATCGTGCTCAAAATTCATGATATTTTCTTTGATGGCTTCCGACTCCAATAAAGCGTCTAGGCCTGTCAAATAAGACGACACACTTCTATCGTAAACATTCGATTGCTTGTGAATGTAGCTTGCAAAGAATCGTTTCGTGAAAATATCATCGTAGCTCAAACGTTGCGCGAAATTCTGTCCGATATACACCTCATGCCGAACCAACACCGGACGCAGTTGAGGAAAGTAAATCCAGAATAACGGACGATAACCAATGGCTTCACCTGAGTTTGGATCTTTCTTAGCAACCAGCGGACAAATCCCGAGAATGCGCACATCCATTACTGAACGCTGTTTATCAAAAAACCAGTCTTCCTTAATCCAGTAAGCCAACACATCCGAAGACTGAATTTCAGTGACGATCGTGTCGCGACGATACGTTCCCGGATTGAACGGATCTTCCACGTCCACTACGTCTTTACTGATCAGCAAATTACTGACTTGTTCCGTGGTCATCTTCACTTTGAACTCATCATCCAACACGGGATTATCAAATGCAGTAACACATCCGCCTAAAACAGAGCCTTTGATGATATCAAACAAACTCATCAAACCACCATTTGGTACTTCCGGATAGTAATACGGATGATTCATTTTCTCGCGCAGATCCAACGTTCTCCAAATACGTTGCGCCCACATCACATCAGCTTCACGAACGTGCGGATAAGGTACCGGCTTACGCATTTTTGTTGCTCCATGAGATTCGGGACCGATAATTAATCCGTTGTCCACAGCAACACATGGATTCTGTGCAGACACCTGAACCGCAAAAAACAACGCGACAAAAAACAGCAACACCTTAATTGCAACTGCTAACTCAGTATATACAACAGCAACAGTACGTGCCGGGCGTTTGGAATGAACATGCATCTTCATCGAATACTCCTTTCAAATAGATTAAGTAAAACAGATGTAAATGTTGTTCCATAGATTAATATACTAACGTATGTATTCATTCAAATAGTATGCCGTGAAAAACGGAGTCACCGAAATGATGACTCCGCTCGCAAAAGACACGACTTAAAAATGCCACATGTCGTGTTCAGTCTTAAAAATATCTTCCTTTACGCGATCCGCTTCCAACAAGGCATCAAGACCCGGTGCATAAGACTCGATAGTACGATCGTAAACATTGCTTTCTTTACGCACATAACTACCGAACATTCTTTTGTGAAACACATCATCAAACGATAAACGTTGCGCATCATTCTTTGTATTGAATACTTCATGACGAGCAAACAAATCGCGACATGCCGGAAAATACAACCAGAATAAAGGCTTGTAGCCAATTACCTCTCCTGCAGCGTCTGTCTTTTCCTGCAAAGGGCAAATACCGATTATCCGCACATCCATCACAGAACGCTGACGATCCCAAAACCAATCTTCTTTCACCCAATACTGCTTAATCATATTAGCGGTTAAATTGTACTGAATTGGCGCCAGAATCATGTTATCCGGATTATAAGGATCAGCTACCATGTTAGTAGAATCGTACCAGGTGAACAACTGCGCTACTTGTGCAGCAGTCATTCGCACTTTGAATTCATCATCAAAAACAGGGTTATCATAAGCGTAGATAGATCCTTCAATTAAACCCTTTTTGATCACATCAAACAAACTCAAACGTGCATTTGTAGGTGTTTCCGGAAAATACAAAGGGTGATTAAACTTCTCACGCAAATCGATCGTTCTCCACACGCGCTTCGACCACATAATATCTGCTTCACGCTCATGAACGTATTTAATTGGCTTACGCGTACGAGTGTTTTCTTTTACATAAAATGTTTCACCGTAATCAGGTTGTCCGAATAATTGTCCTGATGCCAGAAACAGAATCAATCCAAAACATAGAATTACAAATACGCGATACGGGTTTTTGTCATGATGATTTGATGGTTGACGATACATATGATGCTCCTTTCTTATTTGTGAACTTTAGAAGCATATACCACAACAAAAAAAAAGTCACTCTTTCGAATGACTTTTTTTTCAAAAAATAAAATCCCGCTTTTCAGCGGGATTTTAAATATGGTTTAGAAGTGCCACAAATCGTGCTCCATCTTAAAGATGTCGTCTTTTACGCGATCCGCTTCCAATAATGCATCCAGACCTGTGTAATAAGACGGGATGGTACGGTCGTAAACGTTACTTTCTTTGTGCACGTAGCTTTGAAACATACGCTTCCAGAATGTATCGTCTAATGAACGACGTTCAGCATCATTCTTCATATTATACACCTCAGCTTTAGCAAAAACCGGACGACACTGTGGGAAATACACCCAAAACAATGGTAAGAAACCTACCACTTCACCGGTTGACGGATCAGCTTTTTCACGCAACGGACATAAGCCCAAGATGCGCACGTCCATTACGGAACGCTGCTTATCGAAGAACCAATCTTCCTTCACCCAATAGGCTTTTACAGCGTTTGAGTTAAGATCGATACGGATAGGTGAAATAATGAACGTTCCCGGGTTGTTAGGATCTTCTACCTGGTTGGTAGAATCCCACTGCGTAAACATTCCTTCCACCTGAACCTTCGACATTTTCACCTTGAATTCGTCATCCAATACAGGATTATCGAATGCAGTGATTTCTCCGGTTAATAATGCGTCTTTGATGACATCAAACAAAGAACGACGATCGTTGATACGCGTTTCCGGATAATACAGCGGATGATTAAACTTCTCGCGCAAGTCGATAGTTCTCCACACACGCTTCGACCACATTACGTCCGCTTCACGAAGATGCGTATACGGAATAGGCTTACGCGTACGTGTATTCTCCTTCATGTACACCTGATCCGGAAAATTCGGATCGAGTACCTGTGCGTCAGCAGTACTGCCAATAAGCAGTATAAATGCTGCAATCAGAATACTTTTGATCGTTTTCATTTGTAGTTCCTCCCTTGTAGTTGTTATTTCACTTTGATGTTCACGCCGGGAATCTTACGGAGTGATCCGTCAGGACCCTGAACAGTTACTTGCTCAAAGAATACTTTGTTACCCGGCTTAACACCTTGTAACAACGATTTCATATCGCCGGTTATTGCAGGACCTGAGCCCTTCTTTTCCACGAATGCACCGTTTACATTCATTGACATCACAAATGATACCACTTTGAACGAAAGGTCGAAATCGAAGTTTTCCATACGAGCAAATACACCACTCTGTCCTAACAATTCCGCTTTTGTCATCTGACCGTCGCCCTTAATGTTTCCGACAAAGGCAACCGGATCAGGTACACGCTTAACGCGGAACTTGAAAGATCCCATTGGTTTATTAATACCGTTCAATTTAGCACCAACGTTAATTGTTGCTTCCGTTCCACCAGTTACACGCACAATGTAGCTTCCGGGCTTGCCTGCAGGGCTCATAGAACCACCACTAAGGCTTGGCTGTAAATCTGAAGGAGCAACACCCGCCGCAGAAATGCTGATAGGATTGTCAACTCCGATGTAGAACACGTTCATCTTTTCCAAGAATACCGCAGCAGACGGTGCAGCAACGATATACTCTGATTTAAACGGATAAGATTCATAAGTATTATCCGGCTTCTTAACGCGAATCAAACCTGACCACTTTTGCAAACCAACTGCAGTTGCAGGAACTTCATAAGTTCCAATACCGCGGTTAACTTTTACCGAAGTAGAGTCAATTGGTCCTTTAGGCGCTTTTGTTACAGAATCATAATCGCACAACCAGATCTGAGGATCTTGTGTAGTACTGAATGCTGCAACAAAAAGATCCGCGCGGTACTTATCACCTGACAGGATGTAAGAAGTTGGTGCAACAACTTTAGCTGCCAATGTATCGAACTTAAAGTCGTTCTTAGATACAGAAGACAACAATTCTGCAACAACATCACCCTCTGCGTTCTTCACGTTAATCTGAAGACGTGTCAAGTTAGCCAACATCGCTGTGATAGGCATGTGATAGAAGTTATACCATTCCCAAGACACCATTTTCTCGTTGTCTTTAGAGTACTGGTCTTTTGTATCAAGAGTAGCCAGGTTGTTTTTCAACTTCTCCTTTTGATCAGGAGCTAATTGGTCTTCCAGGAACTTCTTGTACTTATTCATCTCTGCCTTCAGATCTTTTGCTTTTCCGGTAACATTCGCCGGATCTTCACCGATCATGTAGTTTGTTGGAATATCATAATCATCCGGCTTAGCAATGAAAATTGATTGCATAGTATCGCCGATTTTTTTGTCGGGCAATCCTTCTACATTCATTTTCAATTCTGCCTTCAAATTCTGAATAAAATCAAACAGTTTCTTTGATTCAGCTTTAATTTTCATCGCTTTGTCAAAGAAAGGTCCGGCTTTTTTCTCGTCATTGAGTTTAGCCAGATCGAATTGCGAATACAATACACCGTTCTTGTTCTCGATACCCTTATTGGTTTGAATCAAACCGGATTCGATTACAATGAACGAGGTGATAATCTCTTTGGACACGTTCAACGCCAAAAGTGCGGTGAGTACCAAGTACATCATACCAATCATCTTTTGACGCGGACTCTGTTTACCTCCAGCCATTTTCTATAATCTCCTTATTAGGTTCTTATTAATAAATAAACAGATCTATTAGCGACGAACGTTCATCGCAGTCAACATGTTACCGTAAACAGTATTGAGGGCTTCGAGGTTCTCTGCCAAGTTGTTGATCTCAGAACGATACTTGCGAGTATCTTCTACAGATTCGTTTAAGTTAGACAAGATAGACTGGATTCCTTCGTACAATGTGTTGGTAGCTTTCAAGTGTTCGTTTGAACCCTGCAATTGCAACTCGTATGCTGCGTTCAATGCAGATAAGTTCTTAGATACTTTCGACAACTGATCGTTGTAAGTAGCTGCCTCATCATTTGCAACAGCGAACGATTCTAATGTCTTAGAAGCGCGAGAATACGCATCAGCCAATGAATCAACTGAAGAAGAAACGCTTTCATTAGCGCGCTCGTATGCCTGAGACAAACGACCAACGCTATCTGTAGCTTTCACCAACCCGTCAGAGAAATCTTTTGAAGCAACACTTGCATCAGCGATTTCGCCCAACTTAGCAGCGCTGTCGCTCAAATTGCGCATACCTGTTCCCAGGCTCTCCAACAATTCAGGACCAATCTTAGCCTCTTCCAACATTTTGTCCAATTGCTGAGTCAGATTATCTCCGCCTCCGCCAATTGCCTTACCATGTGAACGGCCTTCTTCGTCTTGCATTCCACCCAATTCAGGGTACACTAATGTCCAATCGTATTCTTCATGTAATGGTTCAAACGCAGAGAAGATGAAGATCACGGCCTCTGTTCCAAGACCAACGATCAACATTAAACCTGCACCTGGCCAGTGTTGGATCTTAAACAACGCTCCAACGATTACGACTGCTGCTCCGAAACCATACAGCTTCGCCATGAAGTTCTTCCACTTCTTACTTGCAAAGAGACTGTTACCGCTCATTTTTTCTACTTGTTTGTTTGGTTAGTTAAAAAAGGAATTATTGCTTGGTTTGTTAATTTACAATTATAAATCGTCATCCTTCGAACGACCCAAGAAGGTCATTGCACAACGGAATCCTACATAACACTTGGCAGTGTCCTGATATTCGTATGTACGTGTACTGTTCTGCAAGTAGAAACCTGCATCTTTCCACGAACCACCACGAATTACCTTACGACACAATACCGGAACTTGCTCTTCCTGCACAGTAGTTTCGTACTGGTAATCCGGGTTCAAGTCGTGCATGAAATCGTAAGCAGATTCATCGAACGCGTTAGAAGTCCACTCTGCTGCGTTACCCGCCATGCAATAGAAGCCCCAATCGTTCGGGTTGTATGAGAAAATCTTAACTGTGTGGAAACCACCATCGTCGATATATGAACCGCGCATTGGTTTAAAGTTTCCTAAGAAACATCCACGTGCGTTGCGGATGTAAGGACCGCCCCAAGGGAATGGTGACAATTGCAGACCACCACGAGCCGCATATTCCCATTCAGATTCAGTTGGTAAACGGAAATCCTGAACTGTTGCTTCACCGTTTCCGCTTAAGAAGCAGTTCAACAACATGGTACGCCATACACAGAATGCGCGAGCTTGTTTCCAGGTTACGTTTACAACAGGATAATCATCGTAAGCCGGATGCCAGAAATACATATTGGTCATTGGCTCGTTAAAGCTATATGTGAAATCGTGGATCCAAGCCAACGTATCCGGATAAACAGGAATTACGTCTTTAATGATGAACACGCTACGATTTACGTTGCTCTTGTTGCCTTCTTTAGAAGTTACGTTATAAGATCCAACTTCGCGAGTAGGAAACTGACGTCCGTTTGGTCCCGGAGTAATTTTCGGAATGTAACGATTAGACTTCTGAGATGCCGTGCGTAAGTCAATACGATAGTATTCGTAAATCAAACGACGTGTGTCGATTTCTTTACGGCGATAGAAGCGTTCTTCAGCCGGCAAGTACATTGGATCCAATGCAGCTTTTAATTCAGGATCGGTCTCATCCCAACGCAAGCGCATTTCCCAATTTAACGGACGGTAAGGATCTTCGGGATAATCTTCATCGATGTACACAGGACCATTGTCCTCGTAACCGATAAAGTCTTCTTCCATGATCAACCAATCTTCTTCTGCTACTTCAGACAAAAGACGACGAGCGATGGAGTCACGCACCCAGTATACGAACTGGCGGTACTCGTTATTGGATATCTCGGTTTGGTCCATGTAGAACGCCTGTACTGACACCGTTTTGGATTTGGTGGTGTGCGCATACGGGATGTCCTCATCGCTTGGCCCCATGTTGTAACTGCCCATAGGACAGTATAACATTCCATACGGGTCAAACGGATACCATGCCGGTCGGTCTTGCACGCCAACTAACTGACCATTCTCTTGCGAACAAGAGCTCATCAGTATTGCAGCGATGCCAACGATCAAGATACGTTTCATTTTGCCTCCTTTAGTTTCCCTTTTAGTTAGTAGTGTTGTTTCCCTTTATTATTAAACGATGTTCCCGCATCGTAAATTGTTCCCTTTGCAACAAAATCGTCACTTTTTTCAGGCGACGATTTGAAACGACAGGACTCGCTTCTACGGTAATTGTTTCGGTTAGGTTACAATTTGATCAATTTCCTTATTAGTCGAACAAACGAACGTCACCGTGACCTTCACGCTTCGGCGTGATTTCGATAGGATGACAGTAGTTCAAGAATAATTCGAAAGAACCGCTGTTGTATTTACCTAAATTAGATGTCGTGTAGTCGTATGCGAAACCAACTTTCAAGCCACCGTTCTCACCGATTTTATCGTGTGGAATCTGGAAACCTAACATTGGAATAACCGCATCCTGGAAGCGGTAACCTGCACCAAACCAGAAGCGCTGATTATATACCGCTAATACGTTAACATCAAAAGTAGTAACTGTAGCATCAGACTTTACTAAGAAAGACGGACGGATAGACCAAGCTCCACCGGTTTCCCAGTTGTATCCACCGGTAATAAAGTAATGACGCGCCATGTTATACACTAAATTGTGTGTAACCGTGCCAACTTGAACAGTTCCGTCATCAATAGTGTTAGCCGGCAAGTGAGTGGAAGATAAACCGATCCACAAGTTCTGGCGCTGATACCACAATCCGAATCCTACGTCAAAAGTTGTTTTTGCCATAACCGGAGGCGGGATAGCCACGTCGTTCTGCCAGTTTGTAGTAGCAATCCACTGGTTGGTACCTGTTGGTCCGATACGCTTACTAACAGCGCCGGCTTCGATACCGATACCCAATGTTCCGCCACCCACATCATTAATATGGAAAGAGTATGCTAAACGGTAAGCCATGGTTTGTTCGAAACCAAGCTTATCATACATTACGTTTAAGCCTAAACCACCACGCAATGGGGGAACGTAGCCGTCGATAGAAAGCACACCGCTTTGAGGTGCTCCATCAAACCCGCTCCACTGTTGACGGGCGATTAATGTACCGCACAACGCCTGACGCATGCCCGCATAAGCCGGATTCATGAACATTTTGTTGTACATGTACTGAGAAAATTGCGGGTCTTGCTGAGCAAATCCGCTCATTACACCTAGCGCAAGCGCAATAGTGGTAAGGGTTTTCTTCATAATGAATTTATTTTTCCTGTCTTAATTTCTGGTCTTTACAGAATACACTTAGGTCGCTAAGATAGATATCCTCAATAACAAAACAAATCTTTTTTAACCTCAACCTGTTAAAAAGGGCATAATTTGTTAAAAAAGGAGTCCTAAGATACCCGTTTGGGAGATATAACTCCTCTATTTTCAAAAAGATACAGGATTTTGAAAATGTTAAAAGAGTTTTTGAAAAGTTTGCCACCAACGATCCGGCATTTCTTCCTCGCAGGCCAATTGATAATCGCTGTAGGTGCAGGGCACGAGTGCGTGTCGTTCAAATTTGAGGCGTTGATTGGGCGGATAAGGAACTTCCATCCACCAACGGTCGCTTTTGGAACTTTTGTAAAAGACAATTTCGTGTTTATGATCCTTCAGAAACACTCTGTATTTCGTGTATTCTGAAATATCGGTGAACGGATAATCTTTTTTTCGGTTATAGTAGCCTTCCAGAAAGCACCAAACCATTTGCGCCACCAAATGCGCCGATTGACCGCTCTGGTCGAAGGCCGGGTTCATTTCGTAAATACCGAATGAGGAACATTTATCGCTGATACCTGCGTAGCGGGCCAAGCGACATGCTTCATCCCCTGTGAATCCGTTCGGACCGGCTTGCTCGTGCGCGGGAGATTCTGATCGGCGAATTGAACTCATGTCAAAAGCCACCATATCCGCGTTGCGAATAATCGGTTCAATATCTTCCAACTTCGCGCGGCATTGTCCTAAGCGATGTACATCGAAATTCAATTTGGCCATTAAATCAACGGCGCTTTGTTCTACAAAGTAGGTTTGATAACCGATATTGGAAAAATTGAACAGCATATTCGGTTGATGTAAAATGATTTTACTCAACCATGATTTATTGTGTAATTCATCATCCGCGCCACCGAGATCAAATTCCGGATCAATGGAAACAAGATTAACCGTTTGTTCGATGGCTTCATACGCGAGATATTGCGCATACGCCAACTCATTGCCACCGCCGATTATAATTGGAATAATATTTTTTCGCAACAACGCACCAATAACGGTCTTCAGCGCGAAGTCGGTATCGCCGGGTTGATTACCTGCACGAATGTTGCCTAAATCAGCGCACCGAAGTTCCCAATTGGACTGAAACAATTTGTACAACCATCCGCGCACGTGGTCGGGAGCGAGGGCACAACCATTGTTATTAACCGCACGACGATCTTCCATGACTCCGATTAATGCAAACTGCACTCCATCAAGGTCAGGCCATTCGTCTCCTTCTTTATACACGCGGATCAGACTACCCAACTGAGTAGATAAAAAATTATAGTTGCCGTTAATGGCATTCCATTTAACCGGCTCAAAAAATTCAGGGAACTGCAGATTCGTTGACATAAGGAAGGCTATTGGACAAATATTAAAAAGTCACTGCGCAATAAACACGCAGTGACTTAATCTTTATTCAATACCTAAAGTTGATAAGTACCTATTTGGCCTTCTTACTTGCGGCAGCTTTTTTCGCCGGCTTCTTCTTCGGAGTTGCAGATTTCTTTGCCGGAGCTTTCGTCTTTTTTGCCGGAGCTTTTGTTGCTTTAGCCGGAACTGCTTTTGATGCAGCTGCTTTTTTCGATTTGCCACCACCCTGCTCTTCCGCAAGTTTCAGGCAATCCTGCAACGATAACGTCAAAGGATCTGTTCCTTTCGGCAGGCGGAAATTATCCTTGCCGATAGCCAGATATGGCCCCCAACGTCCATTCAATAAACGAACATCGGGACGTTCCGGTGCAAAAACCTTGATTTCTTTCTCTGCATCGGCTTTGCGTTTAGCCTCTATAATTTCGATGCACCGTTCAACAGAAACAGACATCGGATCATCCGTTTTCGGAATCGAGTAAAATGCACTGTTGTGTTGGATATACGGACCAAATCGGCCAATGGCAATTTTCATATCCTTGCCTTCGTATTGTCCGGATATACGCGGCAATTTGAACAATTCCAATGCCTCTTCCAGCGTAATCATCTCTAAGCGCTGATCTTTGCGCAGACTAGCGAATTTTTTGTTTTCATCATCGCTTTCGCCGATTTGAGCCAATGGACCGAATCGACCAATACGAGCGTAAACATTTTTACCGCTATTCGGATCAACACCCAACAAACGCTCGCCGCTTGCACGCTCCGATGTTTCTGATGTTTTTTCTACTTCCTGATGAAACGGACGATAAAAATCTTTCAGCATTTTTCTCCAATCCATCTCACCTTCCGCGATACGATCGAACTCTTCTTCTACCGATGCGGTGAAGTTGTAATCCATGATTTGCGGGAAGTATTGTTGCAAGAAATCGGTTACTACCATTCCGATATCGGTTGGGAATAATTTTGATTTCTCGGCACCTGTATTTTCAGTACGAATTTCTTCGTTGATATTTCCGCTTTTCAACGTTAACACGTCGTAGTTGCGCGGTTTCCCTTCACGATCTTCGCGCACTACATAACCACGATCCTGAACCGTTGAAATAGTTGGCGCATAAGTTGAAGGGCGGCCAATTCCGAGCTCTTCTAATTTCTTCACCAAACTCGCTTCCGTATACCGCGGAGGATGGTGTGTGAAGCGCTGTGTAGCCGTGATATTCTCGAGTCCGAGTTGTTGGCCAACACTCATTGCAGGCAACATACCTTCCTGCTTTTCGTTGTCCTCTCCTTCATCATCAGAAGATTCCATATACACTTTTAGGAATCCGTCGAACTTGATGACTTCACCTTGCGCAACGAATGTTTCCGTAGTTGCAGCCGTTCCAATTTGTGCAGTTGTTTTTTCAAGTTCTGCATCCGCCATCTGAGAAGCCAACGTGCGTTTCCAGATGAGATCGTACAAGCGCATTTCATCGCGTTCACCATCAATGGAACTGTTTTCCATGTATGTTGGACGAATCGCTTCGTGAGCTTCCTGTGCACCTTTACTCTTCGTTTTATAACGACGTGGGTTCACGTATTTCTCGCCGAAATTATTTTTGATCACACCTGCCGCCATCTCCATTGCGAGATCCGAAAGATTAACACTATCGGTTCGCATGTATGTAATTTTTCCGCTTTCGTATAAGCGCTGTGCAACGCTCATGGTGCGCTTTACGGAGAAGCCTAACTTTCGTGATGCTTCCTGTTGTAACGTAGATGTTGTGAACGGAGCAGCCGGTGATTTTTTTGCCGGTTTTGTATCCAGCGCGTTTACCGTGAATACAGCGTTTCTACATTTCTGAAGAAAGGCCATAGCTTCGTCACGAGAAGTGAAATTACTTTTCAATTCCGCTTTGAAAGCCGCGCTGCCTGCAAGAAACAAGGCGCTCACTTTGAACGAAGACACCGATTTGTGATTCAGAATTTCACGTTCCCGCTCCACAATCAATCGCACGGCAACACTTTGTACGCGACCTGCAGACAAGGAAGGTTTAATTTTCTTCCACAAAATCGGAGACAACTCGAAGCCCACTAAACGATCCAGAATTCGACGCGCCTGTTGCGCATCAACCAGGTGTTTATCTATGGTGCGGGGATTCTGAATAGCCTTTAAAATTGCAGGCTTGGTGATTTCATGAAACACAATTCGTTTCGTGTTATCGTCATCTAACTTTAAGGTTTCAAATAAGTGCCATGAAATAGCTTCTCCTTCGCGGTCCTCATCCGTTGCTAACCAAACAACCTCTGCTGATTTTGCTAATTTTCTTAATTCCGCTACTACCTTCTCTTTATCCGGACTCACTTCGTACACCGGACTGAAATCTTTATCCGTATCCACGGCCATTCCCTTCTTGGCTAAATCGCGCACGTGACCGAACGATGATTTCACCAAAAAATCTTTCCCCAAAAATCCTTCAATGGTTTTTGCCTTCGCAGGGGACTCCACAATAACTAGGTTTTTTGCCATAATGCTTCTTCTAAACTGCTACACTTTTACGTTCGACAGGTTGCAAAGAAAAAGCAAGAGTTGCGAGACTTCCAAATACTGACATGCTCCAAGTCGGTCAGATTTCTCCCCTATTTATATATAAATAGAGATTTTCGAACAATCCAAATATTTTTTTTGAAAGTTTAACCAACTGCCATTTTGACAGGGAAATATTATGCCTTACCTTCGTCCTCCCAAAAAAATATGGAGTTGGAAAAAGTAATAGACGAGAACAGACAAGGCGAAGCATTGCTGGTGCCCGGACAAGAAGGGCAACGAAAATTATTTCTGGAGAGTTACGGCTGCCAGATGAACTTCTCCGATTCGGAGATTGTGGCCTCCATTCTTGGTAAGGATGGTTTTGCTACCACGAAAGATTATCGTGAAGCCGACGTGATATTTATCAATACCTGTGCAATACGCGAGAATGCCGAACAACGCGTAAGAAATCGACTGAACGAATTTAAAAGTTGGAAATCGCACAAGCCCGATTTGATTGTAGGCGTGTTGGGATGTATGGCGGAACGCTTGAAGGAGAAATTTCTGGAAGAAGAAAAAATCGTTGACATTGTGGTTGGTCCTGACGCGTACCGTGACTTGCCGCAATTGATAGGAAAAGTTCAAGGTGGACATAAGGCAGTGAACGTAATTCTTTCGAAAGAAGAAACGTATGCCGATATCACTCCCGTGCGATTAGACAGCAATGGAGTTACCGCTTTTATCAGCATCATGCGCGGTTGCGACAACATGTGTTCGTTTTGTGTTGTTCCCTTTACACGAGGTCGCGAACGTTCCCGTGATCCGGAGAGCATTGTAAAAGAAGCGAAAGAACTTTTTGATTTAGGCTATCGTGAAGTCACGTTGTTGGGACAAAACGTTGACTCCTACTTGTGGGCCGGCGGCGGATTGAAAAAAGAAATTCTCACTGAAGAACAACGTGCACAAGCCGTGAACTTCGCTCAGTTATTGGAACGCGTGGCATTGGTTTCTCCGGAGTTGCGCATTCGCTTCAGCACTTCGCATCCGAAGGATATGACGGACGAAGTTCTGCATACGATGGCGAAGTACGATAACATCTGCAAATACATTCACCTTCCCGTTCAGAGCGGCAGCAGCAGAATGCTGGATATTATGAACCGCGGTTACGATCGTGAATGGTATATGGATCGCATTCGTGCCATTCGTCGTATTATTCCCGAGTGCGGAATTTCTTCCGATATCATTACAGGATTTTGCACTGAAACAGAAGAAGATCATCAAGACACGTTGAGTTTGATGGAATGGTCGGAATACGATTTTTCATACATGTTTGCTTATTCGGAACGACCTAAAACACAAGCTGCGCGTAAGTTTACGGATGACGTGCCGGAAGAAATTAAAAAGCGTCGTTTAAGCGAAGTAATAGCGTTACAGCAAAAACTTTCGGAAAAGAAAACCAAAGCTCAGGTTGGCAAAGTACATCGTGTGTTGGTAGAACACGAATCGAAAAAATCGGATGAAATGTGGATGGGACGTAACACACAAAATACCGTTGTGGTATTCCCCAAAGAACATTTTAAGCCCGGCGATTATGCTGATGTTTTGGTGGAACGTTGCACTGCGACAACATTGATTGGAAAAGCTGTTAATTCCGCGGTGAAGCAGTAACGTTAAAGCAAGGCAAGAAATTAAGATTCAGGATAAGTGAATGGCACAAACGATTGAAATATTTGCAGGTCCCAACGGCAGTGGAAAGACAACAATTTCCGAAATTATACTCCGTGGCAGACGCAACGCCATTTTCTTTAACTCGGATAGAATCGCAGGCGGATTAGCACCAATTGGACACAGTGCAGTTCAATTTGAGGCGGGAAGGTTCATGATAGAAAATGTTATGAACGCTATAAGAAAAAAGGAATCATTTGCCTTTGAGACGACATTTTCAGGAAAACTTTGGTACACGCACTTAAAGAAGGCTAAAGAGGAAGGCTACAAAATTGTGATTTACTTTGTTTTTGTAGAAACTATAAACCTGTCGTTACAAAGAATTAAGCAGCGCGTATTAACAGGAGGCCATGATGTGCCGGCAAAAATAGTCAAGAGACGATTTGAGCGTACATTTGACAACTTGAAACGATTGTATTTGCCTTTAGCTGACGAATATTTCCTAATCAACAATACTAATTCCAAAGCTCGCGTTGTAGCAGAATTTAAGAAGGGAAAGCTGAACGTTATTGATTCAAAACAATATAAGGAGGTGTTTTTATGAGAATAAGTTCCGAACGTCGTGCAAGCATTTTATATGCTGCATTGGATGAAATTCCCTCGTGGGTAAAAGAAAAGCGACGACGTTATAAAGCACAAAAAGCTTTAGCAGAACGAGTGTTCGGCGATGTTGTTAAGCAAATTGAACGAGGAAGAAAATAGGATGACTATTCAGGAAATCAAACAGCGTTTCGGAATTATTGGATCTGCAGCCCAACTGGATCGTGCCATTGATATCGCGGTTCAGGTTGCTCCAACTGATCTCGCTGTGCTCATAACCGGCGAGAGTGGAACGGGTAAAGAAGTTTTTCCGCAAATTATTCATCACCTCAGCAGCAGAAAACACGGTTCATATATCGCCGTGAATTGTGGTGCGATACCGGAAGGAACGATTGATTCGGAATTATTCGGTCATGAGAAAGGCTCATTTACCGGAGCAACGGAAGCACGTAAAGGATATTTCGAAGTTGCGGATGGCGGAACAATATTTTTAGATGAAGTTGCAGAAATGCCTTTGGCTACGCAAGCACGACTACTTCGTGTTTTAGAGACCGGAGAATTTATTCGTGTAGGTTCATCAAAGGTTCAGAAAACCAATGTACGCGTAGTTGCTGCAACCAACGTTTTCATTCCTGATGCTATTCAACGCGGCAAGTTTCGTGAGGATTTATATTATCGCTTAAATACCGTTCCAATTGCGTTGCCACCTTTACGTGAGCGTAAGCAAGATATTCATTTGTTGTTCCGAAAATTTGCCGCTGATTTTGCGACACGTTATCGCATGCCGGTAGTAAAACTCACGTCAGACGCGGAACACATGCTGGTAAATTATTACTGGCACGGCAATGTACGTCAATTAAAAAACGTAACGGAGCAATTGAGTATCATTGAAAAATCGCGTGATATTGACGCAACCATCTTGCAGAAATATTTGCCTGATTATAAATCACCTGCAGCATCCATGCCTGTTCTTGCAAGAGGTGAACAGCAAGCAGGCGATATGATGGAGCGAGAATTTTTGTTTCAGATGATTCAACAAATGCGACAAGAGTTAAACGAGTTGAAATCAGTAACGATGCAGTTGATTCAAGGCGGACATGTAAAGCCCGAATTACTCGCTAAACATGCGTCGGTTTTCACTGATCAACCGGTTGTGTTACCATCATCAGATCATCCAATGGTATTGCCCAAAGGAACTTATGACCATGATGAAATTTTGGAGCACGAAGAAGTAGTTGAAGATTCTTTATCGTTGCAGGAAAAGGAAATTGAACTCATCAAGAAAGCATTAGAGAAACATCGCGGCAAACGTAAAAATGCAGCGAAAGAATTGGGCATTTCGGAGCGAACGTTGTACCGGAAAATTAATGAGTATAATATTAAAGGATAAGGCATGCGTATCGGAGCACTACTGCTGATTACAGCAACGCTACTGGGTTTTTCCATGCACGGATGCAAGTGGTACAGCTTATCCGGAGGAAGAACTTTTGCCGATTCCGTTACTGTTTCCGTTATCACTTTCAACAATAGTGCACCATTGGCAAAGCCAACCTTGCCACAAACTATGACAGAAGCCTTGCGCGAGATTATCCTGCGACAAACACGGCTAAAACTGGTGCAACAAAATGGCGATTTGAATTATGAAGGAACCATTACCGGTTATTCCATTGCACCTGTGGCTATTTCCGGTGGAGGTACGGATCAGGCTGCGCTTAACCGTTTAACGATTTCCATCAATGTTAAGTACACCGATAAAATCGAAGAACAATATAATTTTGAATCCTCATTCAGTCGATTTGCAGACTTTCCAAGTTCACAAAGTTTGCCTGCTGTGGAAGATCAATTGATTAAAGAAATTACCGATCAGATTGTACAAGATATTATGAACCGCTCGATAAACGCGTGGTAAAACAATGAATACTGCAACGTTACATCAATGGATGAATCATCCGGTTGCGCTTGGCAAAGATGCCGGAGCACAACTGGAAGAAGTGTTGCAGAATTACCCGTGGTTTCAAACGGCGCATTTGTTGTACATCAAATCGCTGCATAACGACAATAGCTTTCTTTACAATCAGCAACTTCGTGTAGCTGCAGCACATGCGGTAAACAGAAAGAGGTTGTATGAACTCATCACTAGTAAGGAAACAGAAGCAACAGTTGCTGTTATCGAAGAATCGGTTCCGGAAGTAATTAATGAAATGAAGTCTGCAGAGCCGGTTCAGGAAGAAGTCGCTCAAACGCCCGTAGAAACTGCTGTTCCATTTGTTCACAAAAGCAAATTATTGAGTAATTCCGAAGAATGGGAAGCGGGAATGTTGCGTCAACTTCAACTGTTGCACCACTGGAGAAATCATCCGACACCTGTAACTCCTCCACAACCGGAACAAAACATAAAACCGACATCTGAAGTTGTTGAAACACCTGCAGTACAAGAAGAAGTTCCACCAACTGCTGCTGATGAAATCAATACGCTATTGTACGTGTTGGTTGAGCCGGATGGTGCGGAAGATATCGGTACAAGTGAAATTTCTGACGAAACACCACCTTCTATTACAGAAGAAACTCAAGAAGAACATTCTTGGGATATTCGGTATACCGAGCCCGTTGTGATAGAGCAGGTTGTTGAAGAAGAAACGGCACCGACTCCTGTTGTGGTTCCTGAAGATCCGATCGAACAGTCAATCATTACTTCGGCGATCAACAACAGCATTCTGTTAGAGGTACAGGATGAAATGCCTGTAGAAATACCGACCATAACGGAGCAGGTTATTGAAGAAACTTCACCGATTATAGATCAAGTTCCGATTCCGACAACTACAGAATTGGAGGTAGAATCGTCTGACTTCGCTGGCTGGTTGAAGCAATTGGATGCCAACAAGCAAGAAGTTGTTCCTATCAAGGAGCCACAAAGTGAGCCGGTGATGCCGGAACAATTAATAGAGCGTTTTATACAAGAAGAACCGCGTATAAAACCAACAAAAACGAGCTTCTACAATCCTGTTAACATGGCAAAGAAGAGTGTTCAGGAGTCGGATGATTTCGTAACTGAAACATTAGCAAGGATTTACGCGAAACAAGGCAATTATCCGAAGGCTATTCGCACCTATCAAAAACTCAGTTTGAAATATCCGGAAAAAAGCACTTACTTTGCAGCCCTTATTGAAGAACTGAAACGAACACCAAATAAAAATACATCGAAATGACCGCAGTTATTTCCATTCTGATTATCCTGATTTGCATCCTATTGGTGCTGGCTGTATTGATTCAAAATCCTAAAGGTGGCGGATTAGCTTCCGGCTTTACTTCAGGCGCACAAGTAATGGGCGTTCGTCGTACTGCAGATTTTTTGGAAAAAGCGACCTGGGGGTTGGCAGTAGCACTTTTGGTGTTGAGTATTTTTAGTGCAAGTTTAAGTTCAGGCAGCCGTGTTGGTGGAGAAGGCGGAACATCAACCACTAAAGACCGCGCTGCAGACTTCAACAATCAGGCACCTGCTGCACAGCCGCAGCCGCAACAGCCTGCTGCACCGGCACCACAACCGAAGTAATTGTTATCGCAAAATATACTCAATGTCAGGATGTCACTTCCTGACATTTTTTTTTCAGCGAAAACTGTAAAATTGACGCTGAACAAAGGAAAAATAAGGAATGGTATAAAATTGGTGCTAGCAAGACGCCTTCGGGCTTTAACACAATAAACCAAACGTAATAACTCAAAATTTATAAGCAATGGCAAATGTTAAGATTAAGCCTCTTGCTGACCGTGTAGTTGTTCAGGCAGCACAGGCAGAAGAAAAGACAGCAGGTGGAATCATTATTCCGGATACCGCTAAAGAAAAACCACAGCGCGGCAAGGTCGTGGCAGTTGGTAATGGTAAAAAAGACGAGCCAATGACTGTGAAAGTTGGAGACGAAATTCTTTACGGAAAGTATGCCGGAACAGAAGTTCAGATTGATGGGAAAGAATTCCTGATCATGCGTGAATCAGACATTTTCGCAATTGTATAAATTATAGTGTAACACTTTACTTGTAAGTATCATGGCAAAGAATATCAGTTTTAACATTGAAGCACGCGACGCTCTGAAGCGCGGTGTTGACGCATTGGCTAATGCGGTGAAAGTAACTCTGGGTCCCAAAGGACGTAACGTAGTTATTGATAAAAAATTCGGAGCACCAACTATTACTAAAGACGGTGTTTCAGTTGCTAAGGAGATTGAACTGAAAGATCCGATTGAAAACATGGGTGCTCAAATGGTTAAGGAAGTAGCTTCCAAAACTGCAGATGTTGCAGGTGACGGAACTACAACTGCAACTGTATTGGCGCAAGCAATCGTAACAGCAGGTTTGAAAAACGTTGCTGCAGGAGCTAATCCGATGGACTTGAAGCGCGGTATTGATAAGGCTGTTGCAACAGTAGTTGAAAATCTGAAGAAGATGTCGAAGAAAGTTGGCGACGACAATGAAAAGATTGAGCAAGTTGCTACTATTTCTGCGAACAACGACAGCGCTATCGGCAAGTTAATTGCTGAAGCTATGGGTCGTGTGAAGAAAGAAGGTGTTATCACGGTTGAAGAAGCAAAAGGCACCGAAACAACTGTTGAAGTTGTAGAAGGTATGCAGTTTGATCGCGGTTACATTTCTCCATACTTCGTGACTGATGCAGACAAAATGGAAGCTGTATTGGACAATCCGCTGATTCTGATTTACGACAAGAAGATCAGCAACATGAAGGAATTACTTCCGGTACTTGAGAAGGCTGTACAAACCGGCAAACCAATTTTGATTATTGCAGAAGATGTAGACAGCGAGGCGCTAGCTACATTGGTAGTGAACAAGATTCGCGGATCACTGCGCATTGCTGCTGTTAAAGCTCCGGGCTTCGGAGATCGTCGTAAAGCAATGTTGGAAGACATCGCAATTCTTACCGGTGGTCAGGTAATCAGCGAAGAGCGCGGTTACAAACTGGAAAATGCTGAGTTATCTTTCCTGGGTCGTGCAGAAAAAGTTACCATTGATAAAGACAACACAACAGTTGTTGGTGGTGCCGGTAAAAAGAACGACATCGTTGCACGTGTTAATCAGATTAAAGCACAAATTGAGTCAACCACTTCCGATTACGACAAAGAAAAGTTGCAGGAGCGTTTGGCTAAGTTAGCCGGCGGTGTAGCAGTGCTGTACGTTGGAGCTGCAACTGAAGTGGAAATGAAAGAGAAGAAAGATCGCGTGGACGATGCATTACATGCAACACGTGCTGCCGTTGAGGAAGGAATTGTACCGGGTGGCGGCGTTGCTTATATCCGCGTGCAAGATGCGCTGGATAAATTGAAAGGCGACAATGACGACGAAACAACCGGTGTTCACATTATCCGTCGTGCTATTGAAGAACCTTTACGTCAGATCTGCGCGAATGCAGGTGTTGAAGGTTCTATCGTGGTGCAGAAAGTACGTGAAGGCAAAGGTGATTTCGGTTATAACGCACGTACTGAAACTTACGAAAAGCTGTACGATGCAGGTGTTATCGACCCTACAAAAGTGGCGCGTGTTGCATTGGAAAATGCTGCGTCTATTGCAGGAATGCTATTGACTACAGAGTGCGTTCTTTCCGAAATTAAGGAAGACAAGCCGATGCCGATGCCTGGCGGAGGAATGGAAGGTATGATGTAAATCATAACTGATGATAAAGAAAGCCCGGTTCACTTCCGGGCTTTCTTTATTTCGTAATACTTACCTTTAGAAAAACATTACGGTTATGTCGAAGTTGAGAAAAATTGCCTTCATCGGTTTGGGCGTTGTGATTGTAGCAACCATCGCATTAAAAATTGCTGGAATTTATCCGGGAATCGTAGCAGTACACGCACTTCCTTTTTGCATGCTGCTGATTATCGATTACTCCAGAAATCGCGTTCAGAAATGATTCGTTTAATATTTATATTACTTGCGTTTTCCATAGTAACACCGTGCGTTTCACAGGACGACTCGAATCTTCGCGACTACTTCGGCGTAAAGCAACGACGTCCGATCAACGATAAAAAAGGAACTTATTACATTAGTTTCGGATACAACAAAAACTGGTATTCCAAGTCGGATATTCACGTGCATGATCCAAATGGAAAATTTGATTTCGTTCTTCATGATATGCGCGCGTATGACAGGCCGCAGGTTCAGGACATTTTTCGAGTAGCTATCAGTATTCCTCAGTATAGCTATCGTATGGGTTATTGGTTGCCCGGAAGTATGTTTGGTGTTGAAATAAATTTTGATCACTCCAAATACATACTTTACAACTACCAAACCGTTAAGTTAACCGGACAGATTTACGGAACAACTTATGATCAGGATACTTTGGTCAGTCATCACTTCCTCGCGATGGAACATACCGATGGTGCCAATTTTTTAATGTTCAACTTTATGGGTAGAATACCGCTGTGGCAAAAGCCATTGCTATCCGTATTTGCAGTTGGCAAGGTTGGTGCGGGAATTGTTGTTCCTCGTTCAGACGTAACGTTGTTCGGAGAGCGCGTTAATCACAACTTTCATGTTGCAGGAGAAGTATATGGAATTGAAGCCGGTATTCGTACGGTATTTCTGAAGTACTTATTTCTTGAAACAACAGGCAAAGGAGTGTTCTGTAATTTCCGAAATGTATTTGCTACCGGTGATGCCATGATTTCTCACAAATTCTGGGACGGCATGGCATTGGTTACTGCAGGTTTTAACATTCCGATGGGCAATGGGAAAATGCGGGGCAAGTATATTTCCAACGAATAGTTTACCTTTAATCAAAAGCACAAATCATGAAAATACTGGCTATAGACAAAATACTTCCTTCCGCTACGGAAGAAAACATTCGAGGAGTTGTGATTCGCGAAGCATTGCACGTATGGATGTTACAGACAAAAGAAATTATTCGTGAAGTATATTTTCGTAAAGACCGCCCGGGAACTGTGCTGGTTCTTGAATGCGCCGACACCGATGAAGCGCGTCGCATTTTGGATACATTCCCGTTAGTTCGCGCAGGAGTTGTTGGTTTTGATATTATTCCGCTTGGCCATTTTGTGCCATTTGGGACTTTATTGGACCAAAACATCTTAAAAAGTCAGACGGATTAGCACAATTGGTGTGTATAGTTTGAAATTCCTGATTAAATTTGAGTATAAACTAAAACCACTTTTTGCATGAAAAAACTCTACTCATTAATTGCTAGCGTAACATTAGCATTAGCTGCTCAAGCTCAATGTCAAGTTACCTTTACTTACACCACTAATGGTTTAAGCGTAACCGGAACAGCAACCGGAACAGGAAATGCACAGATGCCGACTTACGGCTGGGATTGGGGCGGTCAAAGCATTGGCGTCGGTCAACAAGCAAGTTACACCTTCTCTAGTGCCGGCACTTATCAAGTATGTGCATATTTCTTTGACTTAGCAGATACTGCATCTTGCAACGCAACAAGTTGTCAGAACGTAGCTGTAACTGCAACAAGTATCACTGAGATTGCACCAACCGTGAATGCTATCAGCGCATCACCAAACCCATTTACCAACAAGTTGACCATTGATTATTCATTGGCTACTGCAGGTGATGTGGAGATTTCTGTTTTTGACATGACCGGCAAGAAAGTTGCGGTTGTTGCTAAAGACAAAATGAATCCGGGCCACTATGAGTTGGTGTGGACTCCTGAGAATTTATCATCAGGAATTTATTTTGTTCAGATGAACATCAACGGACAAGTTTACACCAAGAAGTTGGTGCATACTATGAACTAATTGATTTGTCAATAAGTTAAAAGGCTTCCTAAACGGGAAGCCTTTATTATTGTTATTGGTTGTGCTATAAAACAAGAACGTCCGGCCACACACACAAGCCGAACGT
>CALJIF010000045.1 GCA_937974275.1 uncultured Flavobacteriales bacterium
CTTGCCTGTGCAGGTTTGGGCGCAACGTGATACTGTTCCGATTGATCTCAAGAAGGAAATTCTGATCAACAACAAAAGATTCCGTGTGTACAATAACTGGATTTCAGGTGGTGCAGGCCCTGCTTACCATTCGGCAAATCCCCGCACGCAAATAGCGGTTGGTGTGAATTATAATTTTCACATCAAACAATATTATTTCCGTTTAGGGGGACAAATTTCCGGTGACGAATTCGGCTTGTGGAATAATTATCAGGTACACGGCGGATGGATTCCTTACAGGAAGGAAACGGAAAATTATAATCTCGCGTTGATGGGCGGATTGTCTTACAGTACAGGTTATAAGTTCTTGTACGCAGGCGTTTACGAAAATACGCCGTATAATGAAGTAGGCGGAATTGTGGAAATTCAATACATCCGCAAATGGAAATACGATGTCGGTTTCGGCCCTGCCTTTTTTGCAGAGATTAACGGACGACAGTCTCTAATTGGTGTACGATTGGATTTGTATTTCTCCGGTGCTTACCGCGGAGAAGCGAAAAGACGCCGCTGATTACTTCACGCGATCATAAAAACGTAACGTAGAGCGCTTGTTGCCGTTTTCAATGTCGTATAAATGTTCTTTCGTGGCAATCAATTTCATCTCCATGTCTAATGCCACAACATTCGCTGAGTCCTTTTGCTCCTGCACCAATTCAGGGAAAATATCTTGCAACTGATATTGTCTCTTATCCGTGAATTGTGTCATGATCAGAATGGAGTCCTGAATTATTCTCCATTGTCCTACACCCACGAAATATTTGGTTCCCGGACAAAAAGTCTTTTTGGCTTTGAACAACATTACCGAGTCTTCACGAATCGTTAACGTGATTTCATTATTCTCAATGATGTTGTGAATTTTCCACACACCAATCGGATTTAATTCCACATTCTTTTCTGCTTCTTTTGTGTTAGAACAAGCCGCAAGAACAAGTACTGTAACTATCGCTACTGCTAATCTCATTACACGAATTTTTCACCTTTAGTTATTTTCACATCATTCACAAACGCGCGAATTTGTTGTTCATCCTGCATTTTGCAAATCAGTAGAATGTTGTCGGATTCCACCACGATGTAATCATCCAATCCTTCAATCACCACCAGTTTATCTTTAGGCATGTGTACCACACAGTTTTTGGAGTCGTACATCATCACGTGTTTGCCTACAACAGCATTATTGTTCTCATCGTGTTTAATGTGCGTGTACAATGATCCCCACGTTCCCAAGTCCGACCAACCGATGATGGAGGAACGCACCAATACATTGGTTGCTTTTTCCATGATCGCGTAATCGATAGAAATATTTTTGCAACGCGTGTAAGCGTCACGCAAGAATGCATCTTCTTCCGCAGTGCCCCATTTGCCTTCACCTTCGTTAAAAATCGATGCCATTTCCGGCATATACTCATCAAACGCTTTCTGAATAGCTTTTGCCGTCCACACAAAAATTCCGGCGTTCCACAGGAAATCACCGCTCTGCAAAAAGAACTTCGCCATTTCCAGATCAGGCTTTTCCGTAAAGGTTTTCACCTTTTTCATGCGGGAGTCTGAACTCTTCGGATTCATCTCCACAAACTGAATGTAACCGTAACCGGTATCAGGACGTGTTGGCTTAATGCCGATCGTAATCAGATCCTGAGAATCTTCGGCTTGTTTCATGCACGATTTGATCGCTTTTACATACGTATCTTCCTTCATGATTAAATGATCGGAAGGCGCAACAACCATCGTAGCATTCGGATTGATGCTGTGAATTTTCCATGCCGCGTAGGCTACACAAGGTGCAGTGTTTTTACGCGCAGGTTCACATAAAATATTTTCTTCCGGAAGTTCCGGTAATTGCTCACGCACTAATGACTTGTAACTCTCGTTAGTGACAACGAAAATATTTTTTGCGCAACAAATCTTTAACGAGCGATCGAAGGTAGATTGCAACAACGTGCGACCGATGCCGAGTACGTCGATAAATTGTTTCGGATGTGCCGTGCGACTCATGGGCCAAAAGCGTGTTCCTACGCCTCCTGCCATGATCACACAATATCTGTTTTTCATAATAATTACGACAGTTTAGAAAGCGCGCTTTCCAGGTTGTTCATTAAGGCATCAATCTCTTCTACTTTGCATGTGCCCACCGATAAACGATACCAGCTCGAGTCATCAGATGCACCAAATGCGTAGAACGGCACAACAGCCATTTTAGCTTCGTCCAAAATGTAACGCGTTACATCTTTTGTGGTGTTTAATACTTTGCCGTCGGCAGTTTTTTTACCGTGTAATGCCAGTTGAATGGTCAAATAAATCGCAGCTTGAGGCGCAATTGAATTTACCGCATAACCTTTCGCACGCAGTTGCTGGAAGCCGGCATGAATTTTTGTTAAACGTGTATTGACTTCAGCACGAATGTGATCGATGAAGCCATCGTATTGATTGAGATTCGATAAGTAGTTTGCGGTTGCAACTTGTTCCGCTTTCGGAGCCCATGCACCCACGTGCGATAGAATCGATTTCATTTTATCTACAATCGGCTTTGGTCCCATAGCCCAGCCCACGCGCACACCTGTTGCTGCCAACGACTTGGAAATACCATCCACAAAAATCGTGTAAGGACGCATTTCCGGACGAAGAGAAACCGGATCGTAATGTTTGGTTTCACCGAATGTCAATGCCCAGTAAATCTGATCATACATCAGATACAATGGTTTTTGATGTGTGCCGCGACGTTTATTTTCTTCCAGAATAGCATTACAAATAGCTAACAGGCCTTCTTTTGAAAACACCGTTCCTGTTGGGTTTAACGGCGAACATAAAGCCACCAATCCAACTTCAGACAAGTGCGGTTGTAATTCTTCCGCAGTGGGCATGAAATTATTTTCAGGCGTAGTCTCAATACAAATTTGATTGGAGTAATCGCCGGTTGTTAAGTGCGTGTAGTGATTGTTATTCCAGCTTGGAACAGGAAACAACACTTTTTCTCCGGGATTTAATACGGTTCTGTAAATCGCATAAATCACGGGACGTGCGCCACCTGCAATCAAAACTTCCGAAGCGTCATATTTTAATCCTTGGCGTTGTTCGATCAAATTGGAAACAGCTTTTCGCAATTCAAGTACACCATCCGCAGCGGGGTAATTCGTTTCGTCGTTGGTGTAAGCATCAACGATTGCAGCTTTCAGTTCAGCAGGAATAGGGAAAATCTTGGGATTAAAATCGCCGATTGTGAAGTTGTAAATACGTTCACCGTTCTTGATCTTCTCGTTAATTTCTCCGGCCAATTTAATGATCTCGGAGCCAATTAATGATTCGGCCATTTCTGCTGCCTGCTGTGCTTTTCCCGTAATTGTACTCATAGTTGTGTGTTGTGTGTATGTAAGGGCTCGCAAAGGTAACAAATTCAAACCCTGCAGTCCTATAAATCAGTTCTCAAAACACGTTAAAAATGAGCCGGAATTCGCCTAAATCGATAATTCCTATTCCGGATTTACAGGAATCACTTCAGCCAGTGGAGAGAATAAGTATACGTGCCCCGTATTTTCTTTGCAACGATAGCGTTTGCGAATGCGTGGTCCTTTTGTAAATAGACGCTCATTGTATTCGAATTGTGCACCCAATGGTAATGTTTCCAGATGAACTTCATCGGATGGACGATCGTACTTTTTAAAAATGCGCATGAGGTTGTCATCAGAACAACTTGATGCACCGGGATTGCGCATGTAGGCAATTATTCCTTCGCGTACATCATCCGGCCAAATGTCAATACGAATCATGATACGCATCAATTCCTTAAACGATTCTTTCCACTCTTCACCATGCGGCTTCACGCGATTTCCATAGCGCTCAAACGTTATCAAGTGTGCGATTTCGTGCACAAGCGTCAGCAGGAATGCATACGGATTCAAATCATGATTGACCGTGATTTGATGATTCATTCCCGGCAGAGGAGGACGATAATCGCCGAATCGTGTTTGACGACTTCTTTTAATTTTCAGTTTAAAATTGAAATCGTAAATCCACTGCGCGATAATAGGAACTGCAGGTTCAGGAATGTACTTTTTTAAGATGTTGCTGTTCCGCTGAATTTGTTCCATGATCAGCTGCAAAGGTAATGGTAACGCAGCTTACGAAAGCAACTGGAATACGGCGAAAGAACAGATCCAGGCGAGTAATCCCATTCCGATAAACTGTATGCTCGGCCACATCCAGCTTTTTGTTTCACGCCGAACAACTGCAATAGTAGAAATGCACTGCAGCGCGATGGCGTAAAATATCATCAATGAAATTCCAGTAGCAAATGAGTACACCGGTAATCCGGTATCGGGATGTTTTTCACGTTGCATCACTTCACGAATCGGATCGGTGTTTTCTTCGTCGCCGGCACCATAAATTGTAGCCATTGTTCCTACAAAAACTTCGCGTGCTGCAAGTGACGTCAACAGTGAAATGCCGATTTTCCAATCGTATCCTAATGGTGCAATGATAGGTTCGATTGTTTTGCCGATACGCCCCGCATACGATAATTCCAGTTGTTTCGCCTGACGAATTTTAATTTCATACGCAACACTATCATTGGGTTCGGGATGTTGATCCTGCAATAATGTAATTTCTGCGCCGACATGTTTAAACTCTTCTCCGGGGCCGAATCCCGCCAAAATCCATAATACGATGGAAACAGCAATAATTACTTTACCTGCATCCGTTAAGAATACTTTTACTTTATCGTATATGGTATAGAATACATTGCTCCATTGCGGAATGCGATACACGGGTAGCTCCAGAATAAACCAACTTTTTTCCGTTGATTTCATCAATTTACTCATGATGAATGCTGCTCCTATTGCCATCACGAATCCAAACACATACAAGCCCATCATCACCAGTGCTTGTAAGTTGAATACTCCTCCTACATAAGTATCGGGAATGACGAGCGCAATGAGTAACGTATACACCGGCAAGCGCGCACTGCAACTCATGAAAGGAATTACCATGATGGTAATGATACGCTCTTTCCAGTTGCTGATGGTTCGTGTGCCCATAATTGCAGGAACTGCGCACGCCATTCCACTGATGAGCGGAATTACCGAACGTCCGTGCAATCCGAATTTGCGCATCACTTTATCCATGATAAAACTTACACGTGCCATGTAGCCGGAATCTTCCAGCATGGCAATGAAGAAAAATAATAAAGCGATTTGCGGAATAAACACCACAACTCCGCTGAGTCCTGCAAGAATTCCGTTAGTGAGCAAATCCGTAAAAAATCCGGAAGGTAAATTACTGATCAGTTGGTCCCGCATCCAAGCAAATGAATCTTCAATCCACATCATCGGGTATTCAGCCAGAAAAAATATGGTCTGAAAAACAAGAAACAGTAAAATGAAAAAGATGATGAATCCGCCAACTTTGTGTGTTAACAGTCGATCGAGTTGTCGTGTGCGCGCAGGAACGGCTTGCTGCTTAAGTTGTATCGCATCCAGAATAGTTGCAATGGTTCCGTAGCGCAATAAGGTTTCTTCTGCTTGTACTGCCGATGAGTTGACACTTTGAAAGCGCGTACTTCCTTTTTTTACTTCCTGATGCAGCTTCACCAGACACTTGTATTCACTCCATTCCGTATGGTCGGCTTGAAGTTGTTTTCGTTCTTCAGGTGCTAAATTCGCAATACTGATAAACGGTAATTGCGGAGCAACAGGTTCTTGCACCAATAATTCCTGCAACTGTTGTAAGCCTGTTTTTGCTCTGGCGCTAACCGGTACGACAGGAATACCCAAACGACTTTGCAACACCGCATGATTGATGTGAATGCCTTGTGCGTCGGCTTCGTCCATCATGTTCAATGCTAGAATGGATGGAATGCCTAAGTCAATAATTTGTCCGGCAAGAAATAAACTTCGTTTAAGATTTGTAGCATCCGCAACAATAATCACGACATCCGGATGCGCCTCATTGCTTTCATCGATAAGAACATTCGTGGCTACTTCCTCATCCAAAGATTTCGCGTGTAAGCTATATGTTCCGGGAAGGTCAATGTAATCGGCGATCACCGAGCCCATAGCATTATGGAGTGCAACGCGAGCTGTTTTTTTATCTACGGTTACGCCGGGGAAGTTTCCCGTTTTTTGGTGTAATCCTGTAAGTGCATTGAACAGCGTCGATTTTCCGCTATTCGGATTACCCACCAACGCAATTTTTCTGCTGATCACTTTATCCTTCGCCACGTGCAACAATCTTAGCGTTGAGAACGAATGGTAACAGTAGCGGCTTCGGCAAGTCGCATACTTAAAATGTATCCGGAAATATTGTAAGCAACAGGATCGCCCAGAGGAGAGAATTTTTCTACCTGAATAGTTTCACCCGGTGTGCAACCCATTTCCAGCAGCTTTACCTGCAAATCGGGATCGGTGAACGAATCGATCACGGCACTTTCTCCAACGCGCAGTTCATTCAAATGTCTCTTCATTTCACCCATAGGGCAAAGTTACGCAAGGTTAACGTTGCAGGTTGAATTCGTTAATACCTAATTCAGGGTATTTTGAAAAGGATACGGGAGTATGGAAATCACTACCTACGCTTAGGGCTTCCTTTAAAAGTAGGGCAATCACCGCATTTGTTCTTCGGTTTAAAGATGAAACAACTTTCAACCGAGATGGCGAGCAGCATGCTTCCTAAAATAGTGATGATCAGTCCTTTTCTCATGAGAGTAAATATACTTCAACGGCGCATACCGTGCAAGTCTTATTAATACTAACGCGGAATGGACAAATATCGTATATGCCGTAATAATTAGTAATTTTGACCCTTCATGAATCCCATAGCCATCATTGCACATATCGGTCAGTATTTTTTACTGTTGGGTCGCGTTTTCCGTAAACCGGAAAAGAGCAATGTGTTCTGGCAACGTTTTTTTCATGAAGTGAATGCTATAGGTATTGGTTCCTTAGGAATTGTTGCGATCATTTCCATTTTCATGGGTGCTGTTATTACAATACAGGCGGCTTTTGGTTTTGAAAGTCCTTGGATTCCTTTGTACGCCGTTGGTTTAGCTGCACGCGATTCTATCATTCTCGAATTTTCTCCAACAATCGTAAGTCTGATTCTTGCCGGTAAAGTAGGCTCCAGTATCGCTTCCGAATTAGGAAACATGCGTGTTTCGGAACAGATTGATGCTATTGATGTGATGGGCGTTAATTCTGCCTCATATTTAATCCTTCCAAAAATTGCTGCTTCCGTTTTCATTTTTCCGTTTGTTGTAACGATCAGCATGTTCTTAGGTCATATTGGCGGATTTGTACTTGGTGTAGCAGCCGGTGTTGTAACTCCATACGAATTTATTTACGGTATTCAGTACGAGTTTCGTCCTTACAACGTCGTATATGCGTTGATTAAAACATTGTTTTTCGGATTTATCATTCCGTCTGTTTCTGCGTATCACGGTTATTATACCAAAGGCGGTTCGTTGGAGGTGGGTCAATCCAGTACGCGCGCAGTGGTGTATAGCATCATCGTATTGCTTTTGTTTAATTTTCTCCTCACTCAATTGTTGTTGGCATGATCGAGGTTCGCGGACTTAGCAAAGCGTTTGGAGAAAAGGTGGTGTTGAAGGATTTCAATTTCACTTTCGAACAAGGGAAATCCAATTTGATCATTGGTGAATCAGGTACCGGTAAGTCGGTGTTGATTAAATGCATGGTAGGATTGATTTTGCCGGAGCAAGGGCAAGTGTTATATCACGGGAAAGATTTTCTTACCATGAGCTATGAAGAGCAGAAGGAAGTGCGCAAGCAAATTGGAATGCTCTTTCAAGGTTCAGCGCTTTTCGATTCCATGACTGTTGAAGATAACATCATGTTTCCTTTAACCATGTTTACCAACATGACCAAAGGAGAAAAGGAAGCACGTATGCAGTTTTGTTTAGATCGTGTGAACTTGCCGCAGGCAGCGAAGTTGTATCCTGCGGAGTTGTCAGGAGGTATGAAGAAGCGTGTTGCGATTGCTCGTGCGATAGCTGTGAAGCCGCGCTATTTGTTTTGCGATGAGCCGAATTCCGGTTTGGATCCGAAAACATCCATTCTCATTGACGAATTGATTAAGGAAATTACGTTGGAATACGACATGACTACTTTGGTGATTACGCACGATATGAACTCGGTGTTGGAGATTGGCGATAAGATTGCCTTCCTGCATAAAGGACACAAAGAGTGGGAAGGAACACGGAAAGAAATATTGTATGCAGAGAATGAAATCCTTTCTAAGTTCGTATACGCCACGAAATTTCTTCAACACTTCCGTTCCAAGTTACAAGCTGAAAAAGACAGCCTGACGAAAGGCGATTAGCAGCAATTCATGTTCTGTTTTATAAAATAAAAAAAAACGTCCGAAGGTTTCCCTCCGGACGTTTCTGTTTTATTAAAGTTCTGATTACTCAGTAACAACCATACGACGTGTTACACGCTTGCCGTCTACGTTTAAGCTGTAGAAGTAAACGCCTGTCTGCAAGTTCTCAGCATTGATTTCAATCTGATGTGCACCAGCAACTTGTTCGCCCTGATTCATGTTCATTACCAGCTTACCGGAAACATCGTACAATTCGAAAGAAACATTTCCTTTAGTAGCTAAGTTGTAACGAATAACTGTTGTTCCGTTAGCAGGGTTTGGAGTATTCTGACCTAACTGAATTCCGTTAGCTTCATTTTCTTCAACACCAACACCTTGTAATGTGAAGTGTGCCCAAATGCCCCAGTTCTGCAAGAAGTTCTCACCATCCACTAAGTTAGCAGAAGTGTTGTTGTAGCTTCCTGAACCGTCGCAATCGTAGTACGTATCAGCGTTAGATGTTGTAGGCAACAATGAGATGTTGTAAGGAGGTAACGCAAAACGCATATCGTGACGATAGCTGTTACGATAGTAGTTGGACTTCACTGCGAATGGCAATGTTGGAATAGTTTGGCAAGTTCCAACACCAACATCTCCGAATCCTGCGATCAGACCGAAAGTGTCTTGCGTAGCACCGTAGTAGCGTACTTCAACACCAACTTTAGTTGTGTTGTTCGGAACAACATATCCGCAAGGTAATGCAACCAATGCAGTAGTTAACCAATCGTTTCCGTTAGACAAGCCTGTATTGGAAATGATCGTATCAGACCACAAAACAGTGCTGGTTGGGTAAGCAGATCCGTTCAACTGAATCAATGCAACCACCAACGTGTCGTTCTGACCGCTGTTGTTTTCATGACCACCGATGAAGAATACGGAGTCAACTACATAAGAGTTGAACGTATTGAATGCGATAGCAGAATTAGTGTTGTAAGAATCGTAGAAATCGCTGAAGTCAACAGAAGCCCATTTCAAGCTGGTGTCTCCGGCAGCGTATGAATAACGCATATTCATATCCCAAATGTAACGGCCGTACTGAAACCCTGCTGTGTTCACCTGATAATCTTCATCCATGTAATCGTAATCGACATAAATAGATTGATTAGCCTGTGTAGACGGCATTGGTTTAGACGGAACGTAATTGGGAACTTTTCCACCTTTCAACTGCACGTTGTTCAGGTTCTGCGCGAAAGCAGCACCGGCCAACAATGCCATGCTCATAGTGATGTAGAGTTTTCTCATTGGTTTTAATTTTTTTGTTAGACGTATCTCAAATATACGACAAAAGTTGCGGTTACGGTTAACTCCAACAAAAAAGCAGCTCAATTGCTTGAGCTGCTTTCCTGTAAAAAAAGTTAACTTCTTAGTGGTTCACAACCATTTTCATGGTCTTAGAGAAACCGTTTGAAGTCATTGTGAAGTAATAAACACCAGCAGCTAAGTCAGCAGTGTTAACTGTCAAGCGGTTCAAACCTGCGTTCTGACCGATAAGGTTTTCGTGACGAACGATCTGACCGTTTACGTTGTACATGGTGAAAATAACATCACCGGCATCTTGCAAGTTGTAGCTGATTGTAGCATTTTCGTTGGCAGGGTTAGGCATAACAGTGTTGAAAGAGATCGCCTGATTTTCTTCCAAACCTGCAGGTCCCTCGATCATCATGATGTCTGTTAAGTACAGGATGAACATATCAGTAGCGTTGTGATGGAACGCAATGTAAATATCCTGACCTGCGAATGCGCTAACGTCAACAGAACGCTGAGCGAACACGTTATAAGGCGTATTAACAGTGTCACCTGCAGTGCTTGGAGACATGTCAGCAACTGTAAAGATTGCTGGGTTGGTAAAATCTGTGAAGTTGATACCTGCTGTGTTGATCAATACTTCGTAACCATCACGATATGCACCGTCAGGCATGTTGTGTCTCCACTTCAAAGTACCACCGGTTGCAGGAACAGGAATTGGACCCATTTCCAACCAGTTAGAAGCTTGCCCCACTGGGTCTAACCAAGAAGTTGCTCCCGCAAAGAAAACGGAATCAGGGTGACCGTAGCTTAATGGGCTGCCCGGGTTTTCTTCGTAGAAAAATACGAAATCAGATGCAGGGCCGAAAGCAGAAGCCTGCAACGGCTGAGCTACCTGAGCAGCATCGATATCTTCAGTTTGAATTGCAAATGTGCCGGGCAAGTTACCTGCGATGTCATAAACGTAAAAACCGTCAAACAAGAAGGTAGTATCACCTTGTGCTTGAACAGAAATTACTTTTGGAGTCTGGCTGCTAACAGGTGTTGCAATCGGACCCGCCTGATTCATTCGTGCATTATTCTGCGCGGTCACAACACCTACTGTTGCTCCAAGCGCTAAAATAGAAACGTAAATTTTTTTCATTTGTTCTTGATTTTGAGTTTGTGCAAATATAACATTTTAAGATTTAGCCACCTAATTTTAACATTTCATAAAAAAACGCTCAAAGTCAATGACAATGAGCGTTTTGAAAATTAAAGAGAATCTATTACACAGCAGCAGGCTCCATATATGCCTCAATTGGCAGACATGAGCACACTAAATTGCGGTCGCCGTGAGCATTGTCTACACGTCCAACGGTTGGCCAAAATTTCGCCACACGCACCCACTGTGCAGGATACACGGCCTTTTCGCGGGAATATCCATGATTCCAGCTATCACTGATCACACTTTCTGCAGTATGGGGAGCATTCTTTAAAACATTGTCCGATACGTCAGCTTTACCTGCTGCAATCTCAGCGATTTCTTTACGAATAGTAATCATGGCATCAATAAAACGATCAAGCTCTGCTTTTGATTCGGATTCCGTTGGTTCTACCATTAAGGTGTCATGAACCGGGAACGCAACAGTAGGAGCGTGGAATCCAAAGTCCATCAAACGTTTCGCCATATCAGCAACTTCAACTTTGGCTGTGCGCTTGTAATCCACACAGTTCAAAATCATTTCATGTGCAACGCGGTTGTTCTTGTTGGTGTACAACGTTTCGTAATGTCCGTTCAGTTTTTCTTTGATGTAGTTAGCATTTAAAATGGCAACCTGTGTTGATTTGGTCAAACCATCTCCGCCCAACATTTTAATGTAACCGTAAGAAATCAACAGAATTAAAGCACTACCGAATGGAGCTGCAGAAATAGCGGAAATTGCCTGATCACCTCCTGTTTTAAATAACGGATGTCCCGGTAAGAATGGCACTAAGTGCTTCGCGACACCAATCGGTCCCATGCCCGGTCCACCGCCACCGTGAGGAATAGCAAATGTTTTGTGCAGATTCAAGTGACAAACATCAGCACCGATATTTCCCGGGCTGGTCAAACCAACCTGCGCATTCATGTTCGCACCGTCCATGTAAACCTGTCCGCCGTGTTGGTGAATAATAGAAGTAATTTCAATAATTGCCTCTTCGAAAACACCGTGAGTAGAAGGATATGTTACCATTAAGCACGACAGGTTCGCGCTATGTTGTTCTGCTTTCGATTTCAGATCAGCAACATCAATGTTTCCTTGCTCATCGCATTTCACTACGACAATTTCCATTCCCGCCATTGCTGCAGATGCCGGATTAGTGCCATGTGCAGAGGAAGGAATTAATGCAACATTACGATGTCCTTCGCCGCGACTGATATGATACGCGCGAATAACCATCAAACCTGCATATTCGCCTTGTGCGCCCGAATTAGGCTGGAACGACATGCTTGCAAAACCTGTGATTTCAGATAAATCTTTGTTCAATTCATCGATCATTTCCAAATATCCTTGTGCCTGATCAGCAGGAACAAACGGGTGGATATTTGCAAATTCCGGGAACGTGATAGGCATTAATTCTGCAGCCGCATTCAACTTCATGGTGCAGGATCCCAATGAAATCATGGAATGCACCAACGACAAATCTTTATTCTCCAAACGTTTGATGTAACGCATCATTTCTGTTTCGGAATGATAGCTGTTGAACACCGGATGCGTTAGGTATGAAGTCGTTCTTGCAATGCTGCCCTGAATCGGAGATGTCTCATTCGACAAGCCCGCAGTGAACAGATTAACAATTGCATTGAGATCATTACTGTTGAACGTCTGATCAATGCTGATGCTGAAATGAGCATCACGATAGAACAGATTGATACCTGCTGCTTCGGCACGTTTTTTCAAATCAGCGGCTGAAACACCGGCAGGATATTCAAAAGAAATAGTGTCGAAATATGAAGCGTTCACTGCTTTCAAACCGGCTTTCTTCAGGCTTCCACTCAATGTGCAGGCGTTTTGGTGTACATCGTCCGCAATAGTTTTAATGCCGGAAGGGCCATGATACACCGCATACATGCCTGCCATAATAGCAAGTAGCGCTTGAGCTGTACAAATGTTGGAAGTGGCTTTGTCACGCTTAATGTGTTGCTCGCGTGTTTGCAAAGCCATACGCAGTGCAGGTTTCCCGTGACTATCCACAGAAACACCAATGATACGACCCGGCAATAAACGTTTGAAATCTTCACGAGTGGCAAAGAAAGCCGCGTGAGGACCGCCGAAGCCCATGGGCACTCCGAAGCGCTGTGAATTACCAAATACAACATCAGCGCCCCATTCGCCCGGAGGCGTCAACAATGCGAGTGCCAGTAAATCAGTTCCGACAGCAACACCTGCACCCACAGCATGCGCTTGTGCAGTGAAGGCTTGGTAATCGCATACTTCTCCTGTACTGTTCGGATATTGAATCACGCAACCGAAAAACGCATCACTCCATTGGAATGTGCGATAATCACCGATTTCGATTTCAATATTTAATGGAGCAGAACGAGTTTTTAATAAATCAATCGTCTGCGCATATGAGTTTTGATCAACGAAGAATTTGTCCGCGCCACGTTTAACGGCATCACGACTTCTGTTGCTGAACAACATCGCCATGGCTTCTGCAGCAGCAGTTGCTTCATCCAGTAATGATGCGTTTGCGATAGGCATCGCAGTCAAATCCATTACCATTGTCTGGAAATTAAGCAAAGCCTCTAAACGACCTTGCGCAATTTCTGCCTGGTATGGTGTGTACGCTGTATACCAGCCCGGATTTTCTAAAATGTTGCGCTGAATAACCGGTGGAACAATTGTTCCGTAGTAACCTTGCCCAATAAACGTGCGGTACTGCTTATTTTTTGCGCCTAATGCTTTTACGTGTGCGAGGTAGTCGTACTCGCTAAGGCCGGCGCCAACATTCAGCGGTTTCTTCAGGCGAATGGCTGCCGGAATAGTTTCGTCAATTAATTGTTCGAGTGAAGAAACGCCAACAGTTGCTAGCATTTCTTGAGTTTCCTTTTCGGAAGGTCCGATGTGTCGGTTGGTAAAAATATCGGCGGCCATAAAATGTGTTATGTGTGTGTATTAAATGAGGATGCAAAGATAACTATTCTGATACGGGCAAATCATGTCGGTCGTCACACTTTATTTATCTTTATGCCATACTCTGTTCTCATGATCCGATTTTTAACAGTTATCCTCCTGTATTTGTTCGCTCAAAAACTAACAGCACAAGTAGCTAATCCTTTGGATTCTATCTACCTGATGAGCGGAAAGGTCATTACCGGCTATGTGCAGGATACGACGGGCGATCGTCTCAAAATTGCTATTCCCAAAGGGAAAGACGATTATCGTGTGGATTATGTGGATAACGAACTCGTGTTTTCTGTTGTATACGGTAAAACAGCGAAAGAGTCGGTGATGTATCGACAAGACACCTTATTCGGTAACTTTTTTACTCCGAATGAAATGCGCATGTATATGCGTGGTGAGCGTGATGCTCGAAAACACTATAAATGTCCTTGGGCAACAATTGGTGCCTTTGCATTTGGTGCTGCCGGCGGATACACACAAAGTTTTTTGATGTTTTTGCCTCCATTTATATACGGTGGTGCCACAACAGCTTTTCGGGTGAATATACGACCGGGTGCTGTGAGCAATCCCAATTTCTTGAAATACGAAACATACCTGATGGGTTACGAGCGTGAAGCCCGCAAACGCAGAATGTTTCGTACGCTGATTGCAGGTGGTGCAGGCATGGTAGCGGGATTTGCAACTTCGGCCATCATCAATGGTGTCAACTGATCAGATAACTACGGGCAAAAAACTAGTCCGGATATGGTTTTACGCCAACTTCCATATCGCTTTAGTAGCTTTTGTATTGTCGATGGCTACGTTTCACGTATTCGGCGGTGTTCGGGCATGGCGTTATGCAACATTGGCAGCATTATCCACCTTCGCTTTGTATAATGTGCAACGATTGATCATTGCATTTCGTGAACAGGATCTTGACCTGATACGAAGCGAACGACACGAATGGATACACCGTAATCGTATCGCATTGTTATGGTCTGTAATTGGCGCAATGGTCATTGCAGTTGTGCTGCTGTTGCTGACGCCATTGCCTGTTTCGTGGTGGATAGTCGCCCCTGCTGTTGTTGTGGCATTCACTTATGCAGTGCCCATCATTCCGCTGAATGGTAATTTTGTTCGTTTGCGCGATGTGCCTTTGATCAAAGTTTTTTTAGTTGGCATAGTTTGGTCGTATGTAACAGCATTTGTTCCCTTGATATGGTTGCATCAATATGATATTTTGACACTATTGTTATGGCCCTTAATCGTAGCCTTACAATGTACAGCACTCACCATTCCATTTGATATTCGCGATGCTTCCATAGAGCAGGGAAAACTCCTGACACTGCCGCAGGTTATTGGGAACAAGGGCGCTATTCGAATTGCTATTGTTATGATGGTAACTGCGCTAGCGCTGGTTGCAATGCTTGTGTGGTATTCTTCGGGTAGCACAACCTCCTTCTTTCCGATGTTAATCGTAGAGTTCGTGTGGACCATCATTGCCATTTGGCAATTATTGCGCGCTGCGCCTGATCGCACAGAGTGGTACTACGTTGCCGTACTCGATGGACTATTGGTAGTGCTCGGGATCGCTTTGTTATTGGTGCGCTAAGTCAAGTGCTTCACACATTGCCACGATCGTTGTTTGAAGATCTTCAGCAGTATGTGCTTCAGATACAAAACCAACTTCGTAGCCCGACGGACCCATATAAATGCCGCGTTCTAACAAGGCGTGATACATGGTGCGGAAAAAACTCATGCTATTCGGATCAATCGCTTCAGCAGTACGAATGTGTTCTGCATTGGAGAAGGCAATCCAATAGATGGAACCAATTTGATGCATCTTAAACGCATATCCTTTCTTCCGGGCATGCGCATTTACCGCATCGCACAACGTTGAACATTTCTGTTCCAGCTCTTGGTAAAAATTGTTTCTCAAACAAGCCGTAAGTTGTGCAATTCCGGCACTCATTGCAACAGGGTTTCCACTCAGTGTTCCCGCCTGATAGACATTGCCTTCCGGCGAAATGCAACTCATGATTTCTTTTCTGCCGCCATACGCACCAACAGGTAATCCACCACCAATAATCTTTCCGTAAGTGATGATGTCAGGCTGTATTTGGTAATATCCTGCAGCGCCTGTAAATCCTACACGAAATCCTGAAATGACTTCATCGAACAGCAACAAACTGTTGTATTCGTTGCAGATATTGCGCAAGAAATGCAGGAATTCTGAGCGTTGCAACAGCAAACCGTTATTGGCCGGAATCGGTTCAATAATTACACAAGCAATATCTTGACCAAATTCTGCGAAGGCTTCTTTTACTGCAGCTTCATTATCTAATGAAACCACGATAGTTTCATCGACAAAAGCTTCGGGAATACCGGCAGAAGAAGTATTTCCGAACGTGACTAAACCCGAACCTGCTTTTACGAGCAAGGAGTCGACGTGCCCGTGATAGCAGCCTTCGAATTTTAATATTTTGTTTTTTCCGGTATAACCTCGAGCCAGGCGAATAGCACTCATTACGGCCTCCGTGCCCGAACTCACGAAACGAATTCGTTCAATAAACGGGTTGTTGGATAAAATCAATTCCGCCAGTTCGTTCTCTTTTGCGGTAGGAGCCCCGAACGAGCTTCCTTCAGCAACGGCTGTACACACCGCATCCACAACGGCATTCGGCGCATGTCCCAGAATCAGCGGTCCCCATGAGCAGCAGTAATCAATAAACTCGTTACCGTCTGCATCCCAAATGCGCGAACCTTTTCCTTTAGCTATAAATCGAGGAGTACCACCCACAGAACGAAATGCACGCACCGGTGAGTTAACGCCTCCCGGAAAATACGATTTCGCTTTTTCAAACAACTGTTCCGAACGACTAGTTTTCATACGAGTTTAAATTAATGCGGGCAAAAATACCGAATTCGCGGCAGAGAACGAGATATGACACCTGTCAGTTCCATCATTCCCTGATGTTGCTATTTTTGACCTTTTACAATTAAAACCATGCATCCGACAAATAGTTCAGATTACGCCAAATATTGTGACGAGCACGATGCGTTATCATCGATTCGTTCCCGCTATCATTTCCCTCAATTTAATGGAGAAGACGTGTTGTACTTTACGGGCAATTCGTTGGGACTGCAGCCTAAATCTACACGTGCTCATATTGAACAGGAATTGAATGACTGGGCGACGTTTGGCGTTGAAGGTCATTTTCGTGCCAAACATCCCTGGTATTCGTACCATGAAAATTTGACGGACGGACTGGCTCGTGTTGTAGGTGCATTGCCGATTGAGGTTGTTGCCATGAATCAGCTGACCTCCAACGTTCATTTTTTAATGGCGTCATTTTATCGTCCGGACAAAAAGCGCTACAAGATCATTACAGAATATAAAGCCTTTCCTTCCGATCAATACGCAGTTCAAACGCAGGTGGAATGGCACGGCTACAAGTATGAAGATGCCGTAATAGAAATTGCTCCGCGCGCAGGCGAGTACCTGATTCATACCGAAGATATATTGTCGGCAATTGAGCAGCACAAAGATGAATTGGCGTTAGTATTTATCGGCGGTGTTAACTATTATACCGGTCAGGTATTTGACATGTCAACAATTACGAAAGCTGCACATGACGTCGGCGCGTATGCGGGTTTTGATTTAGCGCATGCGGCCGGAAACATAAAAATGAACTTGCACGATTGGCAGGTTGATTTCGCGTGTTGGTGCAGTTATAAATATTTGAACAGCGGTCCGGGAAGTGTGGCCGGCGCTTTTGTTCACGAACGTCATGCACACAGCAATTTACCGCGTTTGGCAGGTTGGTGGGGACACGACAAAACCCAGCGCTTCAAAATGGAGAAAGGTTTTGTACCTATGCCCGGAGCCGAAGGTTGGCAATTGAGTAATGCTCCAGTTTTGTCGATGGCTGCGCACAAAGCAGCGTTAGAGTTGTTTGATGAAGTAGGCATGGACGCGCTGTGTAAAAAAAGCGAAGCATTAACTGCTTTTCTGGAATTGGTGATTGATGATATCAGTGCGCGAAACAATGGGGTGTTGGAAATTATTACACCGCGCGATAAGCGTTGGAGAGGTTGCCAACTGAGTATTGTAGCCAAAGGATTCGGTAAAAACTTATTCGAAACATTAATACACAATGGTGTAGTTCCGGATTGGCGTGAACCGAATGTGATCAGGCTGGCGCCGGTTCCGATGTACAATTCATTCATGGACATCTGGAAGTTTGGTCAACGTCTGGAAGAATGTATGCAACAAGTTTCATCTAAATAATAGTAGTGCAATGGGTAAGTCAGTAACATTAATCGGAGCCGGATTGGTAGGTTCGTTGTTGTCCATCTATTTAAGTAAGCGCGGTTATCAAGTTACCGTTTACGAACGTCGACCTGATTTGCGCAAGAACCGTATTTCGGCAGGGCGCTCCATCAATTTGGCGTTAAGCGACAGAGGATGGAGAGGATTGGAGCGTGTGGGTATCGGGGACGAGATTAAGAAAGTGGCGTTACCGATGCCGGGAAGAATTATCCACCATCAGGATCGTAGCATTGTTACGCAGCCTTATGGTAAAGACGGACAAGCCATTTGGTCGGTGAGTCGTGGAGGGTTGAATTGTGTGTTGATGGATTTGGCGGAGCAGCATGGCGTGAAAATTCATTATAATGAGCGTTGTACGAATGTTGATTTGGAATCGGCAACGGCGCACTTTGAAAATACGGAGACACATGTAAAATCAGTAGTGCAAAACGATGTTGTATTTTCTACTGATGGAGCGTTTTCTGCAGGGCGATTGCAAATGCAACTCACGACAGACCGTTTCGACTATGCGCAAAAATATTTGCAGCACGGCTATAAAGAATTGACGATTCCACCAACAGCAAGTGGTGATTTTGCAATGGATCCGAAAGGGCTGCACATTTGGCCGCGCGGGCAGTTTATGCTGATTGCGCTACCTAACATGGATAAATCATTTACATGTACGTTGTTCTTTCCTTTTGAAGGTGATGTTTCGTTCGCATCGTTAAACACGGAACAGAAAATGTTGGATTTTTTCATGAAAACTTTTCCCGATGCGGTGGATCTGATGCCGGCATTGAAAGAAGAATATTTTTCGAATCCGACGTCATCCCTAAGTATTGTAAAGTGCTGGCCGTGGACGTATAAAAACAAATTCGCGATGGTCGGAGATTCGGCTCATGCAATTGTTCCTTTCTATGGACAAGGCATGAACTGCGGCTTTGAAGATTGTGTGGTGATGGATGATTATTTGAGTCAATTCGGAGACGATCTGGAAAAAGTATTCAAAGCGTATGAATTAAGTCGCAAGCCCGATGGTGACGCGATCGCTGATCTGGCAGTAGCCAACTTTGTGGAAATGCGTGATCGCACTGCAGATCCGAAGTTTTTGTTGCAGAAGAAAATCGAAGCCTGGTTTAGCGAAAAACATCCCGATAAATGGATTCCACTGTACACCATGGTTACATTCCGTCCGGATATTCGCTATTCAACCGCACTGAGTGAAGGCAACAAACAAGAAGCCGTAATGCAACGTGTAATGCGTGAGATTCCGAATATTGAAACGAATTGGAATTCTCCGGAAGTGGAGCAAGCGATTTTGGCGCAATTGTCTGTTTAGGTTGAGTGTAAATACCTGAAAATCAATAATTAGGCATTTGGCCTTAGGGATTTTCGCCAATAAATATGTGCGTTGGTTATTTTTCTTCTTATCTTCGCGTCCCCTTAAGGGAATATTAACTCAATAAAAGTCAAACATGTACGCAATTGTAGAAATAGCCGGGCTCCAGTACAAAGTGGCAAAAAAACAACGTGTTTTTGTGCACCGCCTCGAGGCTACAGAAGGAAGCGCCATTGAATTGGGCAAAGTACTTCTTATCGACAACAACGGTAAAATTACCGTTGGAGCACCTGAAATTGATGGTGCACGTGTGGCAGCTAAAGTGTTGTCACATTTAAAAGGTGATAAAGTGATTGTCTTCAAGAAGAAGCGTCGCAAAGGTTACCAGAAGTTGAACGGCCACCGTCAGCAACTTACCGAGTTGTTGATTCAGGGCATTTTAGGCAAAGGCGAGAAATTGTCTGCTGATGATGCTAAGATTGAGGCTGCTTCGATTTTGGAATTGAAAGCACGCTCTGCTGCAAAGCCTTCAAAGAAAGTATTCGCTGACGCGACAGCTGAAGCTGAGGTAGAAGAAGCACCAAAGAAAAAAGCACCTGCTAAAAAGGCGGCTCCCGCTAAAAAAGCAGCAGCGAAAAAAACAACCCGTAAGAAAAAGGAAGATTAACCTTTTAATAAGATAATACCATGGCACACAAAAAAGGTGAAGGTAAAGTAAAGAACGGCCGCGAATCAGAAAGTAAGCGACTTGGCGTTAAGATCTACGGTGGTCAGTTGGCTATCGCAGGTAATATTATTGTTCGTCAGCGCGGAACTGTGCACTATCCCGGATCAAACGTAGGAATGGGTAAAGACCATACTTTGTTTGCATTGGTTGATGGAACAGTGAAGTTCACGAAGCGTCGTGATGACAGATCATACGTGTCGATTGAACCTTTCAACGCGTAATCTGTATTGCCCTAAGTTTTTAAACACCCACAGCAATGTGGGTGTTTTTGTTTTAGACCTGTCGGGTTATCGTTAACTTTGCCTTATACTCAGATATAGTTATGCTTCAGATTCAAGTTATTCGCGAAAACAAAGAAGAAGTTGTTCGCCGCTTAGCCAAGAAAAATTTTAAAGGATTAGAAATTATAGATCAGATTGTACAAACTGACGCTGATCGTCGCAGTACTCAAACTGAATTGGATTCGTTAAAGGCAGACGCCAACGCCATCGCGAAGCAAATCGGTGAAATGATGAAGTCGGGAAAAAAGGCGGAAGCAGAAGATCTCAAAAACAAAAGCACTGCACTGAAAGAAACCGAAAAAGCACTACAGGAACGCCTCAATACTGCAGAAGCAGAACTCGAGAAGTTGTTAGTGTTAGTGCCGAACTTGCCGGCAGATGTGGTGCCTGAAGGTCGTTTACCGGAAGACAACAAAACGGTATTCACACACGGTGAGATTCCTGCGTTGTACGAAGGCGCACAGCCGCACTGGGATTTAGCTGCCAAGTATGATTTGATTGATTTTGAATTGGGCGTTAAACTTACCGGTGCCGGATTTCCCGTATATAAAGGCAAAGGCGCACGTTTGCAGCGCGCGCTCATCAACTTCTTCCTCGATCGTGCCACGGCCGCAGGTTATCTTGAAGTACAACCGCCAATTTTGGTAAATGCCGATTCCGGATTTGGAACAGGTCAGCTGCCCGATAAAGAAGGACAAATGTATCACGTAACGGTGGACGATTTGTACCTCATTCCAACAGCTGAAGTACCTATTACCAATATTTATCGCGATGTGATTGTAAAGGCCGAAGATCTTCCGATTAAGAACTGCGGTTACACACCATGTTTCCGTCGTGAGGCCGGATCATACGGTAAAGATGTTCGCGGATTAAATCGTTTGCATCAGTTTGATAAAGTCGAAATTGTACAAATTCAACATCCCGATAAGTCGTATCAAACGCTGGAAGAAATGCGTGAATTCGTAGCAGGATTGTTGAAGGATCTGGAGTTGCCGTTTCGTACGCTGTTGTTGTGTGGTGGCGATATGAGTTTTGCTTCTGCTCAAACGTATGATATGGAGGTGTTCTCTGCAGCGCAGCAACGTTGGCTGGAAGTAAGTTCCGTTTCCAACTTCGAAGCATTTCAAAGTAATCGTTTGAAGTTGCGTTACCGTGAAGGCAGCGAAAAACCTCGTCTGGCGCATACCTTGAACGGAAGTGCATTGGCATTGCCGCGGATAGTTGCAGCATTGCTGGAAAATAATCAGGAACCGGATGGAATTCGCATTCCTAAAGTGTTGGTTCCGTATACCGGATTTGACAAAATCAATTAATTCGAAACGTGATGAAGCAATTAGGTTTAGGAGTAATTATCGCATTACTTGGTTTGTCCTGCAAAGGGCCGGCGCACGAGGCCGAATTGAAAACTATCGATAGCCTGAAACAGGTATTGGCACAAACGGATAGTGTGTTGGCTTTAGTAAATATTGATGAAGTAAAAACGCGCCATGATGAAATGCACAATAACATGCAGTTCATTCAAATTAATATTGATAAAATGGGCGATACGCTGGATTTCAAAACCGGTTTATACTTGTCAGAATATAAGCAGTTGCGCAAGCAGTTACGATTAATTCAATCCGGTGTGGTGCAGAATACGGCGTTGGTAGATTCTGTGATGAAAAATTTGAATGATTTCGAGCACGACTTAAAAAATAATACGCTGGACAAAAGCGTTAATCTGGAAGGGGCAATGGCAGCCGAAAAAATGCAAGTTAATGCGTTGTATCAGGGGTCATTGAACTTGCCGAAATTGTTTATCGAATCGCGTGCTTCGTATGATACTTTATCACCTAAGGTGAATGCATTCGTGGATCAGTTAAGCACGAAAATGAATTTGAAAAAATAGGAATGGTAAAACGACTGCTGATCATTGTTGGATTTCTTTTCATAGCAGTCGGTATTACCGCACAGCCGGATCCTCCATCGTCCGATGAGCAGTTGGCCAACCAATACTACGCTGCCGGCGAGTTCGATAAAGCAGTGGTGTATTACGAAAAACTGTACGAAAAAAATCCGTTACAGATTTATTACGAATATTACCTCAACTGTTTAATCAATATTCAGAGTTACAAGAAGGCCGAGAAGCTGGTCAAGAAGCAGGCTGCATGGTATAAGGCGGACCTGACTTACTTCGTTGATATGGGGCGTGTTTTTCGTGCCCAGGGACAAGAAGATAAAGCGAAGAAGGAATTTAATGCAGGTGTTAACGCTATAAATCCTAACACATCGGCGAATCGTGTAATTGATTTGGCCAATGCATTTTTAGGTATTAACGAAACAGATTGGGCAATTACATCCTTGCAGAAAGGTCGTAAGGAATTGAAAGGCGTGTATTCGTTTCACGCTGAGTTAGCGGATGTGTACTACTACAAAAAAGATTACACCTCCATGATCAACGAGTATTTGGGATTGCTTGATGAATCGCCTTTGTACAAGCAGCAAGTGCAGAATAGTCTTCAGGCTAAAATGGACAGTGATACGGACAACAAAATTTCCGTGTTACTGAAAACAGAATTATTAAAACGTTCACAGCGCGAACCTAACAATACCACCTGGCCGGAATTGTTGGTGTGGTTATTCATGCAGGAGAAAAATTTTGCAGGCGCGTTGGTTCAGGCAAAGGCAATTGATAAGCGGAAACAATTAGAAGGTGAAGAAATTATTCCACTGGCCGAAATGGCGCGCAGCAATCAGGAGTATGATGTGGCGTCGGATGCGTATGACTATGTCATCGGATTAGGTACCGGCAAAATGTATTACCGCACAGCGAAAATGGAAAAGATGAATACGCGGTATGAGCGTATTGTGAATACCACGAATTACACCATCCAGGATTTACTCTCGTTGGAGGCTGAAATGAAATCTACACTGGAGGAGTTGGGTAAGAACAATACCACCGTTTCTCTTATTCGCTCTCTGGCGCACCTTCAGGCGTTTTATATGGATAAACCCAAAGAAGCAATTGTGCTGTTGGAGGAAGCATTGCTATTGCCGGGTTTGAATGCCAACGAACAAGCATTGTGTAAACTGGAATTGGGTGATGTTTTAGTTCTGGATGGTCAGGTTTGGGAAGCTTCGTTGCGTTATTCACAAGTAGAGAAAGCTTATAAGTACGACGCTATCGGGCAGGAAGCAAAATTCCGAAATGCAAAGGTGGCTTTTTATGTAGGCGATTTTGAATGGGCTCAGGCGCAGCTAAATGTTTTAAAAGGTTCTACGTCGAAACTTATATCTAATGATGCGATGTATCTGTCCATGGTAATCACCGACAACCTCGCATTGGATAGTAATCCGGAACCATTAATGCGATTTGCAAAAGCAGATTTGATGTTATTTCAGCACCAATACGATAAAGCAAAAATTTATCTCGATTCTATTGATCGTGATTACGGAATGCATGCTTTAGCTGATGATGTGCTTTTTATGCGTTATCGAATTGCCTACAAACAGCAGCGTTGGGCAGAAGCAGCAGGATATTTACAAAAGTTGACGGCGACACACAGTACGGATATTCTCGCCGACGATGCATGGTTTCGTCTTGCCGAATTGTACGAATACAAATTGGGTGATACAGAAAAAGCCAAACAGTGCTACGAAGAAATTATTTTGAAATACCCCGGAAGTTTATTCGTGGTAGATGCACGAAAACGTTATCGCGTGTTGCGTGGCGATAAATTAAATGACTAGTTATGATTATTTATAACGTTACCGTTAATATTGATAATGATGTTCACGATGATTGGTTGCATTGGATGAAAACCGTTCATGTTCCTGATGTTGTGGCCACGGGATGTTTCACGGACGGAAACATTTTCAAAATCATGGTAGACGAGCAGCAGGGAACCAGTTATTCCATTCAGTATAAAGCCAACAGTATGGACGACGTGAATCGTTATCTGGAAACGTTTGCACCGGCGCTTCGCGAACAACATACCGCTCGTTATAAAGATAAGTTCGTGGCATTTCGAACGTTGTTGCAACACATCGGATAATGTCGGACGTAAGGGCGAAAAAACACTTAGGACAACATTTTTTGCGTGATGAAAATATCGCCGCGAAAATTGCGCGCTCGCTGCGTCCTGCTGAATTGAATTACCAACGCATCCTTGAAATTGGTCCCGGAATGGGCGTTCTTACCAAGTATCTTCTGCAAAATGAAAGCTGTGAAGTGAGTGTTGTCGAGATTGATCGGGAGTCGGTGACTTATTTGAAAGAACATTATCCTCAGCTGACTTCACGTATTATTGAAGGCGACTTTCTTAGACTCAACGATTCGCAACTTCCTGCCGCACCATTCGCGGTAATCGGGAATTTTCCCTACAATATTTCTTCGCAAATTTTATTTAAAGTTCTGGAGCATCGTAATGCAATTCCGGAGTGTTGCGGTATGTTTCAGAAGGAGGTAGCCGAGCGGGTTGCATCAAAACCGGGAAACAAAACGTATGGCATTCTTAGTGTTTTGTTACAGGCATGGTATACTATCGAATATCTATTTACCGTACATGAACACGTTTTTTCTCCGCCACCAAAAGTAAAATCGGGAGTAATACGTTTAACCCGCAATCAAACGCAACAACTGAATTGTGACGAATCGCTTTTTGTTGCAGTAGTGAAAGCCGGATTCAATCAACGTCGTAAAACCTTGCGTAATGCTTTAAAAGCATTCGAGGTGTTACCGGAGTATCAGGATCACAAGTATTTTACGTTACGTGCCGAAACATTGGGCGTTCAAGAGTTCGTAGAACTGACGAACATGCTCAGGAAACGCTAACTTTGCGCCTGATTTTCAGGTATGGCTTTTCAACTCACCGATAACTTCATTCAGGATCTTCGTTCTGCACTCAGTGCCAATGACGAAGTGTTGATGCGTTCGCTTATGGCGGATTTGCACCCTGCTGATGCTGCGGAATTGTTGGCGGAGTTTGAGGTGGAAGAAGCGATGCGCTTGTATAAATTTCTTGAAGAAGAAGTTGCAGCAGAAACGCTGGTGTTGCTGGATGATGATCGCCGCGATGCAGTACTTGACGGATTGTCGCCCAAAGAAATTGCAGAGCAACTGATTGACAATCTGGATTCGGATGATGCCGCAGACGTATTAGCCGAATTAACAGACGATCAGCAGGATGAAGTTCTTTCGCACGTAGAAGATATTGAACAAGCCAGCGACATCGTTGACTTGTTAAACTACGATCCGGATACTGCGGGTGGTATCATGGCGAAAGAATTAATACGTGTGCATGTGGATCGTAATGTGTTGGAGTGCGTGCGCGAAATTCGTCGTCAGGCTGAAGAAGTTGAGAATATTTACACGATTTACGTTGTAGATAACGAAGAACGACTCGTCGGCGTACTATCATTAAAGAATTTGTTGACCAAACCCTTGCGTACGAAGGTGCGTGATGTGTACAATCCTAATATCGTAAGTGTTAAAGCCAATACACCGGCAGAAGAAGTGGCTATGCTGATGGATAAATACGATCTCGTGGTGATTCCTGTCGTTGATGGTTTGAACCGTTTGGTGGGTCGTGTTACGTTCGATGATATGGTGGACGTTTTGCGTGAAGAAAACACGGAAGACGTTCAAAAAATGGGTGGTGTAGAAGCGCTGGAAGAACCGTACATGGCAACACCTTTCTGGCAAATGATCAGAAAACGTGTGGGTTGGTTGGTGTTGTTATTTTTAGGCGAATTGCTCACTGCAACTGCGATGTCGTTTTTTGAAGATCAGTTAGCGAAAGCAGTTATTCTCGCCATTTTCGTTCCGTTGATCATTTCCAGTGGTGGTAACAGCGGATCACAAGCATCCACACTTATTATTCGTGCATTGGCATTAGGTGAAATTACCGTTCGCGACTGGTGGAGCATTTTGAAAAAGGAATTGAAATCCGGATTGGTATTAGGTGGAATATTAGGTGTGCTCGGTTTTTTACGCGTGATGATCTGGTCTAATTTTATTGAAGATTATGGCCCGTATTGGTTACCGATCGGATTAACCGTAGGTATTACGCTAACAGGTGTTATTTTGTGGGGCTGTCTCGTCGGCTCGTTATTCCCATTAATATTGAAGCGATTCAAACTCGATCCTGCCGTGTCTTCTGCGCCATTTGTGGCAACGCTGGTAGACGTTACCGGATTGATTATATATTTCTCGATTTCCATGTTGTTCCTGACAGAAATGTTTAACGCATGATCCCGCGAGTCTTATTCTTAGACAGTAATCATCCGATTATGATCTCCACCTTGCGCGATGCCGGTGTGCAGTGTGACGAGGATTATTCTTCAACCTACGAACAAGTGTTGGAAAAGATCGCGATGTACCAAGGTGTTATTATTCGCAGTCGCTTTAAGTTGGATGCTCGATTTTTAGATGCTGCAACCCACTTAAAAGTGATTGGCCGCGCGGGTGCCGGCATGGAAAATATCGATGTTAACTACGCCACTTCGAAAGGCATTGCGTGTGTTCACGCACCTGAAGGAAATCGTGATGCAGTTGCGGAACAAGCTATAGGTATGTTGCTCGCGTTGATGAATAATTTGCTGCGTGCAGATCGTGAAGTGCGCCGGGGAATTTGGAAGCGGGAAGAAAATCGTGGTTATGAATTGTGCGGGAAAACAGTCGGTATTATCGGCTATGGTAATATGGGAAGTGCATTTGCGCAGCGACTAAAAGGGTTTGGTGTTGAGGTGTTGGCGCATGATAAATACAAATCAGGATTTGGTGATGCGTTGGTAAAGGAAGTGAGTGTGGAAGAAATCCAACAGCGTGCGGATGTTATCAGTTTACACTTGCCTTTGACAACGGAAACCACGCATTACATTAATGATGATTTCATTTCTAAGTTGCACAAGCCCGTGTATTTGATCAATACGGCGCGAGGAAAAAACGTGGATACAACAGCAGTTGTAGATGCAATGAAATCCGGGAAAGTTATCGGTGTTTGCTTTGATGTGTTGGAATACGAATCGGTTTCATTTGAAAAGTTGGATAGCACAACCTTGCCCGAGCCGTTCCAATATTTGATCAATTCCGATCGTGCGATATTGAGTCCGCATATCGCAGGATGGACATTTGAAAGTCACGAAAAGATTGGAAGAGTTATCGCCGAGAAAGTGCTGCGCGTATTGCTTCCTTAGTCGATGGCTTTAAGGGTCAACGGGAATTTCATGATGCGTGAAATTTCTTCACCGCGGTGTAAAATATCATCATCATCTTCCTCGTATTCCCAAACAATTTCAAGATTGTCGGAGAAATTTTGAATCAGGTATTGACAGATCAGCATGATATGACGAACCGAACTGGTATTGAAATACGTCATTGAAAAAGTAGCTACAACTTTGTTCGTAGGATTGGTGGCGCGATACGCAGCCAACCAATCGTATACCGGACGAAAGAACGCTTCGGAATCTTCAGGAATAGAAATTCCGCTAAACTTGATGGTTCCGTTATCCGGATTTAATGAAACTTCGGCAGTTCTAACAGTTGCAGGAACGTGATATAATTTCATCAGGGGTTTATTTAGTTGAGCTTAACAAATATCGGAAAAGTTAATCACATATCCTTCATTACCATCTGCACCGTATAGCGACTGCGGGTTTCCAGTAAAATTTGCTTACCAATACATACGCGATCAATGGTGGCCTGATCGTAATAGCGGATAGTTACCAATTCCAATTTATCATTGTAAAGTACACGGTACGAACGTTTCAATTCATCGATCAACTGCGGGAGTTTACGATCATCGTTATCCATACACACCGAGAAGCTGATGGCAGAATTCTGCATAGTATTGATTTTAACACGATGTTTCGAAAAGAGCGCAAAAATGTTGCCAAGGTTTTCTTCTACGATAAACGAGAAGTCGCGCGGTGAAATAGATAACAATACCTGATTCACTTTAAATATGAAACATGGTATTGGCAATGCTTGCGGAGTAGCGTGAATTTTTGTTCCCGGTTGTTTCGGGTCAACGAAGGAGCGCACGAACAACGGAATATTCTTGTTCTGCAACGGCTTGATCGTTTTGGGATGTATAACTGTTGCTCCGTAATACGTCAATTCGATAGCATCCTGATACGTTAACTCAGGAACCAACACCGTTGCATCAAACCATTTCGGATCGGCATTCAGAACACCGGGAACATCTTTCCAGATGGTTACGCTTTCCGCATTCAAGCACCACGCTAAAATGGCGGCTGTATAATCAGAACCTTCGCGTCCTAATGTAGTGGTGAAGTTTTCGGATGTAACGCCGATAAAACCCTGCGTTAATACAATCGCGTTATTGTGTTGATGCAATCGCTGCGCAGATTCTTTAGTGAGTTCCCAATTTATTTTTCCTTCACGATACGTGTTGTCGGTTTTGATGATATCACGTGCATCTGTCCACAAGCAGGAAATTCCCGAACTGTTCAGGTAAGCAGCAACAATTTTTGTGGAAAGAATTTCTCCCATCGATACAATTTGATCGTATTCGCAATCGTACTCGTGAGTGGGTTCGTCTTCCAGTGCCCATTCCAACTCCACGAAACAATTGTGAATGTCATCGTAGATGGAATGCGTGTTATCCGGGAAAAGTTCATGAAGTATTTGAAGGTGATACGCACGGATTTCTTCAAGTATCGTTGCCGTATCTTCCTTTTTGAAATAAAACGCATCCGTAAGACGCTCCAAAGCGTTGGTAGTCTTTCCCATCGCGGAGATGACCACCACAAGCGCTTCATGTTGGTACTGACTAAGAATAGCAGCGACATTACGAACTGCTCCGGCATCTTTGACTGAAGCTCCACCGAACTTGAATACTTTCATAGTGCAAAGTTAGTGGAATGACAATCTGTAGTTGAGCCATTCTTTTAAAACTTCAGGTTCGTATTGTTCATAGAACTTAATGGCGGGCGTATTCCAATCGAGTACTTGCCACTCCATGCGTTTACAGTTCATTTTTCTACAATCGTTCAGCACCTGATCAAACAATACTTTACCGATTCCTTCTTTTCGTCTGCTTTGTGTGACGATGATGTCTTCAAGAAACACACACGGACCTTTCCATGTCGAATACTTTATGTAATACAACGCCATTCCGATGATTTGGTTTTGATCTTCGGCTACATAACAAGTAAACAAAGGATTGCTCCCAAAGCCGTAATTGAGCATATCATGTTCCGTAACGATTACTTCTTCCGGAGCTTGCTCGTATTCCGCGAGTTCGCGTATCAGTGAGTGAATGGCAGGAATGTCGGTAGCAATGGCTTTTCGAATGATCATCTTTGAATTATTAACGGTTGTGTTCCGGTGTTGGTTGCTGTAATTACTTGTATGAAGTAAACACCTTGTTGTAGTTCTGTTGTAGATAGTTGAACGGATCCTCGTGCGATGAACTCGCTGATGAGCATTCCTGTGCTTGAATAGATGCGCACTGTCGCGTTCCCGTCCGCATGATGCAACATTACTGTAGCTGATTCATCAGCCGGATTGGGATACACAGTAAAAGCAGATATGTTGGATGGTGCTTGATCTTCAATACTCAACGGATAACAAGGAGTATTAGATGATGCAAACAACGCGTGTAATGTAGTGAGATTGTCCGTAACGGTTTGGTAATACCCTGCGCTGTTCCACGGGTTAATGGAGTCCACATGAAAAGTAATAGCGTATGTAAATTGCAAAGTGTCGCCGGGTTGAAAATGGAATGGACCGGAAGACAACAATGCTACACGATCTCCGGGAGTTTGATTAGCGGAGGCTTCATGCCATCCGTTCGGAACCGTAGGTAAATCGGGAAACATAAAACGTGTGGGAAGTGTGTTTCCATATCCGTTACCTCCAAAGGTTACTGAACTGCTATCTTTCCAAACACCGCGCGAATAATTGTAATAATCGGTATTGTTGGTCATGCCTCCATTGGGCAAACTTGGAGCACCGGTATTATACGAAACGAAATAATTCATCAGGCATCGCTCTCCGGGTTCATCTGTTGTGCCGTTGTTATTGTTGTCGTTGCCATCGTTTGTTGGTGCTAGCGGTCCATCGACTACGGTTACCGAAACAACCGGTATAGTGGCGCCGTATGTTCCGGTGGAAACTGTTGTATTCGTTTCGTCTAAGCTATCTCCGTTGTAAATGATGAAGGCATTTTGTTCCGGGATGCAACCGACGTAATCGTCTTGCCAGTTGCCCAAATCCATGTCGTGCCAAAACGTAAAGTACGTGTCATGATAAGCACTGTCAGAACGATTGATATACGTGTATTCGTAAAACAATGTGTTCTCCGCAACATTTCCCAATGGCGTGGTGCAATGATAGCCGTAAATCATCGCGCTGATTTGAAGGCCAAGCGGCGGTGTTTGTGTAAAAGTATGTGGACCTACACGATCGTTAAAAACAAAATAAACCGCTTCATCTCCCTTAATTAAAGGATAATCTCCACCTGTTAAAGGATCGTAAATGCCATTCCCGTTGATATCTGCAAATGGCGCTAAATGATACGTGAGGTTGTAATTGCCTTTAGCCGGCCAGTCCACTATATCTGCAGGAGGAATCCACGTTTGATTTTGCACTGCGCCAATACTCCATTGATATTGAAATGTTGCAATGTCTTGTGCGGTAATGTTCCAGATACGATCGAACGAATGTGCTTGAAGTGAATCGAGTCCCGGTGCTCCCGGTCCCGGGTAATAATCATATCCCGTTTGGCGATAGGTAGCGGCAGCCTGATGCAGTTCGCCCTGATCATCCAACCCGCCGGCCCAAACGCCGGAAGCAAAAATGATTGCTTTATTGGTATTTTTCGGCGCAAAAAACTCCGATTGTGCAGTCAAATCCCAATGCAGATCACCACGTACATGCACGGCAGCTTTCAGGTTGTTACCGTCAATGAATTTGTAATTGTCCCCTGTCACGCCAAGTCCTATACCGCAATAGGAAAAAGGGTTGAAGCGTTTCAAATCGATGAATGGAGAAGAATTGGAGTTTACAAAGCTCTCGATATGCCAGAACTGTTGGCCGTTTCGATCAGTGGCAAACTGCATGCGGGAGGCTTGAGGATTACTGTTAATTCCCAAAGGATAGTAGGTGATAATTCGCTGTCCGATTATTTCATTAAGCTGACCATCTACTGCAGAAAATGCCAGGCCACCACGCGGACCGCGTCCAACGTACGATACACCGGTCCAATTAACTCCGGGCAGTTCGAAGTTGACCGAATAATTTTGCAAACCGGTATTACCCACACGGAAAAGTTGTTTGTCGGCAATGCACCAAAGTGTTCCATCGTGATGCGTGTATACTTGCGTAACGGCAGGCAACGTTGTCGGTGGTATCCAGAAGTTATAAAAGTTGTTGCCGAAAAAATGTACGATTCCCTTGGGTGTACCGAGAACAATTTCATTCCACACCGATTTCGTAATGCTGTAGATGGTGTCGCTTGGCAGGTTGGAGTTGTTGCGGTTGTAGATCGTCCAGCCGGATGAAGTATATGCGGCAATTCCCCGATCTGTGCCCATCCACAACGTGTCTCCTTGTCGGTAAATATCATAAACGCGTCCGGACGGCAACGGGGAATTCCAACGGTTTAAAGTTTGCCATTGGTTGTTGTAAAAGCGCGATACGCCTCCGGTATCTGATCCGAACCAAATAGTATTGTTGGCGTCAGGATAAGCACAACGAATATTATTGTCACAAAGTCCATCGTTGATATTGAAGTATTCCCAGGCGTTTTGATTCCATTTAAACACACCATTGTCTCGAAAGGCAATCCACACGTTTCCGGCGCTGTCCACCGCAATGTCATTTTTGGTGCGCAATGAATTGAGGGAAAAGAAAGTGGGCATTGCAACAACCGTGGTTCCGTTTTGCGCCTTTATTTCGGGTAACGCAAGTACAGTTAACAAGAACATCAGAATTGAATGCCGCATAAACAAAGCTACTGCGGTATTGGGCAAAATCCGCGTAAAACGATTCCTTTTTTACATCTTTGCAAGCCAAGACCATTTCTTATGAGCAAAGTCAAAACACTCGGACAGTTTATTATCGAAAAGCAAACCGATTTTCCTTACGCCAAGGGCGAATTGTCGCGTTTATTGCGGGATATCGGTATTGCCGCGAAAATCGTACATCGCGAAGTAAATAAAGCGGGCTTGGCAGATATTTTGGGTGATGCGGGTGAAACGAACGTTCAGGGTGAGAGTGTGAAAAAACTCGATGTGTTTGCTAATGAACAATTCATCGCTGCACTCAGCGTCGGTGGCGAATGTTGCGCTATTGCATCGGAAGAAAATGAAGACATTATTCCGATTGATACGCCTCAGTCCAAGAATGCGAAATATGTAGTGGCCATGGATCCGTTGGATGGTTCATCCAATATTGATGTGAACGTTTCTGTTGGAACCATATTTTCAATTTATCGTCGCGTTAGTTTAAGTGGTCCGGGAACCGTTGAAGACTTTATGCAACGCGGTACAGAGCAAGTAGCTGCAGGTTATATCATCTACGGTTCATCCACCATGTTGGTGTATACTACAGGTAAAGGTGTTAACGGATTTACTTTAGATCCGTCCATTGGTGAATTCTGTTTGTCGCATCCGAACATGCAAACTGCAAAATCGGGGAAAATTTATTCCATCAATGAAGGTAACTATGTGCATTTTCCGGAAGGTGTAAAGAAATACATCAAGTACTGCCAGGAAGAAGATAAAGCCACGAAACGTCCCTATTCTTCTCGTTACATCGGTTCTGCAGTAGCGGATATTCATCGCAATTTGATTAACGGCGGCATTTATATTTATCCTACTACAGCGTCCTCTCCAAAAGGCAAGTTGCGTTTGTTGTACGAATGCAATCCGATAGCGTTGATTATTGAACAAGCCGGAGGTAAAGCTACTGATGGGCGTCACCGAATTTTGGAACAGGAAATTAAATCCCTGCATCAACGCACTCCTTTCTTTGCCGGTAGCGCCGATATGGTGGAAATGGCAGGAGATTTTATGAGTAAGTACTCGGGGTAATTGGGCGGGGCATAAAGTTTCATGTTTATTGATTTGAAATTCAGATAGTTATAGTTTGTTGGGAATGTCCTGTAACATTTCCTTTACTTCCTCGTCCTATACCAAACAAGCAAACTAAAAGAGTATGAAATCGTTGAAATTAATCGCCGTAGGATTTGGCCTCATTGCAGGAGCAGTCGCGTACGGACAAGGTTCCGAAATTCGTAACGTGGGCGACTTTACCGGAATTATGGCGGCAGGAGAAACTCGGATAGAAGTTAGTCAGGCAGAAGCGTGCTCAGTTGAACTTACCGGGAATACTGATGTATTTAAAGAGGTTGTCACTGAAGTGCGTAACGGCGTTTTGGAAATTCGTGTGAACAAACCGCAGGATGCAGGCGCACTTAAAGTGAAAGTGAACGTAAAAAATTTGAACCTAATACAGCTTTCGGGAGCTGCGCAGGTAAAAAGCGTTAATCAACTCACTGTAGATACTATCAAGTTAAGCGGTACTGGTGCCTCTCAGTACGATTTGCAATTGAAAGCTAAACGTATTGATGGAATAATTTCAGGCGCCTCTTCTGTAAAGTTGATAGGGGAGTCGACACAATTATATCTGTTAGCATCCGGAGCATCGAATTATAAAGGGTATGGTTTGGTGGCGGATGACGCCCAAGTGATGACTTCCGGAGCTGCTTCCGTAAAGGTAAATGCTGCCAAAAAGCTGGTAGCCACTGCTTCCGGAGCCTCTGATATCAAATATGTAGGAACCGCTACCGACAAAACAATCAGCGCTACAGGTGCAAGCACAATTGTTGCCAAAGAAGGCGGAGCGAATTCATCCGATACGACTAGCGTGCGTATAGGCGATAAAACCGTAACTATTGTTGGTGATGACAAAGATGATGATCGTTCCCCACGTGAAAAGAAATCAAACGATGATGACTTTGAATTCTGGGGAGGATTGGACTTTGGTGTTAACGGGTTGTTATCTGCTCAAAACAAAGTCGACTTACCAAACGGATTCGATTACCTCGAATTAAACTACGCGAAGTCCTATGTGTTCGGATGGAATATGTGGCAGAAGAATATTCATATCGTGAAGAACTACGTGAATTTGGGAACAGGAATCGGTGCTACTTGGTATCACTACAACTTCCGAAATGCCTACACATTAACGCCTAATGTTCCTTATGCAGTAGCAACGTTCGATTCAACCTACAATTTCTCACGCAATCGATTGAATGTAGCTTATCTGAATGTGCCGTTGTTCCTGGAGTTTAATACGAACAACAACAATGCGGATCGTTCCTTTCACATTGCAGTAGGTGGTCAGTTCGGATACAATATTTTCAAAAACAAAGTGAAGCAGAAATATGAGTTTGAAGGTGAAACTTACAAGCGCAAGGTAAAAGATGACTTCAACGTGAATCCGTTTAAATATGATCTTATTGCGCGTATCGGATACGGGAAGTTCACGATGTTTGGAACGTACTCGTTATCGACACTGTTTGAGTCAGGAAAAGGCCCGGTGGTGTATCCGTTCACGGCAGGAATTAGTTTGAATTTGTAATCTTGAGTTGAGTATTATGCAGAGGCTGTCTTCGGACGGCCTTTGTTGTTTTATAAGCTAATTCAGGAGATGTGAGAATTTTATTCCTGCTTCACTTGGTTTTACCGTTCTGGGTTATCTTCGTACCTCAAATTAATAGCGATAGTTATGAGCGATAAGGTTAAAGTTCTTCAGGATAAGATTGCAGCTGCAATGAAAGGTGGTGGCGATAAACGTATTGAGGCGCAACACAAAAAGGGCAAACTAACTGCTCGCGAGCGATTGCATTTTTTATTGGATGAAGGAACTTTCGAGGAAATCGGTATGCTGGTTACACATCGCGCCACTGATTTCGGTTTGGATAAAGAAGTGTATTTGGGCGATGGTGTAGTTACCGGATATGGGCGCATCAACGGAAGATTAGTGTATGTGTTCTCGCAAGATTTCACCGTATTTGGAGGGTCGCTTTCGGAAACGCACGCCGAAAAGATTGTTAAGATCATGGATCTCGCCATGAAAAACGGAGCGCCAATAATCGGCTTGAATGATTCTGGTGGTGCGCGTATTCAGGAAGGAGTTGTTTCGTTAGGAGGCTACGCCGATATTTTTTATCGCAATACGTTAGCGTCCGGAGTTATTCCGCAAATATCTGCCATCATGGGACCATGTGCGGGTGGTGCTGTGTATTCACCTGCCATTACGGATTTCATCATGATGGTGGAAAACACCAGTTACATGTTTGTGACCGGTCCGAACGTTGTAAAAACAGTAACGCACGAAGAGGTAACTTCCGAAGAATTGGGTGGTGCCATGACGCACGCAACGAAATCGGGAGTAACACATTTTACTGCAGCGAATGAAATTGAATGTTTGCAAAATATTCGCGCACTGGTAAGTTATATGCCACAGAATTGCGAAGAGGATGCGCCTGTAATGCCGTATGAGTCAACAGACGAATTGCGCCCTTCTTTGAATACCATCATTCCTGAAAATCCGAATCAGCCTTACGACATTCGCGAAGTAATCGAGCATGTAATTGACGAGAACTCCTTTATGGAAGTTCATAAAAATTTTGCGGATAACATTGTTGTTGGTTTCGCTCGTCTTGCAGGGCGTAGCATTGGTATTGTAGCCAATCAACCTGCAGTGTTAGCGGGTGTATTGGATATTCATGCATCAACTAAAGCAGCACGTTTTGTGCGTTTCTGTGATTCGTTTAATATTCCGTTGTTGGTGTTTGAAGATGTTCCCGGATTCTTACCCGGTACGGATCAGGAGTGGAATGCGATCATCACCAACGGCGCTAAATTGCTGTACGCATTTTGTGAAGCAACCGTGCCGCGTATTACTGTCATTACGCGTAAAGCTTATGGCGGTGCGTATGATGTGATGAACTCCAAACACATTGGTGCGGATATGAATTTTGCATGGCCAACAGCAGAAATTGCAGTAATGGGAGCAAAAGGTGCTGCAGAGATTATCTTCAAAAATGAAATTGCTGCTGCAGAAGATCGCAACGCAAAGTGGAAGGAGAAGGAACTGGAATACACCGAGAAGTTTGCAAATCCTTACCAGGCTGCAGCTCGCGGATATGTGGATGAAGTGATCTTGCCGGAGCAAACACGAAAAAAATTGATTGCCGCATTCGCCATGTTGGAAAACAAAGCAGATGTATTGCCCCGCAAAAAGCACGGTAACATTCCATTGTAATGCGCGGTTAGGATTTTGGAGGTATTGCACCTATATTAGGGCAACCAAAACCTGATGCGTATGAAAAAGTCAATCTTACTAGTTGCATTTTTTATTGCAACGACAGCAACTTTTGCACAAACCGAAAAAGGATGGCGCTCTGTGGGTGGCTCCGGAAGACTGGGAATGTCATTCGAAAATCCTGCTTTTAATTTTAGCTTGTCGCCGGAACTGTATTGGTTTGTCGCAGACAATTTTGCACTAGGCACCGATTTCGGATTTGGTTTTAATTCTTCAAAACCTACCGATAGCACGTCTTTCGGAAGCACGGACTTTTTTGCAACGCTGGGCGCACGATATTACTTCCGAGATACAGAAGTGAAATGGCGACCTTATGCTTTTCTTAACGGTGGTTACGAATATTATGCAGCAACGTCCAAGATCGGAAGTGTGCGTAATAATTCGAATGGCAGTGGTTTCCGCGGATACGGAGGAGCGGGATTGGCTTGGTTCTTCAATCAAAATGCGGCATTTGATTTACGGTTACATGCCATCGATTACACGCGTCAGGATATTTATTTCAATCCTTCATTTACCATTGGTGTGCACGCGTTCTTCGATTAACGCGAATATTACAACGTTGTAATTCTGATTTCGCGTTTGATGACAAGTCCTTCGCGATCGTTAACTACGAACACCCAACGTTCGGTGCCAACGGTGCTGCGCGTTGTTATGGTGAAGTCGCGTTCGCAACGCTCAAGTTCGCTTTCCGTAGCGTACGAGCGTTCAACTAAATTGGAAACATTTGCGCCATCATACGCTACTTCCGAGTACAAAGCGCGAAGGTCGTAATCGGTACGCATGCCTATGAGTCCTACACGTAGTACTGTTCCCGGCGCAACAATGGTGTCGGTATAAATGAAGTTGCCTGTTGTTTTAAATTCAGAACGCGGCGGAACTTTTTCCTCTTGTGTGCAGGAAAATAATGTGGTCAGGAGGAAAACTAAAAATGCTGCAACAAAACGACTCATTGCACTAATTTACAGATTAGTTTCAACCGAGATTACGGAATAGAAATTTTATGCGCTAGTCCGTAGTGCGAGAGGATTGCGGGATAGCATCTCGGTTAACCCCGATGAAATGTTGTTTCCATCGGCCCATGGGCAACTTATACATTTTTAATGGATAAGTTGGGTTAAAATAGAGCGCCTTGTATTTCTTCCTGCAAAGGTTGCTGCACTTCCGGTACGTTGGGATTGCCTGATCGACCGTTCACAAGTTTACTCACTTTGTGTGCTTTCATCAGATTTTCCGGGAACGGTTGCAGGAAAGGCAGTGTTTCTGATTCCTCCGAAGCGGCTAACCAGTTTCGCTCTTTACCGTGAGGAATAATGAGCGGCATACGCATCTTGACATTGTGGATCGCTGCCATCATCGGATTTGCAGGGACGGTAATAATACTGAAAGTTGGAATGATTTCGCCTGTTGCGGGATTCACCCATTCATTCCACAAACCGCCCATCGCAAAAGGCGCTTCATCGTGCAGCTGAATAAAGTAGGGTTGTTTCATTTTTCCGTTCGTCTGCCATTCGTAAAAACCATTGACCAACACGCAACATTTTTTTGTTCCGGCACTTCCCCTAAATGCTGGTTTGCTAAAAATGGTTTCACTTCTCGCGTTTAGTGTGTGCGTTCGAAACTCTGCAGCCTCTTCTTCGGACTTTATCCACGAGGGAATCAATCCCCAGCGAAACAGCTTAATGCTTTGCGGTGCTGTGTTTAAAATTACGGGTAATGCAGGATGAACGAATCCTGTTACGGAATAGTATAATGGTGCTTCAGGAGCCTCGAAGGTCGCATCAAATGCGGCTTCCAGTACTTTTTTGTGTTTGTTGGCAGCGAGATTGTAGCACATTCTTAAAATTACACGTTTTCACGGAACAACAGCGAAACACGCTTACCTTTGCACCGCATGACGCTGAGGGCGATTTTGGAGCGGTATGAAAACGATGCGCGAATTCACGAAATCAAAAATTCGCTGGGCAGCGCCTTGCCCGAACTCATCCATTTGCGCGGAAGCACGGGTTCACATGCAGCATTCATTGGTGCCGCTGCAGTTCATGCAACCCATCAAACACATCTTTTTGTTCTTCCGGATAAAGAAGCTGCAGCGTATTTCCTAAACGATCTGGAAAACTTGTTGCAGGAAGCAGCGGGAGCGGCACGAAAAAAAACGGTTTTATTTTTTCCGGCTTCATACCGCAAACCTTATCAGGTAGAGGAAACCGACAATGCCAACGTGTTGTTGCGTGCTGAGGTGTTGGATAAAATTCGCCGTGATGTATGTGATGCTATTGTAACTTATCCTGCCGCACTATCAGAATTTGTTGTTACAAAATCACAACTCGAAAAAAACACGTTAACATTAAAACGTGGCGATAAAGTTTCTATCGCATTCATCACTGATCTGTTATACGAATTCGGTTTTGAACGTGTTGACTATGTGTATGAAGCAGGGCAATATGCGGTTCGCGGTGGAATCATCGATGTGTTCTCGTTCGCGAATGAACATCCGTTTCGAATTGAATTTTTCGGTGACGATGTAGATTCCATACGCACGTTTGATGCGCTTACTCAACTTTCTTTAAAGAATCTCGATTTCCTCACGATCATTCCCAACGTGCAAGGCAAAATCTTACAAGAAAGCCGGGAAACATTTTTGTCCTACATCACTGGCGTGGAAGGACCTCACGCGCGTCCCGTTATTTGGTCGTATGATGTTGAATTAACCATTGCCCAATTAGATAAAGATTTTGAAACAGCGGAGCGCATCTACAATGAAGACTTCGCGGATGCTGCTGTACGTCGACTTGCACCGGAACAATTATTTCTGAATGGGGCGGTTTTTAGTGAGAGCATCAAATCATTTCACATCATCGAATTTGGTCAGCGTCACGGATTGAACGGTGGTAAGACTATTGCTTTCAGTGTTTCGCCTCAACCATCGTTCAATAAAAATTTCGATTTGCTGACACAGGATATTGCTTCTAATCAGAGCAACGGTTACGGCAATATCATCTTTACCGATAATCCGAAACAATCCGAACGACTTCATGCCATTTTTGAAGATATCGGTCGCAAATTGGAGTACACGACCTTGTCCATCTCTTTTCATGAAGGATTTGTCGATCACGATTTGAAACTGGCATGTTACACGGATCACCAGATTTTTGAACGATATCATCGTTTCCGTTTGCGTGATGGATTCCAACGCAAGAAGGAAGCGCTGTCGCTGAAAGAATTGCGCGGTCTAAATCCGGGAGATTATGTCGTTCACATTGATCATGGTGTGGGCAAGTTTGCGGGACTTCAAAAGATTGATGTTAACGGTAAGCAACAGGAAGCAATTAAAATAGTGTACCGCGACAACGACGTGTTGTTTGTAAGCATTCATTCTTTACATCGCATTGCAAAATTTTCGGGTAAAGAAGGTGAAGCTCCGCGTATTGATAAGTTGGGCTCCAACGCTTGGCAAAACTTAAAACAGAAAACGCGCATTCGTGTTCGGGAGTTGGCGTTTGACTTGATCAAGTTGTACGCGGAACGCAAAGCAAAAATGGGATTCGCCTTTCAACCGGATAACTATCTGCAAACAGAGTTGGAAGCATCGTTCATTTATGAAGATACGCCTGATCAATACAAGGCTACGCTGGATGTGAAAAAGGACATGGAACGCGAGCGGGTGATGGATCGTTTAGTGTGTGGCGATGTTGGTTTCGGGAAGACAGAAGTTGCAATTCGTGCGGCGTTTAAATCGGTGTGCAATAGCAAACAAGTAGCGGTTCTGGTGCCAACAACGATTCTTGCGCTGCAGCACTATAAAACGTTTTCGGAGCGACTAAAGAATTTTCCGGCAAATATTGAATTCATCAATCGCTTTCGCACTGCCAAGGAGAAAAAGGAGATTCTTAAAAAAGTTGAAGAAGGTACAATTGATATTCTGATCGGCACGCATGCTATCACCGGAAAGGACGTCAAGTTTAAAGATCTCGGATTACTCATCATTGATGAAGAACAAAAGTTCGGTGTTGCGGTAAAGGACAAATTGAAAACCATGAAAGTGAATGTGGATACGTTGACCTTAACAGCGACGCCAATTCCACGAACCTTGCAGTTTTCCTTAATGAGTGCGCGTGATTTAAGCGTAATTAATACGCCGCCTCCGAATCGTTTTCCTGTGCAAACAGAGTTGCACACATTCAGTGAAGAGCTGTTTCGTGATGCGATCATGTTCGAAGTGCAGCGCGGCGGACAAGTGTTTGTAATTCATAATCGCGTGCAGAATATTCTGGAAATCGCGGGAATGATACAGCGTTTATGTCCTGATGTGCGCGTTGCCGTTGGACATGGACAAATGGACGGCGGTAAGTTGGAACAAATCATGGTTGACTTTATCGAAGGTCAGTATGATGTTCTCGTGGCAACAACTATTGTTGAATCCGGTTTGGACATCAGTAATGCGAATACCATCATCATCAACGATGCGCACATGTTTGGTTTGAGCGATTTACACCAAATGCGCGGGCGCGTTGGAAGAAGTAATAAGAAAGCATTTTGTTATTTAATTGCTCCGCCTGCATTTATGCTTACGTCCGAAGCACAACGTCGTTTAAAGGCCATCGAAGATTTCTCGGATCTCGGAAGTGGTTTCCATATTTCATTACGCGACCTGGATATTCGCGGAGCCGGTAATTTGCTGGGTGCAGAACAAAGCGGTTTCATTTCTGATCTCGGTTTTGACATGTATCAAAAGATCCTGGATGAGACCATTCAGGAATTAAAAGAAACCGAATTCAAAGATCTGTTTAAAGAAGAAGAAGCAGAACAGAAAGAAGCTCGCGATGATGTGCATGCGAAGCATATCGGTGTGTACGTGCGCGATACACAAGTGGATACAGATCTGGAAATTTTGATTCCGGATGCTTACGTCAATAATATCACCGAACGTTTATCGCTGTATCGTCAATTGGATGATAGCGAAACAGACGATGACTTGATGCGTTTTGAAGACATGCTCCGCGATCGTTTCGGGCCTATTCCTGCGCAGGTATTAGAGTTAATTGAGACCGTGCGTCTGCGTTGGCTGGGAATGGAACTGGGCATGGAACGCATTATTTTGAAAAATGGGAAGATGATCTGCTATTTCGTGGCCAATCAAAATTCTCCGTATTACCAGTCGGAAGCGTTCACTAAAGTGTTGCGCTATGTGCAATCCAATTACGACGCGAAGATGAAGGAGACTAACAACAAATTGACCTTGTCGTTCGAGCCCGTGCGTTCTGTGCAGGATGCGATAGCGCGATTACAACATATCGGATAGTCGCTTTACAGATTGCGATCCATCTTTCGGTAATAGATGAAAGCCACGCCCAACGCGATAATTTGAGCAGGAATGCCAACGAAGTAAGAAGTAATTCCCGCCAATTCGGTGATGATCAATCCGCCGAGAAACGCGTACAACAAAAGTTCTACGCCCCACTTTTTCATGTGCCAAATGCCAACGAAAGCAATAAACCTAAGCGCGATTAGTAATCCTAATACCGATGGAAACCAAATTCCTAATCGACGTACGTCAGGCGAGAATATGGATGGCAATGAGCCCATCACCACAATGTATCCGATGATACAAAGCGCGGTTAGTATTCCCGGACGTTTATATGTCGTATAAGCCATATTAGGATGAACTGCGAATTGCTTCCACCGGATCCAGTTGTGACGCGGAATAGGAAGGAATGAAACCGGAAATAATACCAATCAAAACGGAAATCGTTAATCCGAGAACGATATTGGACGCTTTAAGCGTAAAGTCGAAATCCAGGGCAGAACTCGCAATGGCAGTGCCTCCCCAAACCAGCACTAATCCCAAGACACCGCCAATAATGCACA
>CALJIF010000046.1 GCA_937974275.1 uncultured Flavobacteriales bacterium
GTAATTTCACGCCATAACTTTTTCTTAAACGGCTTGAATCGCTCGTATAAGTACGTGTACAAGGTTTCGCGATCGGCGTACTTTTTAAAGTCGATGTACATTTCTTCTTTGATGAAAATCTTTTCCAAAGAAGAAAAATGCCATTTCTCTTGTAATTCGTGCAATTCTATTTCCAATTCCCGCTTCAGCAATTCCATCGTGCGCTGAGCAGAAATTTTCAGCATCTCGTTAACGCCAACGAATCGAGGTTTTTCATTTTCAATTACGCACGCGTTAGGAGAAATTGATACTTCGCAACCGGTGAATGCATATAATGCATCAATCGTTTTATCGGTATCAGTACCGGGTTGGAGGTGAATTAATATTTCAACAAACTCGGCCGTATTGTCTTCAATTTTCTTGACCTTGATTTTGCCTTTATCATTCGCGGCAATAATAGTATCAATTAAACTTCCTGTTGTTGTTCCAAAAGGAATTTCAGTAATAACAAGTGTTTTGGAGTCTTTAACCTTAATGCGCGCACGAATGCGAACTTTACCACCGCGTAATCCGTCGTTGTACTGAGAAAAGTCTGCCATTCCCGCTGTAGGGAAATCCGGCAAAATATCGGTCTTACGGCCACGTAATGATGCAATGGAAGCATCAATCAATTCGTTAAAGTTATGTGGCAATATTTTACATGCCAGACCAACAGCAATTCCTTCCACGCCTTGTGCCAACAATAAAGGGAATTTCATCGGCAAGGTAATCGGCTCGCGATTTCGTCCGTCGTAACTTAATTGCCAAGGTGTTGTTTTCGGATTGAATGCTACATCAAGTGCAAACTTTGATAAGCGAGCCTCGATATAACGCGGCGCAGCAGCACTGTCGCCGGTGTAAATATTTCCCCAGTTACCTTGACAGTCGATTAACAAGTCTTTTTGTCCAAGTTGCACCAAGGCGTCACCAATGGATGCATCACCATGCGGGTGATACTTCATGGTATGCCCGATGATATTTGCCACTTTATTGTAGCGTCCATCTTCCATTTCCCACATGGAATGCAACAAACGACGTTGCACCGGCTTTAATCCGTCTTCTACGTATGGAACTGCACGCTCCAAAATAACATATGAAGCATAATCTAAAAACCAATTCTCGTACATCCCGCTGAGCATACGAACTTCGCTGCGTTCGTTATGATCCTGGTTGGGAGTCTTTCCGTTTTCCTCAAATAAATTATTGTCGTTGTCTGCCATTCTATACTTCGAATTATGCCGTTAACGTTTCTTCTACATCTTTTTCTACTCGCAAATTGCTGATGATAAATTCCTGACGGTCCATAGAATTCTTGCCCATGTAATAGGACAACAACTCAGGAATATTAGAGCCGCTTCCCAGAATCACCGGTTCCAGGCGAATATCTTTTCCGATAAAATGCTTGAACTCATCGGGAGAAATTTCACCCAAGCCTTTAAAACGAGTGATTTCAGGCTTACCGCCTAATTTCTGGATTGCTTTGCGTCGTTCATCTTCCGAATAACAATAGATCGTTTCTTTTTTATTTCGCACCCGGAACAATGGAGTTTGTAATATATATACGTGTCCATTTTTTACCAGATCAGGGAAAAACTGCAGGAAAAACGTTAACAACAACAAGCGAATGTGCATACCATCAACATCTGCATCAGTTGCAACAACGACGTTATTGTAACGCAAGTTTTCCAAACCTTCCTCAATATCCAAAGCGGCCTGAATCAGGTTAAATTCTTCGTTCTCGTAAACCACTTTTTTGGTAAGTCCGTAAGAGTTCAATGGTTTGCCCTTTAAGCTGAAAACCGCCTGGGAATTGACATCACGCGCTTTAGTGATGGATCCGCTTGCAGAATCACCTTCAGTAATAAACAAGGTGGATTGCAAACGACGCTCATCTTTCATGTCGGTTAAATGCACACGACAGTCGCGAAGTTTACGGTTATGCAAATTGGCTTTTTTAGCACGTTCACGCGCCAGTTTCTGAATACCGGAAAGTTCCTTTCGTTCACGCTCGCTTTGAATAATTTTACGGTGCATAGCGTCTGCAGCTTCCGGATTTTTATGCAAGTAATTATCCAGCGCTTGTTTCAAAAAGTCATACACAAACGAGCGCATGGATGTTCCTCCCGGAGCTACATCCTGAGAACCAAGTTTGGTTTTGGTTTGCGATTCAAAAACCGGTTCTTGAACTTTAACACTTACTGCTGCTACAATTGAAGTGCGGATATCAACGGCTTCGTAATCTTTTTTCAAAAAGTCACGAATTACTTTCACCACCGCTTCACGAAAAGCCGACTGGTGTGTTCCGCCTTGCGTAGTATGCTGTCCGTTAACGAAGGAGAAATATTCTTCCACGTACTGACTGTCGCTATGCGTCATGGCCACTTCTATATCCTGACCACGCAGATGAATGATCGGATAAACGATGGTACCACTTAAATTCTTCTGCAATAAATCCAGCAAACCGTTATCCGATTTAATTTTATTGCCGTTGTACCATAGCGTTAGTCCGGTATTGAGGTAGGCGTAATTCCACAACATTTTTTCAACATACTCGTTGATGTAGTGGTAATTCACAAACACCGTATCGTCCGGCCGGAAAGATATAATGGTGCCGTCTTGCTCGTCAGTGTCTTTTACGCGTTCATCTTTTTTCAATTCGCCCTTTTCGAATTCCGCTACTTTGGTTTTCCCTTCACGCACCGACTGCACCCGGAAATAAGATGCCAATGCATTAACAGCTTTCGTTCCCACTCCATTCAATCCCACAGATTTCTTAAAAGCTTCCGAATCGTATTTGGCACCGGTGTTAATCTTTGACACACAATCCACCACTTTACCCAACGGAATTCCACGACCAAAATCACGAATACGCACGGTTCCTTCCTTAATCTGAATATCAATGGAATTACCGTTACCCATGACGAATTCATCAATAGAATTATCGATGATTTCTTTTAACAAAATGTAAATTCCATCATCCGGAGAAGAACCATCACCCAGCTTTCCGATATACATACCGGGGCGCAAGCGAATATGATCTTTCCAGTCTAAGGATTTAATGCTATCCTCATTATAATTACTTGATTTCGCCATTCTTCAACTTATAATTAAAATCTACAACAATTGTTTAATACCTGTGATGATTAAAACTTCCATCACCCAACCCACAAATGCGCATAATAACAGCGCTACAGCAGCTAGATATTTATTCTTACTCACCCACTTCACTTTCTTGGCCACTTTTCCATACAACCAGCGACCGATGAAATATGGGATTACAATCCAGATTCCCAGAAACATAATCACATATAACAACTCGGTCAGCATAGCTTACACATTAAAGCGGAAATGCATGACATCTCCATCCTGAACAATATATTCTTTCCCTTCAATTCGGATTTTACCGTTGTCACGACAAGCAGCTTCCGAACCAAATTGTACATAATCGTTATAGGCAATCACTTCCGCCTTAATAAATCCTTTTTCAAAATCGGTGTGAATTACACCCGCTGCTTCCGGAGCCGACATGCCCACTGTAATTGTCCATGCGCGAACCTCTTTCACTCCTGCAGTAAAATATGTCTGGAGATTTAACAACTGATACGACTTACGGATCAGCTTGTTAACACCCGGTTCGTCCAATCCGATTTCTTCCAAAAACGCCTGACGATCCTCGTAGCTTTCCAAAGCAGCAATTTCAGCTTCCATTGCCGCAGTAATAAACAAAACCTGAGCATTTTCGTCCTTCACGGCTTCCATTAACGCCGCTGTATGTTTATTGCCTTCTTTCACCGATGCTTCATCCACATTACAGATGTACATTACCGGCTTCACGGTCAACAAGTGTATATCCGCAATATGTTTAAAATCTTCCTTGCTGATTTGTACGGTTCGTGCTGATTTACCCTGCAACAACGCATCGCGCACTTCGGTTAAAATATCATAAGCCTTCTTCGCATCTTTATCCGTGCCGGTTTTTGCCATTTTCTCCACACGTTTCATTTTCTGCTCCACCGACTCCAGATCTTTCAACTGCAATTCCATATCGATAACTTCTTTGTCACGAACAGGATTTACCGAGCCATCCACGTGTACCACATTCGGATCGTCAAAACAACGCAAAACGTGCAGAATAGCATTTGTTTCACGGATATTCGCCAGGAACTTATTACCCAAACCTTCACCTTTACTTGCTCCTTTTACTAATCCTGCGATGTCCACAATTTCGATGGTAGTAGGGACAATGCGCTCAGGAGTAACTAATTCGGCCAACTTATTCAGTCGCGGATCAGGAACAGTGATAACACCTACATTCGGTTCAATGGTGCAAAACGGAAAGTTAGCCGCCTGCGCCTTGGCGTTAGATAAACAATTAAACAAAGTGGATTTCCCGACATTGGGCAATCCAACGATTCCACATTTTAAAGACATAAATCAGTTATTAAATCAAGGTGGGCACAACTACCCCCGGGGGGCAAAAATACCATTTCGAATTGGGCTTGGGACGCTTGATTTATCAAGGAATGCACGTAGTTTTCAACAAGTCTTAAAGTTATTCACACGCCCCGTTCGGGTGGCATAATACGGTACTTTTGAGGCAATTATTTCCGATCAAATCACGTTTATGCCTACTATTCAGGAACTTGAAAAAAAAGCTTCGCAGGTGCGTCGCGATATTGTACGCATGGTTCATGCCGTTAACTCGGGACATCCGGGAGGATCTTTGGGCTGTACCGATTTTTTAGTGGCTTTGTACGATGAAATTATGCGCCATCAACCACAACCGTTTAGCATGGATGGCAAAGGCGAAGATGTATTTTTCCTTTCCAACGGACACATCTCTCCGGTGTTCTATAGCGTACTTTCTAGATCCGGATACTTCCCTGTAAATGAATTAAATACGTTCCGTAAGTTAAACTCCAGATTACAGGGCCATCCAACTACCCATGAAGGTCTTCCGGGAGTGCGAATGGCTTCAGGATCACTTGGACAGGGTTTGTCTGTGGCCATTGGAGCAGCACTGGCAAAACGGTTGAACGGTGACGATAAACTGGTGTTCACATTGCACGGTGATGGAGAACTTCAGGAAGGTCAGATTTGGGAAGCTGCTATGGCTGCTGCTGCTCATAAAGTGGACAATTTGATTGCAACTGTGGATGTAAACGGACAGCAAATAGACGGTCCTACGGAAAAAGTGATGCCTTTGGGCGATTTAAGCGGAAAATTTGCAGCTTTTGGATGGAAAGTGCTTGAAATTGGCAATGGTAACAATATGCAGGAAGTAGTTTCCGGACTTAAAAATGCCATATCGCATACAGGAAAGGGACAACCGGTCGTTATACTGATGAAAACTAAAATGGGAGCCGGAGTTGATTTTATGATGGGAACACACAAATGGCATGGTGTTGCCCCTAATGATGAACAACTGGCACAGGCTTTGAATCAGTTGGAAGAAACATTAGGTGACTATTAAGATGAAGAACATTTTCCGCAGCACATTTCTACTACTGATTTTAGCCCTTTCTGCCAAGTTGGGCGCACAATCCGGCGGATACACGCCTCAAACAACGCGCATGTTATTTGTGTTTGATGCGTCGTTCAGTATGTTCGGGCAATGGCAAAGCGGGAATAAAATGGACATCGCCAAGAACCTGCTTACCAAATTCCTGGATTCTTTAAAGACTACGCCCAATCTTGAAATCGGGTTGCGTTGTTACGGACATCAATTCGGTTTACAGCCCCAGCGTAATTGTGAGGACACCAAACTGGAAGTGCCGATTCAAAAGCCGGCAATCGCGGTTGCCGCCACGAACAAAACGTCGGTCAACATTGTCCTGCGCAGAAC
>CALJIF010000047.1 GCA_937974275.1 uncultured Flavobacteriales bacterium
AAGCCGGAGTCCCGTTGCAGACGCCGGAGCAATTTGAAGCATGTCGCAAGGAATTACAAACGATGACATTTCGTGAGAAGTTATCGGTTCAAGATGTTTGCCTGTTGCGCTACAATCGCATGCAATGGGAAGTTATTCACCGTTCACCATTGCTGGGAAATGCTTAGTAATTTTATACTTAATGTATTGATGATACGATGAAAGAGCAGATTCGAATCATGCGGTTTACGTTGATCTTCAGCACATCATTGATGCTGATTAAGTTCGCTGCATGGTGGTTAACGAACTCCAATGCAATTTTTACGGATGCTTTGGAAAGTATTGTGAATGTTGCGGCGGGAACATTTGCACTGTACAGCATCACATACGCTGCACGCCCGCGCGATGAAGATCACCCGTATGGTCATGGTAAAATAGAATTTGTTTCTGCAGGATTTGAAGGAGCGCTCATCTTACTTGCCGGAGGCTGGATTTTATTCGAGTCCATTAAAGGATTTTGGTATCCGCATGAAATTTCACGTCCCGATATTGGTGCTGCATTATCTTTTGTTTCCGGTGCAGCGAACTTTTTGGTAGGAAGATATCTGATTAAGCGAGGAACAAAAGAGCAATCTTCGCTAATGCAGGCTAACGGCAAACATTTGGTTTCTGATACCATTTCCAGTATTGGTTTGGTGGCCGGAATGTTGCTGATTTATTTTACAGAAATCACCTGGATTGATAATGCATTGGCTATCGTATTTGGTGGTTACATCATTTACACCGGTTACCAACTGGTTCGTGAGGCATTAGGCAATTTATTGGATGAACAGGATCAAGAGAAAATCAAACAACTGATTCAGGTGTTAAATGAGCATCGCAAGCCGAATTGGATTGATATGCACAATTTACGCGTGTTGAAATACGGAAGCGGATTGCATGTGGATGCACACATTACGTTGCCATGGTATTTATCGTTGGAAGAAGCACACACGGAAGTAGATCATGTTGAACAGCTTGTGAAAAAGGCAATGGGAGAGGAGATGGAATTTTTTATCCATGCCGATCCTTGTTTACCTGCGAGTTGTTCCATTTGTCCCGTGACTACATGTCCGCATCGTAAATCGAAGCACGAGACAACGTTGCAATGGACCATGGAGAATATGCTACCGGATAAAAAGCACAGTTTACTCAGTTAAGCTTTTATATCGTATTTCCGCTAAGGCGCAACCACAGGAAACAAGACATTTAGTTTCTCCATAACAGATTGATCTACCTTTTCTATGTGTTCCAATGCGGCTAAATTTTCTCGCAATTGCCCCACATTCGAAGCACCCAAAATTACGGTACTTACACGCGGATTGTTCATACACCACAAGATGGCCAAATGCGTAGGTGATACTCCAACTTGTTGAGCTAATTCAACAAATGCTTTTACCTGATTCGGTTTTTCTCCTTTCCCTTCGCCTAACAATCGCTCACGCAGCCACTGTAAATCGGGACGTGAGAGTCGAGTGTTGCCGGGATCACCGTTTAAATATTTCCCCGTTAAAAATCCGGATGCAAGCGGAGACCAAATTGTTGTTCCCATGCCATACTTTTCAAATACCGGAGCATACTCCACTTCTAAGCGATGACGCCACAATAAATTGTATTGAGGTTGTTCCATAACCGGCGCGTGCAAATTATGCGCGTGTGCAAATTCATACGCTTCCAGAAGCTGCGCAGCGCTCCATTCCGATGTGCCCCAATACAATACTTTGCCCTGTGTTATCAAATCATGCATTGCACGAACTGTCTCGCTTATCGGTGTGTTCGGATCAGGTCGATGACAGAAATACAGGTCCAGGTAATCCACCTGTAAACGTTTCAACGCTGCATGGCAAGCTTCATACACATGCTTACGACTTAAGCCGGTTTGATTCGGTTTTTTACCGCCCCAAAATACTTTACTGGAAACAACATAAGTTGTGCGGTCCCATCCCATCTTCTTGAATATCTCGCCCATCACAATTTCTGATTTACCGGATGCATACACTTCTGCATTATCAAAAAAGTTAACACCTGCATCGTAGGCTGCTTTCATGCATTCCTCTGCCGTGTTATTATCTACCTGCGCTCCAAACGTAACCCAGGATCCGAAGGATAGTGCGCTAACTTGTAACCCGCTGTTTCCAAGTCTTCTGTAAATCATCTCTTGTGCCATAACTGTTCTTTATGCTTTAAAAATTATCTTTAATCGAAAGTACTCACTCACAACGTTAATTATTTTGCTCATGCGACTGCTTCTATTAACAATTTTTACCGCATTTAGTTCTTTCGTGTTTGCTCAGAAGATTAAGTCGATAAACCCGAATAACGAAACATCATTACGTGGTTTATCTGCCGTAAATGATAAAGTTATTTGGACGTGTGGCACTAAAGGAACCGTATGTCTTAGTACAAATGGTGGTAAGAATTGGAAACAACAACAACTCACAGGTTACGAAAATTCAGATTTCAGAAGTGTTCATGCATTTTCCGATAAGAAAGCCATTCTTGTAACGGCAGGAACTCCTGCTGCTATTGTTTTAACGGAAGATGGGGGACAACGTTGGACTACCGTTTGGCGTCAAGATGATTCTATCTACTTCTTAGATGCCATCGCCTTTTGGGATGAAATGCGTGGAGTAGTATTGGGCGATCCAATTGGAGGACATTTGTTTTTACTGGAAACAAAAGATGGTGGAAAAACGTGGAATCAGTTGCCGGGACATGCACCGCATCTTTTAAAAAATGAAGCTCATTTTGCAGCGAGTGGCA
>CALJIF010000048.1 GCA_937974275.1 uncultured Flavobacteriales bacterium
GTATACGAAACAGGCATTGCCACTGCGATTTACGAAGTGAAAGGCAAAAAGACATCAGGCACATACAAATACCTGACGATTTGGAAAAATGTAAATAACACGTGGCTGATTGTTGCCGATACGTGGAACAGCCTTCCGGAAATGCCTGAATAAAGAGGAATTATTTTCCTTCCAGCCAATTTACAATCTTGTCGCAAGTAGGCTTTTCGCGAGGAGAAACATGCCCCACGTAATTTCCGTTTTCATCGATCATGAACTTTTGGAAATTCCATGATACGGCAGCATCTTCTACTCCATTTTCATCTTTTGTGGTCAACCATTTGTACAGCGGGTGCATATCATCTCCTTTAACCGAGATTTTTTCCATCATCTGAAACGTCACATTGTATTCACCGGTACAAAAGGTTTTAATTTCTTTATTACTACCCGGTTCCTGACGGGCGAAGTTGTTTGCGGGAAAGCCCGATATCATAAACTTTCCGTCCTTGCCATACTTGTCGTACAACTTTTGTAACTCCGTGTATTGTGGCGTTAAACCACATTTAGAAGCGACGTTAACGATTAGCACCTTTTTACCTTTCAACGAAGAGAAATCGTATTCCACACCGTCAATATTTTTTGCCTTAAAATCGTATAACGTTTTACGGGTTGTTTCTCCGCTGAAGGAAAGAGAAAGGACCGCTACTAGAATTAGGGTTAGGGATGTTTTCATTTTTTAATGATTGAGGTATTAAAGTTAAGAATAATGAAACGTAGCAAGAATTCTATTTTGTTTAGTAACTTTTGCATTGTTGATAGTTATAACAAATAAAAGTTAATGAAGTTCATAATAACTCTTTTCATTATTGTAAGCTTGGGTGCAACAGCACAAAAAAAAGATAAATACTGCACGATTTACAATAACATAATTCATGACGAACAATTGGTTAAAAAGATCAATCGTCATTTAAAAACTAAAGGAAACAAGGAAATATTTCTATTGTTAGATACTGTGATTCGAAACGAGGACGTGCTTGTAACATTTCGGGACACGCTTGTTCCGAGATATTTGAAACGCAAAACGTTCGACTCGTTGCGTAAAGTCGTGACAAGCAATATCAATATTAGTGAAAGTTGTGTGGGAAATGTTTACGATAAGTGGAATCAAGGGAAATACTGGGTAATGAATACTGATGGATCCAAAGGAAACTTTCTGGGTGTGCGAATTTCTACAATGCAGGGAGAATACGATTATTCTGAATGTGAATATGGCGTGCGATCTGTATGGATTCTGTACGAATTTAACAATGATGAAATTCGAAAACGATGGGTTCATTTTGGCACAACAGGCACACCTGATATAAGATTATTCGATTAAAATGGAAAGGTGTGTAACAGCAACGGCAAGCAGGGTGCGATTTGTTATTTGCATTTCAATTTTGAATTCTTTAAACGTTCATTATCTGCAGCAACCATTACCTTTGCTTCATGTGGACACGCCAGATCGGTAAATTGGTAAAACGCGAATTGTTGAACGAAACTCGTCAGCAATATGCCGTTTTCGGTATCATCCTGTTCGTTGTGTCCACCATTTTTATTGCGCGATTCAGTTTTAAAGCGGTTAAGGAAATCCCAACATGGAACGCGCTTTTTTGGATTATCATGCTGTTTGCCGCAGTTACGGGAATCGCCAGAAGCTTTGCCCAGGAATCGCGGGGAAAATTATTGTATTTGTACACGGTTGCCGATCCTCGCGCGCTGCTGGTTGCAAAAATGATTTACAACAACATTTTGTTAGTCGCACTTGGACTGGCAGGCATAGCCATCTATGGTTTTCTGATTGGATTTCCTGCTCAAAATGTCGGGTTGTATATACTCGCTGTTGTGCTGGGATGTTCCGCATTGGCATCGGGTTTTACGATGATTTCAGCAATTGCCTCGAAAGGAGGAAACAACTTCGCGTTGATGGCTATTTTGGGCTTCCCGGTTTTACTTCCGGTATTGATGGCAGGTATCCGCTTGTCTAAGTTTGCCGCCGATGGTTTAACAGGCGATGGCGCGTGGCAATATGCAGGATTGTTAATAGCTCTTAACGTCGCTGTTTCGGCACTTGCATACCTATTATTTCCTTACCTTTGGCGCGATTAAATTATTCGCTTAAATGCTGAGGAACTGGTGGAAATTTTTGGGTGTGCTGTTATTAGCATACAGCATTTATGCAGGATTAGCAACGCCTTTGGCTCCGGGAATTATTTCCGCAAAATCTTCTGCAACCTACACCTCTGATTCCACGTTCACTGTTACGGTTTTCGGTTACAATACTCGTTTCCAAACCGAACAATCGGGCCTTCAGGCATGGTTAATGAATAACGACAAGCCGGTGTGCGCAACTCGAGTGGAAGTTATCGATGAAACACACGCCATTCTTCACTTTCCTCCGGTCGCTCCAATAAAAGATCCGCTATTCACGTTGAAGATGCACAGCGCAGGTGATGGTTTACTAGTAATGGAAAATGCCATTTGGACAGCTGATACCGTTACTGCTGGATTAACTCAAGTGTGCCAACCGAAAGTTGCATCCGAGGATCAAAACTATCATGCTTATCCGTTTCGCTATATTTTGTACGAATCGATACGAAACTTGTTTCTGCACGTTCCGATGTGGTTTGCCATGATCGCGTTGTTGTCATGGTCATTGTATAACAACTTCAAGTATTTACGCGGTTTTAATATCAATTACGATCATCGTGCTCACGAATCGGTTAAAGTGGCGTTGGTTTTCGGGATGCTTGGTCTGATTACCGGATCGCTTTGGGCACGCAGCACCTGGGGCGCATGGTGGGTAGATGATACAAAACTGAATGGCACAGCCATTACAATGCTTTCGTATCTGGCTTATCTCGTTTTGCGCAATAGTATTGAAGATGAACAAAAGCGTGCTCGTGTTTCTGCCATATACAGCATTTTCGCTTACGTGATGATGTTGGTTTTAATCGGATTATTGCCACGCCTTAACGACTCCTTGCATCCCGGCAATGGCGGTAATCCGGCATTCAGCAACTACGATTTGGACAATACCATGCGACCTGTATTTTATGCAGCGGTATTGGGATGGATTATTGTCGGAATCTGGATCAGCGGAATTCGTTATCGCATGCGTAAACTTAAAGAAGCGCACACATGAAAAAATTAGCACTGCTTGTTATACTACTGATTTCATTTACCGGAACTGCTTTTTCACAAAGCAGCATGGATGAAGAGATCTTTAAAACATTGCGCGGTAACGCGTCTATGAATGTTGTGATTGTAGTTGCCATGCTTATTCTGGCAGGAATATTTTTCTATTTATTCCGTCTGGATCGCAAGCTCAGTAAGTTGGAGCAAGAAGTTAATGAAGGGAAGAAATCATGAAGAAGACGCACATCATTGCAATTGTAATAATTGCGGTTACCATTGCCAGCATGTTTACCATGTTGAACAACTCCAGTACCTATTCTGATTTCGAAGACGCGAAAGAAGCTGACCCGGAAGAGAGTGTTCATATTGCCGGAACGTTGGTTCGCGAAAAACCCATGGAGTATCGCCCTGAATTGGATCCCAATAAATTCACCTTCTACATGGCCGATCAAAAAGGCAATCAGCAAAAGGTGGTATTATTAAAATCAAAACCTCAGGACTTTGAACGTTCACAGCAAGTTGTGATCATCGGTAAAATGAAAGGCGATCATTTTGAAGCTAAAGATGTTTTGATGAAGTGTCCGTCGAAATACAATGACGGTAAGAATACGGCTGCAAATCCTTAAACGAATTAACGCTTACAAGTTTTATGAAAAGCATCGACTACATCGGAGAGCAGGCATGGTGGGGACAATTAGGTCATGCTTTAGTAATTGTCGCATTTGTTACAGCGTTTTTCTCGGCATTAATCAACTATTTCCGAACTAAAAGTCCGGAGCACAACGAGACCTGGAAAGGTACGGCGCGTCTATTTTTTAATATTCATGCGTTAGCAGTTGTTGGTATTTTCCTGACGCTGTTGCTGATGTTGATTAATCATCGCTTCGAATACCAATATGTTTGGCAGCATTCGAAACGGGATCTTTCTATGAATTATATCCTGGCGTGTTTGTGGGAAGGTCAGGAAGGCAGCACGTTACTTTGGTTGTTGTGGCACAGTTTGATCGGATTGGTATTGATGCGAACCGCAAAAGATTGGGAAGCTCCTGTGCTTAGCGTATTATCGATGGTTCAGGTTTTTCTTGCCATGATGCTTCTGGGATTATATATCGGCGAAACACATATCGGTGCTTCACCATTTACTTTGATTCGGGAGCGGGAAGAAAATGTCGGATTACCATGGACGCAACTTGCCGATTATTTACAACGCGTTCCCATGTTTAAAGACGGGCGCGGATTAAATCCATTGTTACAAAACTATTGGATGACCATCCACCCTCCTACTCTGTTTCTGGGATTTGCGTTGGTAACAGTTCCTTTTGCTTTTGCAGTTGGAGCACTATTAACTAATCGCTTATACGACTGGCAGAAACCCGCACTGCCATGGGCATTTGCAGGAGTTGCGATTTTGGGAACCGGCATTTTGATGGGTGGTGCATGGGCATACGAATCATTAAGTTTTGGCGGATTCTGGGCCTGGGATCCTGTTGAAAACGCATCTTTAGTGCCGTGGCTAACATTAGTTGGAGCTGCCCACGTGATGCTGATTTATCGCATTAAAGGACAATCCTTGTACACGACATTTTTTCTTACCGTCATTTCTTTTCTGCTGATCGTTTACTCAACGTTTCTTACGAAAAGTGGTGTATTGAGTGAAACCAGCGTTCACGCATTTACGGAAGACGGCCTCAATCAGGAACTGGTGTTGTTCATGGGATTTTTCCTGTGGTTTTCTATCGTGTTAATGGCCAAGAAAAATTGGTTGCGTTGGGCGTACACCGGTATTACAGTTTTGGTGTTGATCATGTTTCTTCAAAACATGGTTGCAGTAGGCATGTTGATTTTACTGTTGACATCCATAACCGCGCTTATTATCGGTCATCGTTACTTCCCGAAAGAAGAAAAGGAAGAAGAGCTGTGGTCGCGGGAATTTTGGATGTTTATAGGAGCAATAGTTATGCTGGTGGCATCCTTTCAAATCATATTTTACACGTCGTCTCCGGTCGTAAACAAGTTTTTGCGAATTGATTTCTTACACAACTTTTTTGTTTCCATGCACGAATCGCTGGGATGGAAATGGTTGAATACCTTGGCAGAAGCGCGCATTGCACCGGATGAAAATGTCGTCTACTTCTATAACAAGTGGCAAATTCCATTCGCGGTATTAGTTACGGTACTTATTGCAGTAACGCAGTTTTTCAAATACAAAAAAACCGACACGAAGCAATTGCGAAAACAACTCTTCTGGCCGTTTGTATTGGCGTTATTTGTTTCGGGAGTTTTATCTGCCATTATTTATTTCAATGAGTCTTTCGGGACATTGACAGCAAATAAGCAACGCATCATCTTGATGAGTTCTGTACTATTTTTCTCTACCGTATTTGCCGTGTTGGCCAATGGCAGCTATTGGCTAAGTATTTTAAAAGGTAAAATTAAAAGTGCGGGTGCCAGCATCGCGCATATTGGTTTTGGCTTGTTACTGTTAGGGGCATTGATCAGCACATCTAAGAAAGACACAATTTCACAAAACACTTCCGAAACCGATGTCACTTCCATTGCGCAAGAAGGCAATAACGCCGAGAATATTTATTTACGCAAAGGAGATACTTTACCCATGGGTGAATATCTTGTTACATACAGCAGTCGCAGTCGTGAAATAAAAGACGGAACACCTTACGTTTACTTTGCGGTAGATTTTCTTAAACCTCAAGAAACAGGAAAGGCTGAATATCAATTCACGTTACGTCCGTTTATTCAGCTTAACCCGATGATGGGTAATGCGGCAGAACCGGACACCAGACATTTTTTACACAAGGACATTTATACTTTTATCAAATTCGTACCGATGACCTCATTGGAGGATTCGGCTTCTTCCACCGGTGATCAATTTGATGATCCAAAGAACTACACCATCGCCGTTGGTGATACGATTGCAGCTAACAGTAGTATTGCTATCTTGGACAGCGTGCGCAAGGTAAGCGAGTCGCATCCGTTGTATAAATCGGAAGAAATTGGAGTGAGTGCACATTTTACGGTTATTGACAACAACATGCAACGCAGCAATCCTGTAGCCTATTATTTCGTTAATACCACAACCGGAAGTACTTCTCAACTCGACGCCAAAGATCCGAATACAGGTCTGAAACTTACCTTCTGGAAAGTGCGTCCTGAGAATGGAAAGATTGATGTTTACATGGCCGAATTGTTGTCGAAGAAAAGTGATTTCATTGTGATGGAAGCTTCTGTTTTCCCTGCAATCAACATCCTGTGGATTGGCTGTCTGGTTATGATTATTGGCACATTCATCGCGTTGCGCGAGCGCATTCGCAGGAATTAAATCAAATCCGGAAACATGAGTACTTCAAAAATTCATGGACTTCGAGTATGTCTGATCGGCTCCGGAAATGTTGCTACACGATTAGGGATTGCACTAAAGCACGCAGGTTCCGAAATTTTGATGGTGTACTCTCCTACCCGAAAAAATGCAGAAAAGCTTGGCAAGTTATTGGGTGCATCGGCAATTGACAATTTGCACAATTTACCGGATGATGTTGACGTGTTCATCGTTTGTACAAAAGACGATGCAATTAAGCCAATAGCGCGACATTTGCGAAAGAAAAACGCCTGTGTTATTCATACAGCCGGAAGCGTAAATATGGATGTACTGCGCTCCTGCAAATGGCATGGCGTTTTGTATCCGGTGCAAACATTGTCGGCTCAGCGGGAAGTTGATTTTAATACTATTCCTATGCTGATTGAAGCGAACGGATCTAAATCAAAAACTGTTGTGCGTAAAATAGCCTCCTCGTTATCGGGGAAAGTCTATTGGATGAATTCTAATCAACGACTTCATGTCCACCTGGCTGCAGTTTATGCCAATAATTTTGTGAATTACATGTACAGGGTAGCAGGAAAAATTTTGGAGGCACAAGACATTCCTTTCGACATACTTCAGCCATTAATTGAAGAAACGGCGAATAAAGTAAAGAAGCTTTCTCCTGCCGATGCACAAACAGGTCCTGCCGTTCGTAACGATCAGCGTGTGCAGAAACTTCACAATGCCGCATTAAAATCATCACCGCGCTTACGAAAATTATACAAGGAAATTTCTCAAGCAATATATTTAGAGGCCTCAGTCCGAAAGTAAAATGGTGAACTTTAAACAACGACTTACTGCTGTTAAGGCTGTGCTGTTTGATATAGATGGTGTATTAACTGATGGACGCCTTCACATGCACAGCGATGGCACAGTATCGCGCACGTTTCATGCCCGTGACGGATTTGCGTTGCAACAGGCTGTAAAATCGGAGTTAATTGTGGGAATCGTGAGTGCAGCGCGAGAAGAAATTCTCAGGGAACGATTCCTGAAACTCGGTGTTCATGATGTAATCCTGAACTGCAACGATAAATTAGCAGCTTACGAAGAACTAAAATCTTGGCATGGTATATCTGACTCAGAAGTGCTTTTTATGGGTGATGACTTACCTGATCTTGAAGTAATGCGAACAGTTGGAATTCCCGTATGCCCGGATGATGCGGTTCATGAAATACGTGCTATCAGTATTTACATTTCGCCGAATAATGGTGGTGAAGGTTGTGTTCGGGATATAATAGAGCAAGTATTGAGAGCGCAAGGGAAATGGAAATTTTAATACGCCCCGTTTCGCTTACGTAAAATCCACTCAATAGTCCACAACGTAACCGCGATTAGTAAAATCCACCAGAAATCGATTAAATCGGTCAATTTTCTGGAATAGTAAATCACAGGACGAACGTCTTCACGGGCATTCAATCGTTTAGCCAACTGACTAATTTCTTTCGGATAAATCATCTCGCCATTGTGTTCTTTGGCCAATTGATAAAGAATACGATGGTTCGCGGTGGTAGATGTAATTTCAGCTACCAGTGGTGTCACGGTAAATTGCCCTTCAGCAGTAAGAACTTTATTATTCTGTTTGGTTCTGGCAACATAGCGATATTCACCCGGGGCCATCATACCTATATCTAGGCGATAGGCACTTCCTGATTTCGAAAACGTGTATGGAAAGCGTTGTCCCGTGCCGTTAATAATTTCTATCGTCACATCTTCTGTGTTTACTGCTTCATAACTCGCATTGTAAGCTTCAGCATCAATTATTACAGGTTCATTCTCTTCGTAAAAGGATTGGGCATTAACGCGAAAAAAACTTTTGTTTTCACGAACCGCCAGATACTGTATGGTTTTACTCACCAATTCAGAAAATAAATCTGCATTGCCTTTCGCGGCGAAATCCGCAAGTTTCCATTTCCAAATGCCTTCGCCTATCATTACCGCCGACTTCACTCCTTCTTTTTCGCTGAACAACATCAACGGAAAATCGGTTTTTAGCGCACCTATTTTTTGCTTCAGAAAAATTCTTGCTCCGGGAGAAGTTGGAAAGTTCCCGAAAGGAACTGCTATGGCCGGCCATTTAGAAATCCCTTGTTGCAATTCCGGAGAAACCGTGAATAGTCCGAATGTTGGTTCAGTAACACCTTCTACATCATTGGCTTTTCCGGAGCGCGCTTCAATTGTCACACCCAATTTTCGATTGTTGATTTGATTGTATCGCAACTGATTGCCTGTTATGTACCAAACAGGAATTCGTGCATTGTCAATCTTACTCATTAAATCATCTGCTGCTACTGACTCAGAAGGAATTCCATGAAGTATCACCACATTATATTCTGCGGGACTTCCTTTAAAATCGTCAGCAACGAATGTTTCCACCTGATAATTATCATTGAGCTCAATGGTGTTTTTCAATGCACTGACATCAGGATGTGGAGCATCGGAAACAATCAGCACTTTCTGGCGGGCATCCAATACATCAACATAAAAGTTTGAAGAATTATTTAAAACATTTCTCTCCTCATCAATTACACTCAACGCCACGGTATATTTTTGCAAACCGACAACATCTGCGCTTAACTCTGCAGGTACTGTCATTACAAAAGGATCTTCCCTAATTTCGATTTTTTCCGAAAACAACACGCGAGAACCTTTACTGATAGTGGCGACAGTTGATTTTCCTTTACAACGATCTGCTTTGATAACCAACTCAACCGGGAAAGTATTGCCCAAAAATGCGAGTTTATTGTGCACCACTTTTTCCAGAACCAAATCCTGGTAAACTGTAGTATCTCCCAAAGCAATTGTAAATACAGGCGATTTTATTGGCGTAGAAGCATAAACAGGATTTAATCCCCGATTGTAAATACCGTCGCCGGCAACAACAACAGCGCCCAAATTACGGCCCGCGTAACGAGCTTCCAGTTCACGAAATAATTCACCGTAATCGGTTTGTTTATCCTTGAATTGTCCTGTAAAATTTTCGCGGAAGTGATCGCCAAAACTATACGTCCGTACTTCGTAATTATCGCCAAGTTCTTCTTGTAGCTGCTCCAGTTGTTTCAGATATTCTGTTTTGTAGAACACAGAATCTTTATTCAACACTACTGACGCAGAGAAATCTTGTGCAATTACCACCACCGGCTTTTCAACCTTTCTGAATTCCGTGTTTAGGACGGGTTCCAACAAAAGAAAAGAAATCAGGAACAACGCCACAAAACGTAAAGATCCCAGCAAAACAATCATTCGTTTGCTGAGATCTTTGAGTTTGGAATTTCTATAATACAGCAACATCGTACCGCCTGCCGCAAAAACGACACACAGTACTAAGAACCATGGAGATGATTCTGTAACGATGCTTACCTTCAAACGATTAAAAAATTAAGTCAACATTCCACCGCAAACATTCAACACCTGGCCGGTGATGTATCCGGACAAATCACTCGCCAGAAACAAGCAAGCGTTAGCCACATCTTCCGGCGATCCGCCGCGTTTCAAAGGAATTCCTTCCCGCCACTGCTCTACTACCTTTTGATCAAGAGCACCGGTCATTTCTGTTTCAATAAATCCGGGAGCGATTACATTGCAACGAATATTTCGAGAGCCTAATTCTAAAGCAACTGATTTTGAAAAACCGATAATACCGGCTTTGGAAGCGGCATAATTCGCCTGACCCGCATTTCCTTTAACACCAACTACAGAACTCATGTTGATGATAGATCCGCTGCGCTGTTTCAACATCGGGCGTTGCACCGCTTTTGTTAAGTTGAACACAGACTTCAAATTAGCGTTTATCACTTCATCCCATTGTTGTTCGCTCATGCGCATCAGTAATGTGTCACGAGTAATACCGGCGTTATTGATCAGAATGTCAATCGTTCCGAAATCGGCCACAACAGCAGTTACCAGTTCATCAGCGGCTCTAAAATCGGCAGCATCCGAGCGATAACCTTTTGCATTAACACCAAATGCTTTCAATTCGTTCTCTAATTCCAAACCCTTCTCCACAGAAGAAAGATAAGTGAAAGCAACGTTAGCTCCGTGACGGGCAAAAAGAACTGCAATACCGCGACCAATGCCGCGAGATGCTCCGGTGACCAGAACAACTTTTCCGGTTAATAATTGAGTCATAGGTTAATTTTTGTTGAAGGTTCAAATATACACATTACGTAACTGACAGGATGACGCAAACTGTGCAGTTTTGACGGATTTATACACTTGGTGCAACGTTTGTACTAACTTTCGTAATTATAAACTTTAAGATATGTTTTTCGATCCTTTGTATTTGATTTTGATGGGCGCTATGATGCTCATTGGCTTTGCTGTTCAGGCAAGACTTAAAAGTGTTATCAATAAAGCGTTAACTGTTCCGTTACGAAATGGAATGACCGGTAAGCAAGTTGCCGAGCGTATGTTGCGAGATCATGGAATTAGTGATGTTCGGGTAATTTCAGTGGAAGGTCGACTTACTGACCATTATAACCCTAAGGATAAAACGGTCAACCTGAGCAATGATGTATTTCACGGAGTATCTGCAGCTTCTGCGGCAGTTGCTGCTCACGAAGTTGGCCATGCCGTGCAGCATGCCACCGCTTACCGCTGGTTACAAATGCGTTCTGTTCTGGTACCTGCTGTAAACGTTGCAAATACATTGATGAATTTTTTATTCATTGGTATGGCTTTTCTCGCGTTCTCCTTCGAAATGTATAATCAGGCTTTGGTATTAATAATAATTGCACAAGCAGCAATTACACTTTTTACTTTAATTACACTGCCGGTAGAAATTGATGCCAGTAAACGCGCATTGGTATGGCTTGACGGAGCGGGCTTAACTTATGGGGAAGAACATGAGCAGGCAAAGTCTGCATTGCGCTGGGCAGGAATGACATACATCGTTGCCGCATTAGCAGCTACAGTTCAACTTTTGTATTTCATAATGCAATTCATGGGTCGTCGGGATGAATAATTTAACAGTATTCAGACAATTCATAAATAAAAAATAAGCACATTTGCACCGTTCTGCCGCCCGGCAGAACAACTTAGAAGGGCAGCGCTTTTGGGGTTAAGCGTTGCCCTTCGCTTTTTTCAGCGTGTTAACATACATCTGTATTTGATTTTCTATTTTCGTTGCAAATACAGCCCATGAAAAGAAAAGTATCCCTGCGCGAAAAAATCCGTTATCGTTTTGACAATACACTTTCAGCCGGTCCGATTGCGATTATCGGCTGGTTGGCTGTTGTATCATTTATCATTGTAATTGTAGCTGCCGGAATCATAACCGCGCTTCATATCCCATCAGATCCCGAAACGGGAGCAGAATGGTCGTTTATCGAAGCGGTATGGAATAATTTTATGCGCGCCATTGATGCCGGTAATCTTGCAGGAGATAATGGATGGGGATTACGTGCAATAACCTTCGTTGTAACGGTCGGCGGAATATTTATCGTCAGTACGCTTATCGGTACCATAACGAGCGGTATGGAATCTAAAATTGAGGAATTGCGAAAAGGACGTTCGCGTGTTCTGGAGTCCAATCATACGTTGATATTGGGATGGTCACCGAAAATATTCACCATTCTCTCCGAGTTGATAATTGCCAACGAAAGCGAACGCAGGGCTAAGATCGTTATCATGGCGGATATGGATAAAGTGGAGATGGAAGATGAAATTCGATCGAAGCTGCCGGATACAAAATCCACCAAAATTATTTGCAGAACCGGAAGTCCTTTGGATTTGGATGATCTGGAAGTAGTGAACCCACATGAAGCAAAATCAATTATTATCATCAGTCCTGAACAGGCAGAACATCCGGATATTTATACTATTAAGGCAGTACTTGCAATTACGAACAATCCTAACCGAAAGAAAGAAAAGTATCACATTATTGCGGAATTACAAGATGAGAAAAACCGCGAGGCAGCTGAATTGGTTGGTGGAGACGAAACCACGCTTGTGCTCTCTGCCGATCTTATAGCACGTGTAACTGCACAAACTTGTCGTCAAGCGGGACTTAGCGTTGTTTATACCGAGTTGTTGGATTTTGATGGTGCCGAAATTTACTTCAAACATGATAAGATACTGAGCGGCAAAAGCTACCGTGAAGTGGCGAACTCATTTGAAAGCAGCACCGTTATTGGAATTTATACCGGCGAACAGCAGGTGTTGATCAATCCACAATCGGATTATATTTTAAAGTCCGACGATCAGGTTATTGCAATTGCGGAAGATGACTCCACACTGAAAATAGACGGACAAGTAAATCCCGTTATTCAGACTGAGCATGTGACCCAAGGAACCAAGCCGATATCTGAACCGGAACATACGCTAATTCTGGGTTGGAACGGCAAAGGAAAATCTATCGTTCAGGAGTTGGATAATTATGTAGCCAACGGTTCAACGGTGACAATAGTAACTCCTAATGAAGAGCATGAAAGTGAAATAGCAGAACTACCGGCGTCATTGAATAGACAACAGTTGAAGTTCATTCAGCAATCCTTTACGCAGCGGGCTACCATTGAAAGTCTGAATATTACGCAATACAGTCACATTATAGTTTTGTGTAATGACCAGGCTGAAGTTCAAGAAGCAGACGCAGAAGTATTAATTACGCTGTTACACATACGTCATATCGGCGAGCAAACCGGACATGATTTTAGTATTGTCAGCGAGATGCGAGACAGTCGCAACCGAGCTTTAGCAGAAGTTGCAAAGGCCGATGACTTCATTGTAAGCGATAAACTGGCCAGTTTAATGATTTCTCAGATTTCGGAAAACAAGCATTTATCGCGTGTGTTTTCGGAACTATTCAAATCTGAAGGATCTGAAATATATATTCGCCCGGTTACTGATTACGTAAAGGCCGGAGTTCCTGTATCATTTTATACGGTGCTTCACGCTGCGTTATCACGCGGAGAAACGGCCATTGGGCATAGACTTGCGCGTAATGCACATGACGCTTCTAAAGGTTATGGGATCAATGTCAATCCTGTCAAATCTGCTGTAACGACCTACAGCGAAGAAGACATGATTATTGTATTGGCAGAAGATTAAGAAAAAAATATTTTATACTATGTGGTATAATACCCGATGGTACAAAATATTATTCAGATCAATAGACCAAGATATCTCAAAAAAAAAACCCGCGTCGGTGTGCTTCGCGGGCTTTGAACGCTCATTCCGGTCAGGTATTTGGCGAGCGTGTTAATTCTTTAATGGAACATCCATTTGCAATTCGGGCACATAGGATGCTTTGTCTAAAATACCAATTTGTTTCGTTACCGGCGCATAACCTTCTGCTTCAATTACCAAATCGTAATTGCCCGGAGGTAAAATTACCACAAAGCGCCCTGTATTCCCATTAGGCACATAATTGCCCACCAACTCGTTAGTCTTCTTATCGTATGCGGTTAAGAATACGGAATTAAAGGCCGGTTTAGAACTTCCTTCAAACTTGATCTCGCCCGTTATAACAGTATATCTGGGCTCAATATCATTAAAGGTAACACGGTATATATCGAGGTCACCCATGCTGTCTTCGCGCTTCGCAGCCAAATAACCGTAGCGGCCATTTTCAGAAATTCTGAAATTGGAATTGTCCTCCGGTGTATTAATCGGGAATCCAAGATTTCTAGCGCCCTTGAAGCTATTAGAAGCTTCCTCCCACTCGCTTTTAAAAATATCGTAGCCACCCATGCTGCTGTGACCTTTCGAACTGAAGTACAACGTTTTTTCGTCGGGTGACAAACTCGGAAAATCCTCGTCAAACGGCGTATTCACCTGCGGTCCCAAATTAACGGCAGGTCCGAACTTTCCGTTAGGCAAACGTTTACTTACGTACAGATCCATACCGCCTAAACCACCGGGTCTGTTGCTGGCGAAGTACACCGTATTGCCGTCATTGGTAATACAAGCAGCAATTTCAAAGCCTTTACTGGAATTGATATTTTCGTCGAGCTTAATCGGTTTTTTATAAATGTTCTTCTGCTTGTCGTATTCTGCCACATAGATGTCATTGATGCCCGTTTCATTATCATAATACAACACCATGTAATTCCCGTTGGCACTCATTCCAACAACTTCTACATTCCCAGATGCCGAACTGATCGGATTACCGATATTCCTTGATTTCGTAAAACTACCATCCATTACGCGAGAGATGTACACCGCAGAATAGTAGGAACCATCATCACGGCGCAAATTACCGCCATCGGAACGTTTTGTATTATACACCATAAACGATTCGTCCGTAGTAATAAACGGATAATACTCCGGAAACTGCGTATTTACTGAACTCCCCAAATTTTCAAACGTCACATTTAACGGATATTTCATCAACTCTTTCGCATTATAACAGTTCTGGATTTCACGATCTACGTCAGCGAGATTTTCAGGAGTTCCTTTACCAATGCGTTTGAAGTCGTTATAGCAACGCAATGCGTCATCAAAACGATAAGCAAAGTGATAAGCACGACCTAACAAGAACATGGCATCGGGTTCGTATTTCGGCTGACGTGTGACAAGTTCCAGATATGGAATTGCTTTTGCCTTATTGATATTGGTATTCAGATAACAAATTCCAATTCGGTAATTGTATTCCACATTACGGTTATCATCTTCCAGCAAATCGAGATAAGCCGTTAACGCCTCTTCGTAATTCTCCTTTTTGAATTTTTCTTCGGCAAGTTTTCTATCGGCATCTGCATCGTCCTGTGCAAACAGATTGATTGCGGTCAACATCACAACTACGGCAAGAAAATTTCGGGTTATCATAGCTTTTGTTTTAAGGCTGCAAAGGTAGGTAATGATGCCTTCCTTTCGACGAAACAAAAGAATACATCGACAAAATTACGGCAACAAAATTCTTCGCTCCTGACCTAAATCGTTTTCGATCAGTATCGACACCGGATAACGTTGAGCTTCGATTTCTGACATGAACCACTTGCGCCCAAACGGAACCAATAAAAGTAATCCTTCATCATTGCCCAGAGCCGTAAAGGTTTCAGAATTTTCTTGTCTGGTAAATCCGCTGACACCGTGGGTTCCGGAAATCCATTCCGAAAATAGCATCACATCGTCTACACCGATACCAATTTCGCTAACGCCTAACACAGCATTTGCAGAAAAACGTGGTGCATTGCGCGCAGGAGCAATAGCTGCTCGTGCAATAAATTCTACAATGTTTCCACTTCCGGCATCCGGAATATCATTGCAATAGATGGAACGCGCTTTCCATGCGGGAAATTCCACAACACCGTCACGAGCATCTTTACCATCAAGAATTGGAACACCTTTGGAATTCAACCACAGTTGGGCATCGGGCAATTGATCGGGACGAATATTAAAAGCAAAGTGATAAGCCGCATCATTGGGACCGGGAACAAAATTTACCCGTGTATGTCCTGCCTGAAACGATAGCCCATCTGTTTCTCCAACAACAGGAATTTCAGGGAATCCTAGTAACTCACAATAAAACGATTTCATTTCCGAGATAGCACCGGATGCTAATGTGAGTTCTTTAATTTTCATGTGGTTTAATTTTTATCAGCGTACATGATTTTGCCCGGATTTAATATGGCATTGGGGTCGAACACATTTTTAATTCCTTTCATAAGATTGATGCGTGTGCTATCTACCGCAATCGGCAAATAAGGTTGTTGCACTAAACCAATGCCGTGTTCACCGGAAATGGTTCCGCCCAATTTCACGCATAATTCAAATATTTCACGAATGCCTTTGGGTAATTCATTTTCCCAGGAATGTGTATCCAAATCACCGCGAATTATATTGACATGCAGATTTCCATCGCCGGCATGTCCGTAACAAACGGATTTAAACCCATACCGTGCACCAATTTCTTTTACACCTTTCAGCAACGCAGGCAATTCGGCACGTGGTACAACAGTATCTTCTTCTTTGTAAACACTATTCGCTTTCACTGCTTCAGCTACTTTGCGGCGCATTTTCCACAGCATGTCTTTTTGATCGGCACTTTCGGCAAACAACAACTCTCCTGTTTCATATTGCTCCATAACGGATGCTACACGCTCCATTTCCTTCATCAAAACTTCGGGTTCGTTTCCATCTACTTCAATTAATAAATGCGCCTGAACATCATCCGTAACAGTGACATTAATATCATCGTGAAAACGCATCACCCAATCAATGGCATCACGCTCCATAAATTCTAATGCAGATGGTGTCATTCCTGCGCGAAACACAGCACTCACAGCTTCACAAGCTTTCTCAGCACTGCTGAACGGCGCCAGCATCAACAAACTGTGTTGTGGCATTGGTATTAATCGAAACACAATTGCCGTGATAACGCCTAAGGTGCCCTCACTGCCGATCATAAGGTGCGTTAGGTTGTAGCCGGTAGAATATTTGAGCACATTGGCTCCTGTCCAAATAATCTCTCCTGTTGGTAAAACCACTTGCATGTTCAACACATAATCGCGTGTGGTGCCGTATTTCACTGCTTTAGGACCGCCTGAGCTATGCGCTAAATTACCACCCAAAAAACAGCTTCCCTTGGATGCGGGATCAGGAGGATAAAACAAGTTTTTCTCTTTTACCGCATGCTGAAATTCTTCATTAATTACTCCGGGCTGAACCGTGGCTTGCAAATTCCGCTCATCAATATTTAGAATGCGATTGAAGCGTTCCATACTGATTACAATTCCTCCAAATACAGGAAGCGCTCCACCGCTTAATCCTGTTCCTGCCCCACGTGGAGTTACCGGGATTCGATGCGCATTAGCCAATTTCAGAATTTCACTTATTTGTTCCGGTGTTTGTGGTTTAACAGCAACTGCCGGTTTGAACACCAAATCTTCGGTTTCATCACTGGAATAATTCAACAAACGTTCTTCATCCACAATCACATTTTCTTTACCACAAATTTGTGTTAATGCTGAAATGATATCCGGAGTTACTATGCCGTAAGAATTCATACCGTTTGTACTGTTTTTTATCCTCCTATACCGCTTCTATTCGGGTATTGTTCAGATTACGTATTTTCACCAAAATTAAAGGAATATCACATGAATAGAACTCATCGCCTGATTTTACTGATCGCAATTTTTATTGGTACCGCAGGGCCTTTCATTGCTCAGAACAACATTACGCTGGAAGATATTTACGTTAAACGAACCTTCCGGCAGGAAATGGTTTTTGGCTTTAACTGGTCTAATGATGGACAGCGTTACATGATGTTTGATGCTGACGAAGATGGCAATCAGGGATTGTATTATTTCTCTGCGGCAACGGGAAAACGGGAGAAATCTATTTTCATGATGCATGAACTTACTCCTCAAGGTGGCGGAAAACCAATCGAATTGGAAAATTTCACCTTCAGTCCAAATGAACAATTGGTGCTGATTTCAACCGGAACCGAAAAGATTTACCGCTACTCCACAAAAGAAGAAAATTATATTTTCGATCTGAAGACACGTCAGTTAAAACCGTTATCCAAAGGCGGTAAACAACGTCTGGCTCAGTTTTCTCCGGATTCAAAACAGGTTGCATTTGTTCGTGATAACAACATTTTCGTAACAGACATTGCCACCGGTAAAGAAACTCAAATCACGTTTGACGGGGAATGGAACAAAATCATTAATGGCGGAACGGATTGGGTGTATGAGGAAGAATTTGCTTTGCCTAACGGTATTTATTGGTCTCCGGACAGCAAGAAAGTGGCGTATTACCGCTTTGATGAATCGCGTGTGAAAGAATTTCAAATGACAATGTATAACACCGGTTTGTATCCGGAACCGTACACGTTCAAATATCCGAAAGCAGGCGAAGAAAATTCTATCGTTAGCATTCATATTTACGATGTAACATCAGGAAAAACTACAACCGTTGATGTTGGTCCCGAGAAAGACCAATACATCCCACGCATCATGTGGACACGCAATCCGAATCAGTTGTGCGTGTATAGAATGAATCGTTTACAAAACAAGTTGGACTTGTTACTTGCCAATTCAGCTGACGGAAAAACCAATTTAATCATGACGGAAACAAGCCCGCAGTACATTGAAGTTCACGACCACATGACTTTCCTGAAAGATGGAAATTCGTTTGTATGGAGCTCAGATCGCGATGGTCACACACATTTGTATGTGTTTACTTTCGATGGTATGATGAAATACCAGTTAACCAAAGGCGATTATGATGTGATCAGTGTTTATGGAGTTGATGAAAATACGGATCAGATTTATTATCAGTCCAACAAAGAAGGTGTAACACAACGTCACGTTTATAGCGTAAAACTGAACGGTTCCGGGGAAAAGAAATTGGTATCACGTTCCGGAAACAATTCGGCCAATTTTGGAACCGGAATGAAGTACTTTATCAATACACATTCTTCTGCCAATACTCCGGCATTCATCACATTGCACAACGGCACCGGTAAAGAAGTTCGTGTGCTGAAGACGAATCAGAAGTTGCAGGAAACCGTTCAACAATTCGGATTCAGCAAAAAAGAGTTTTTCACTTTTAAAAACCGCGACGGTATTGAATTACACGGATGGATGATCAAACCGGCAAAAATGGATCCGACGAAAAAATATCCGGTTCTGATGCATGTATATGGAGGTCCCGGACACAATACAGTTGTTGATCAGTGGGATCGTGATCTGGCGTGGCACCAAATGTTGGCTCAGAAAGGATATATTGTGGTTTCTGTGGACAATCGTGGTACAGAATATCGCGGTACTGCTTTCAAAAAAGCGACGTACGGAAAGATGGGAGAATTAGAGAGTGCGGACCAGATTGATGCGGCAAAATATTTGGGCTCCTTGCCATTTGTAGACAGTAAGCGTATTGGAATTCAGGGGTGGAGTTACGGAGGCTACATGTCCAGTTTATGTTTAGGTGTTGGTGCGCAATATTTCAAAATGGCCATTGCTGTTGCACCTGTCGGCAACTGGAGGTTCTACGATTCCATTTATACCGAGCGGTACATGGGACTTCCAAAAGATAATGCTAAAGGTTATGATGCCTTCTCTCCTACTCATAACATGAATAAGGTAGAAGGCGAATTGCTGTTGGTACATGGTACTGCAGATGACAATGTACACTTCCAGAATTCGGTGGAAATGGTAAACGCGCTTATTAAAGCCAATGTGCAGTTCGAATTTTACATGTATCCCGACCAGGATCACGGCATTGGTGCGGGGCGTTACCACTTGTATACCAAAATGACCGATTTTATTTTGGAGAATCTTTAATCGGCAGTATCTCGAAACAGGTACAATGTTATATTCGCAGATCATTAATTAAATAATCACGAAATGTCTGAGACAAAAAAAGGTCATCCGCCCGGGCTCTATTTGCTTTTTGCAACAGAGATGTGGGAGCGCTTCAGCTATTATGGAATGCGCGGATTGTTGATGCTTTATTTAACGAAAGCAGCTATTGAAGGAGGTTTAGGATTTGAAGATGGAGACGCAGGTCTTATCTATGGAATCTATACCGGTTTGGTATACTTAACGCCCATTTTTGGTGGATGGTTAGCCGATAATTATCTCGGACAGCGTAAATCAATTACAATAGGTGGTATTACGATGGCATTGGGACAGTTTGCCTTGTTTTTCTCTTCTCAGGAAAACATCGGCATGTTCTACGCAGGCTTGGTGTTGTTAATTATTGGTAACGGATTCTTTAAACCGAATATTTCTACCGTTGTTGGACAATTGTATCCTCCGGGAGACAGTCGCAAAGATTCTGCGTTTACCATTTTCTATATGGGTATCAATCTGGGTGCTTTCCTGGCACCGTTGGTTTGCGGAACATTGGCTGAAGATACTTTCGCCGTTAAAGACGCAGCAGGAAATATCACTTCATACGGCTTCAACTACGGGTTCCTCGCAGCCGGTATAGGTATGGTTTTAGGTCAATTGATGTTCAATTTACTTGGGCAAAAGTATCTGGGTGATTTGGGTGTTGAAGCCGGTGCTAAACAAAGCAAGGCTGAAGCAGCCGTTCAACCGCCATTGACGAAAGAAGAAAAAAATCGTTTGACGGTGATCATTATCATGATGTTGTTCAACATCTTCTTCTGGGCAGGTTTCGAACAAGCGGGAAGTTCTATCAGTTTATACACCGACCGTTATATTGATAGACATGTAGATTTCCTAGATTGGACGATTCCAACTTCTTTCTTCCAGTCCGTTAATCCGTTATTTATTGTGTTGTTGGGACCTGTGTTTACTTTATTGTGGATGCGCTTAGGAAGTCGCGGGAAGGAACCGAATACAATTGTGAAAATGGCCCTTGGAATGATTTTATTGGGTGTTGGATTCTTCTTTATGATTGGTGCAGGTGTTGCTCGCGGTGGAGATGACGCTCCTGATACAGCAAAAGCAGGCTTGATGTGGTTGGTTGGAACATACCTTATTCACACCATGGGTGAATTGTGTTTATCGCCTATCGGACTTTCTATGGTTACGAAACTGGCTCCGCTCCGTTTAGGTTCATTGATGATGGGCGTTTGGTTCCTGAGTAGCTTCGTAGCGAATTTCTTGTCCGGTTATTTGGTACAGTTCTTCGGTAAAATGGGCGCTATGACCATCTTCGGATTGATTGCGTTGATTGTAATTGCTCTTGGAATTGTGATCTTGTTGTTATCGAAAAAGCTGTTGCAGATGATGCACGGCGTAAAATAACGGCATACGCTTTGATATAAAAACAGGGGTCTAAAGCCCCTGTTTTTTTTTATAACTTTACGGATAATGAAAAAAGTACTACTTCTTGTCGGCGTTGCTGTTGCATCAACTATTGGTTGGATGAGCTTCGGAAAAAGTGATGCTCAGGCACAACAACCTGCTCCACCTGAAACTATCAAATGGTATTCGGTTGAAGAAGCCGAAGCATTAATGGATAAAGCACCGCGTAAAATGTTCATCGATTTTTATACCGGCTGGTGTGGCTGGTGTAAAGTGATGGACGCTAACACCTTTGCCAATCCGGTAATTGCGAAATACATGAACGAACATTATTACTGTGTGAAGTTCAACGCAGAAAGCTACGACACCGTAAAGTTTGCAGGACAAACATTTGTTAATCGCGGTAATAATCAGCCCCGTTTTCCACACGATTTTGCCGGCACGATTATGCAAGGCAAAATGTCTTATCCTACGTACAGTTTCATTTCTAAAGGCCCGCAAGGCATTGGTATTATTTTAATGCCGGGTTATTATCCGCCGGAACAATTTGAACCGTATTTGCATTATTACGGCGAAAACAAAGAAACCGTAATGACGTTTGAAGAGTTCAAGAAAACGTTCAAATCACAATTACCACCTGCACAACCCGCTCCTGCACCAACAGGCAAATAATATGGATATACAGGAACATTCTCCGGTTCTTAAAGAACGTATCATTGCTGTGCTTAAAGCGCGTAATTTAAGCTATAAGCAACTGGTAGATTATTTGGGCACTACTGAAGCGGAGTTGGATCAGGCGTTGGCCGATAATACGATTGAAATTCGTACACTGGAGCTTATTTCGAAAGAATTACGAATTCCTTTGTACAGCTTCTTCCGCGATCATGAGCATCCTCAAGGCGAAGAAATACCGTATTACAACGTGAATATCTGGGCACCCGCTCAAATGCAATTACAGCAACAAAACGAACATCTGGTTGCGGAACTGGAACGTATGAAACTGGAAATCGCTACAAAAGAACTGCTCATCCAGGCGTTGGAAGAGCAGCTCAAAAAAGATGGTCAATAAATTGGTTTACGGCTTTTTCGGTTCTCCCGCCGGATCGGTTTCTTCACCGAACCAAACACAGGCATAGCCGTCTTTCATACCGATTCCGATTGCGCCCCACTTCATATCTTTCCAAATTCCCTGATTCATGAACACGGCGTTGTGAGGCTTACTACTTTTCCAACCATCAAGTGAACTTTTTGGTGTTGCTTTGTATCCGTTAGAAGCGCCGTGTGCACATTCATATCCGTTTCCCGGATATGATGTACGTTTCTTCGGCTGATCCCACATGCATGAAAACGTTGATCGATCGGCAGGATTATAATTACAATCGCTCCAGGCGTGGGTTAAATGTCCGATGTTATATACGAGATCTTCACAGTGCTTTTGTGCAACGTGAGTCAACGAAGCAGAAAATGGAATTTCGCTCAAGTTGTTTTCTTTCCTGTATTTATTGATCAGGTGATACAACTCCCATTCGTCCGAAGTAGCAGTAACTACGACAACCTTTTTAGGTGCATCCTGAAATCCGCTAATGATAACGAACACAGGAACAATCAACCACAATAATTTCTTCATGATAAATCAATTATTCTACAACAATCCGATCCGAGTGCTGTACTCCGTTTTCTTCAACACTCAAGAAATAAACTCCTGCCGGCCATGAAGTCGCATCAACTTGCAAAGTGTTGCTCATAGATGTGCCTTCTGCAATTACTCTGCCCATCACATCTGTAATGCGGTAATGGTGTTCACCTTGATTTGCAAAACTAATGGTAAACACATCCGCAGCAGGATTCGGATAAACGCTGTAAATGCCTAAAACAGTTTCTTCCATTCCCACTGTACATGGAATGCTGCAATACGTTACGGTTCCTGATACTGTTCCAATGTTAACATCAATATTACCTCCGGTTACATCGCAAAAGTCAATGGTTCCTGTAATTGATCCTGAGTTGGTACTGCTCTGCCCGACGCAAAATTTACCGGTGCCGGTGATGTCTTTGGAGTTTAAAAAATCCGTTGTCACAGAAACAGTTCCGTTATTGGTAAATGTACATGGCAACTGAATTGAATCGCCATTATAAAAATTGGCAACAGATAAATGATGACTTAAATTGACATTCTCGTTATTGAAAAAATCGCCATTAACCATGAAGTACCAGTTCAAATTCAGTGTCCCTGCATTAAGAACAAATCCTGTAATATTAGCCTGATTACTTCCGTGTGTAAATGTTCCGGAATTCCACAATTCACCAATGGTTAGCGCATGTGCATTTTGAATTGTTCCTGCATTTGCGATAACCGCAATATTGGAAACATTAGTTGTCCCTGTAAGATTTGCTGTAGCCAGCGTGTTTACATACAATGTATCACCCACTATTAAATTTCCGGAGATATTCGCAACGCCAATGCTATCAACACCCATGGATGCACCGATAGTCATCGTTCCCGACGAATTAAACGTACCGGCACTGTAGTACAAATAACCCACATTCAACGCTCCATTATTGGTAAATGATCCGCCGCCTATACCGAAAATTCGTTGCGGAACACTACCTGTTACCGAACCGGAACTATTGATGGTCACACTTCCTGAGGCGTACGCATAATCAACATCTAAATTCAAAGCATGGTTAACAACGATGTTATCACCCGGCGCAGGCACGCACATACAGTCCCATGTTAAAGGATTTGTGGCATTACCGGCGTTAACGGTAGTACGAGTGGCTTGTGCGCTTAGTGAAGCGCTAATTGCTAATGAGGCAAAGAGTAAAGTTGTTTTCATAGGTTTAGATTTGTCTAGTAAAGATATTCAATTAAGTTGTTAATCGCGTTTAAGCAGTTGCGATAAATTCCTATTTTGCAGCATGGCAAATAAACACCCGAAAGGACTACCGTACTTGTTTTTCGCCGAAATGTGGGAACGTTTCGGATACTACCTGATGATTGGAATTTTCGTTTTGTACCTCACCGATACACAAACCGGTGGTTGGGGCATGGAGCGCAGTCAGGCATCGGATATTTACGGAACATTCATTGCTTTGGTATTCTTAACTCCATTTTTAGGCGGATTGCTTGCCGATCGCGTGTTGGGTTATCGATTGTCCATAACCATTGGAGGTTTGCTCATGGGCGCGGGATACTGTTTACTTGCAGTGAAAGGTGAATTTGCGTTTTACACAGCATTGGTTTTGATCATTCTTGGTAATGGTTTTTTCAAACCGAACATTTCCACATTGTTGGGTAACACGTACAATGAAGACCGATACCTTTCTCTGAAAGATGCCGGCTACAACATTTTCTACATGGGCATTAACATCGGTGCTTTAATCTGTAATTTCTTTGCAGCTGCATTGCGCAACAACTATGGTTGGGGCTATGCGTTTGTCGCTGCGGGAATCGGAATGTTTATCGGAGTAATTATTTTCTGGGCCGGTATGAAGCATTACAAACATGCCGATGTATTAAAGCCTGCAAAACCCGAAGACCAGCCACTGTCGCGCATTTTAGGATTGACAATCGTTCCGGCAGTTGCGGCAGGAATTGTAGGCTGGTTAATTCCGGGTTCTATTTTCGGAAGTGATTCGACGGATGCATTCATCTTCGGCTCTTTACCGGTGGCGTATTTCTACTTTTCATTATGGAAAAAATCAAGTCCCGAAGAAAAGAAGCCGATTGGTGCTATGCTCGCAATTTTCGGGGTGGTAATCATTTTCTGGGCGGTATTTAAACAAAATGGTACTGCCCTAACCACGTGGGCAGAATATTATACCGATCGTGAAATGCCGGCTGCAATGGTGAAGCCTGCAGAAAAGTTATTTCTCGTCCAAAACGTGGAAATGAAAACGGATTCAGTGATGCTTACCGATGAAAAATTCCGAAAAATAAAAGATGAAAACGGAAAGCACATTAAAGATATCGGAACACAGGATTATTTTAAAAATGTTCTAATAGAACAGAGACCTCAGGAAGGAGAAA
>CALJIF010000049.1 GCA_937974275.1 uncultured Flavobacteriales bacterium
AACAAAGTACAACGCGACGACTGCATTCAGCGCATCACAACTCGTGTTCAGTGGTTCCTACATTTTGGGTGTGAAAGCTTCGAAAGTGTATCAGGATCTGGCGCAGAAAAACACAGCGCGTACTAACATTGAAACCACTGCAGAAGTTACCAAAGCATACTACACGGTAATGGTTAATGCGGAGCGTAAAAAGTTACTTGATGCCAATCTGGCGCGTATTGCAAAACTTCGAGACGATACCAAAGCCTTGTACGAAAATGGTTTTGTTGAAAAATTAGATTTCGATCGCATTACCGTTACTTATAATAACGCAGCCACAGAAGTAGCTAATGTGCAGCGTTTACTAGACTTATCGCTGGTATTACTCAAATACCAAATGGGCATGGACCAGTCGGCAAACCTGGTTATTTTAGATAAAATCGAAGACCTGCAATTTCAGCCGGAGATTCAGCCCGCGAATAATTTCGCTTACAGCAATCGTGTAGAGTACCAATTACTGGAATTACAATTGCGCGGCCGTCAACTGCAAATGCGCGCTGAACGTGTCGGATACTTGCCCACCATAGCGGTATTCGGCAGTTTGCAAGCACAGGCGTTCCGTCAGGAGTTTGACTTCTTCGCACGCAAACGTTGGTTCCCGATAACTGTTGTTGGTTTACAAGTCAATTTGCCCATCTTCGACGGTGGTCAGCGTCATTACAGAATTCAACAAGCTAAAATTGGTATTGCAAAAGCCGAAAACGATTTGTTGTTTATTCAACGCACCATCGACATGCAGCAAACCGTTGCTCGTGTAACACTTCAGAATGCCGCTGCCACACTTGCCGCTCAAAAAGCCAATATGGAATTAGCGCAAAGCGTTTACGATGTGACCAAGAAGAAATACGAGCAAGGTGTTGGTTCCAACATTGAAGTCCTCAACGCCGAAACAAGCTTAAAAGAAGCACAAACCAACTATTTCAGTGCCTTGTACGACGCTGTAACCGCAAAGGTGGATTACGACAAATCCATGGGCAATCTGACTATTAAATAAATCACGCATCCGCAATAAACAACTCTATGAAACTCGCATCTTATGTCTTAGCGGCAACCATCATTCTCGCATCATGCGGTGGTTCCGGATCTAAAGAAGAATTATTAAAACAGAAATACACCGAATTTCATGCACTTCGCAAAGAAATTGCGCAGCTGGAAATGGAATTACGTAAAGAAAAAGGCGACAGCACTGCAGCCGGGAAACCGGTTCGTGTTACCGTTATTCAACCGTCCGCATTTGTGCATTCCATCGACATTCAGGGGCGCATTGATGCAGAAGAAAGCGTAAGCGTTGGTCCACAAATGCCGGGCATGGTGAAGCGCGTATTGGTTCAGGCAGGAGACAAAGTAGCCGCAGGACAAACTCTGGCGGAACTGGACACCGACGCAATGAACCAACAACTTTCCGCATTGAAATTACAGCGTGATTTGTCTAAACAAGTGTACGATCGCCAAAAGAATTTGTGGGATCAGAAAATTGGAACAGAGTTGCAATTCCTTCAGGCCAAAACACAATACGAGGCGTTGAATAAACAAGTTGCTGCGCTCGAAGAACAAATCGCAATGGCGCGCGTAACAGCTCCTATTGCCGGAACTGTAGATGCTGTTGGTTTAAAAGTTGGAGAAATGGCAAGTCCCGGATTTACCACTATTCAAATTGTGAACACGGGTAAATTGCGCGCTAAAGGTGAAGTAGCTGAAGGTTATATTTCAAAAGTGCGCACCGGTAGCGATGTAGCGATTACACTTCCGGATGCCGACAACAAAACAATTCAAACCAAAGTAACGCACGCCGGACGCATCATCAATAAATTGAACCGGACATTCAACGTAGAAGTTGCTTTAGCGCCTAATGAAGAAAATGTTGTTCCGAACATGATCGCAATAATTAAAATTACGGATTACAAAAACGACAGCGCTAAAGTTGTTCCGCTTGCTGCCATTCAACAAGGTTCTGACGGTAAAACGTTTGTTTATGTAGCTGCAACTTCAGGAGGAAAAACAGTAGCGGAAAAACGTGATGTCAGCTACACCTTCACCTACAACGGTAACGCAGAAATTACTGCAGGTTTATCCGAAGGCGATCGTGTTATTACGGAAGGCTACGCAGACCTTACTCCGGGCGATGTTTTAACTATTCAAGAATAATAACCCTGATTATAATCACACTTAACATTTTGGGTTATGCTAGATAAAATCAAAGAATTTAAACCGACCAGCTGGTCCATCGATAATAAAACGTCGATCTATATTTTGACGGTGTTCCTATCGTTGGCCGGAATATTGTACTACCAGAAACTTCCGAAGGAACAGTTTCCGGACATCGTGGTTCCAACCATCTATGTAACTACCGTGTATGCCGGCTCCTCTCCTACCGACATGGAAAATCTGGTAGCGAAACCCTTGGAAAAGCAGATCAAAGCGATCTCCGGAGTAAAGAAAATTACTTCCAATTCCATCCAGGATTTCTGTAACGTAGTCGTAGAGTTTAACACCAACGTTTCCGTTGAAACAGCAAAGCAGAAAGTTAAAGATGCCGTTGATAAAGCGAAACGCGACTTACCGCAAAGTCTGACAGCCGGTCCTGACGTAATTGAGGTGAACTTCTCCGATATGCCGATTATGGCGGTGAATATCGCAGGCGATTATGATCTGGCGAAACTGAAAAATTTCGCCGACAACGTTAAAGATCGTGTTGAAGGGCTGAAAGAGATAACACGTGTGGACATGATTGGTGCGCTGGAACGAGAAATTCAGGTGAACGTGGACATGTACAAGATGCAGGCCGCGCAGTTAACGCTGGATGATATTTCACGCGCCATTCAATACGAAAACATGACCATTTCGGGTGGAACGGTTACTACAGACGGCGTGAAACGAACCATCGCTTTAAAGAATGAATTCCGTTCGGTTGAAGAACTCAAAAATATTGTGGTGGGTTCACAAGCCGGTGCTTTAGTGTATTTGAAAGATGTAGCTGAAGTTGTGGATGGATTCAAAGAACAGGAAAGCTACGCGCGTCTTGACGGGAAAAATGTTATCACGCTTAATATCGTGAAACGTGCCGGAGAAAACCTGATTGATGCGTCCGATAAGATTCGCGCTATTGTTGCTGAAATGCAAGGCAATAAACAATTGCCGGCAGATTTGAAAGTAACGTTTACCGGCGACCAATCTGACAATACGCGTATCACGTTGCACGATCTCATCAACACCATCATCATCGGATTTATTCTCGTGTTAGTGGTATTGATGTTTTTCATGGGAGCAACGAACGCGTTTTTCGTGGCGTTGTCCGTACCGCTTTCCATGGCGATTGCCTTTATCGTGTTGGATAGTATCGGCTTTACGATGAACATGATCGTACTCTTCTCGTTCCTGTTAGCGTTAGGAATTGTTGTGGATGATGCCATCGTTGTAATTGAAAATACACACCGTATCTTCTCCGAAAACAAAGGCATTGGCATTGTACGAGCCGCGAAATTAGCCGCAGGCGAAGTATTTCTACCTGTATTATCCGGAACACTGACCACCTTGGCTCCGTTTATTCCGTTGGCATTCTGGAGCGGTATCATTGGTAAGTTCATGGTGTATTTGCCGATAACGTTAATTATAACATTGCTCGCATCCTTGCTGGTAGCGTACATTATCAATCCGGTTTTTGCGGTTGACTTTATGCGTCACTACGATTCTAAAACGGCAAAAGACAATCGTTGGCCAAAATGGTTGCGCCGCACGACTATCATCGCGGGAGTATTGGCATTAATGGGATATTCAACGGGCTCATGGTTCACAGGAAATTTCACGTTAGTTATTTATGGTGTTATTTTAATTCACCATTATTTCCTGCGTCGTACCATATTTAAATTTCAGGAAAACATCTGGCCTCGTTTCCGCGAATGGTACGGTCGTCGCTTAACCTGGGCTATCGACCACCCGTATACTGTTCTTATTTCAATTGTGTTGTTGTTTGTGATTTCGTTTATCGGTATCGGTATTCGCCAGCCTAAAGTAGATTTCTTCCCGTCTTCCGACCCGAACTTTATCTACGCGTATATTGAAACTCCTGTTGGAACAGATCAGGCGAAAACAGATTCGATTGCGCAAATTGTTGAAAAACGAATCAACAAACTTGTTGCTCCCGACATGGACATGATCACTTCGATCATCACCAACGTTGCTGTAGCAGCGGGCGATCCGCAACAACAAGATCAAAGTGTACAGCCGCATAAAGCGAAGGTTACTGTGGCATTCAAACAGTTTGCACAGCGTAACGGCAAATCCACTTCGGATGTGTTGCAACGTGTACAACAGGATTTCAAAGCGAACCGACTGATCGGAGCAGAAATCGATGTGCAAAAAGAAAGCAACGGTCCTCCTGTTTCAAAACCCATCAGTATTGAAATCAGCGGCGAAGATTTGGAAGACATTCTCTTCACTGCGGCCGATTTAAAAACGTATCTGGAGAAACAACTGGATAGTTTAAAAATTGGCGGTGTTGCACAATTAAAAACTGATGTTGCAGCAAGTAAACCTGAAATTGTTTTCTCGCTAGATCGTGAACGTGCAAATCGTGAAGGTGTTTCTACCGGAATGATCGGAATGGCAATTCGTAATTCCATCTTCGGTGCAGAAGCTTCTAAATTCCGTGATGCTAATGATGAATACAAAATCATGGTGCGTTACAAGCAGGATCAGCGCAGCGATATCAACGCCATTCGCAACTTGAAAATGACGTATCGCGATATGAACATGGGCGGCATGATTCGTAACGTTCCTTTGTCATCTTTTGCAGACATTAAATACGACGTGAGTTACGGAGCCGTAAAACGCAAAGGACAAAAGCGTGTGGTTACTTTAGAGTCGAACGTAGCAGAAGGTTTCAACCCTAACGACGTTGTAGCTGATGTAGAAAGCTTGCTTGCCACATACAAAGAAGCTCCTGCCGGAATTTCCATTCGTATGGGCGGACAACAAGAAGAACAAGCAGAAACTGCGGCATTCCTGGGTTGGGCGATGATAGCTTCTATCGGATTGATCATCGTAATTCTTGTAACACAGTTTAATTCCATCGGAAAACCAATCATCATCCTGAGCGAAATTTTCTTCAGCGTGATTGGCGTATTCTTAGGTCTGGCCATATTCGGTGATAACATTTCGATTGTTATGACAGGTGTTGGTATTGTTGCATTGGCGGGCATCGTGGTGCGAAACGGAATTCTGATTGTAGAGTTTATTGACATTTTGAGAGAACGTGGAATGCCGTTGCGCGAAGCGATCATTGAAGCCGGTAAAACACGTATGACTCCTGTATTACTTACAGCCACTGCAACTATGCTCGGACTTGTTCCTCTTGCCATCGGATTGAATATGGATTTCTATACATTATTCTCTGAATTCGATCCTAAGATTTTCCTGGGTGGTGATAGCGTTGCCTTCTGGGGACCTTTATCCTGGACCATGATTTACGGTTTATCATTCGCAACCGTATTAACATTAATTGTATTGCCGATTATGTATTTGCTTGCAGAACGCACTACCGAGCGCATTAAGCGACTCGCGGGTTCGGGAGCAAAACATGATGAGCATCATAGTGACAATCAGACAAGCGAATAATTTTACAGGGCTGCGGAATTATTTCTGCAGCCCTTTTTGTAAACAACCATGAGAATACTATCCCTCCTGCTGCTCGTGACGCTGTGGTCCTGTAAAGGACAAAGGCAAGAATCGGTAAGCCCTGTCCGCAAAGATTTGACGCAAGCCGTTTACGCTTCCGGCAAAATATTTCCGAAAGACAATTACAAACTTTTTGCGAAGCTCCCCGGTTATGTGCAAGAGATACACGTGCGTGTTGGAGATACCGTAACTGCAGGACAAGCGCTGATTACCATTCGCAGTGAGGTGAGCGAACTCAACGTTGCTGCTGCAAAAAATCAATACGCCTTGGCCGCATCCAACGCTTCCGATGATGGTCCCATACTGCCGTCATTGCGAGCAGAAGCAACTGCTGCAAAAAGTAAGCGCGCTTCAGATTCTGTCAACGTTGCCCGTTTTACGGCACTTCTGGCCACTAATGCAACAGCTGTCAACACATTGGATCAGGCAAAAGTTGCATTCGAAAACTCCAAAGCACAACATGCTCGTGCAGAAGGCAACTATCACGCAACACGATTACGTTTACAAACTGAAGCACAAAACGCCAAACTCCAGCTGGATGCACAAACCAGCAACCGAAATGAATACATCATTGCAGCAGTTTCGTCAGGTCGTGTGTACGATATTGTTCCTAAAATTGGGGACTTCGTAAATTCCAACAAGCCTATCATGGAATTGGGGAATGCAACTGCATTTCAGGTAGAACTGAATATTGATGAAACCGACATCGCGTTGATTAAACCCGGGCAAAATATCGTCTACGAAATTGACGCGTACGAAGGAAAAACTTTCAACGGCACTGTTGATCACATCTATCCGCGCATTGCAGCGCTGGATAAAACAGCGTTAGTTATTGGCACGCTGGATCAAGGTAACGCACAATGGTATTCCGGAATGTCCCTTGAAGCCAATATTGTAATTGATACCAAGAAAAATATTCTGGTTATTCCACGTGAATTTATTTCTGCGGAAAATACGGTTAAAGTGAAAGGCAAAGATGAGCCTGTGAAAGTAACGACAGGATTGAAAGATCTCCGCTACGTTGAAATCCTCAGCGGTGTAAACGAACAAGGTATACTCGTGAAGTAAATGAAAAGCTATCTGAAACGTCCGGCTTTTCGCATTGCGATGACACATCTGTTGTCTAAAAAACGACAGACGATTGTTGCTATGCTTGGCGTAACGTTTGGTATAGCCATTTTCATTTTTCAGGCGGGCCTGATGACCGGATTTCAGAACATGTTTATCGAACAAACGGTAAACACATCCGCGAACGTTCGCATTTATAATGACGTTCAGGTTGCGAAAAAATCCATCTATTCGAAAACACTTTCGGATACCGCACAATCCTGGGTGCTGGTGCGCAATCAAAAACCGAAAGATGAAGAACCGCGTTTAAAGAATGGCTACCAGATGATGCGCATTATCGAAAATCATCCTGAAGTTATCGGCGTTTCTCCTTTCGTAGGTTCGCAGGCCATATTTAACATGGGCATTGCACAAGTTGCAGGACGTGTAGCCGGTGTTGATATTGAACGAGAGAACAATACGTTCAATGTAGAAAAGTACATGATCGATGGTGACCTGAAACGCCTTGTCACCACACCGAATGGTGTCATTTTAGGCGAAGGGCTTGCCATGAAACTGGGGGCGGCTACAGGCGATATCATCACTGTGTCATCTGCCAAAGGATCGGCACTGCAAATGCGTGTTGTCGGAATACATAAATCCGGTGTGGTAGAGTTGGATAATAGTCGCGCTTATATCAACATTCGTAATGCACAAAAATTACTACAAGTTGATGGGAGCTATATCACCGATCTCAACATCAAACTAAAAGACATCAACAAGGCCAAAGCATTGGCTGCTGACTGGCAAAAACAATTCGGTTATACCGCAGTAGATTGGGAAACCGCTAATGCCAACGTATTCAGCGTGTTCAAAATCCAGAACATGGTAACGTATTTAATTATTACATCAATTTTAATTGTTTCCGGTTTCGGTATTTTTAATATTCTCATGATGATCATTTATGAGAAAATGCCGGACATCGCGATTCTCAAAGCAACAGGCTTTAAAGACAAAGACATACGCACAATATTTCTTACCGAATCATTAGTTATCGGAATATTTGGCGGATTACTCGGATTAATTGTCGGCTGGGGATTGCAACAAATTGCAGGCAGTGTTAAAATGGATATACGAGGATTCGTTGCGATGGAATATTTAAAATTCAATACCAGCGCCGGTTTTTATGCCATGGCTTACATCTTCGGATTAGTAGCTACAGCCTTGGCGGGTTACATTCCCGCACGAAAAGCTGCACGTGTTGATGCCATAGACATTATCAGAAGCAAATAATATGAACCCGGATATTATACTTGAAACACGCTCCATCAACAAATTCTTCCGGGATCCGGTGGATTTTCAGGCGTTGAAGAATATCAGTTTCAAAATATCCCGTGGGCAATTTGTTTCTATTGTAGGTTCCTCGGGCAGCGGCAAATCGACATTGTTGTACTTGTTGTCCACTCTGGATACCGACTACGAAGGTGAAATTTTAATTGACAACGAACCGCTTCACGAAAAGTCGAAAAATCAACTTGCCGAAATTCGCAATGAAAAAATCGGCTTCGTTTTTCAATTTCACTACTTGTTACCGGAATTTACTGTTTTGGATAACGTCATGTTGCCTGCTCTTAAACTGGGCAAATACGACGAAGACACCATTCGTAAGCACGCCTTTGAAAAGCTCGATTTGCTGGGATTAGGCGATCAGGCAATTAAAAAAGCCAGCAAACTTTCGGGTGGTCAGCAACAGCGTGCTGCAATTGCGCGTGCTCTGATTAATAATCCCAGCATCATTTTCGGTGATGAGCCTACCGGAAATCTGGACTCAAAAAATGCACAAACCGTTTTTGATATTTTCAGAGAGTTGCAACTTAAATTCAACCAAACCATTTTGGTTGTAACGCACGATGCACAGTTTGCGGGCAGCACCGACAGGCGAATAACGCTTAAAGATGGTGAACTGTTGAGCGATGAAATGCTTAAGTAAATTTTAAGCAGGCACCGGTTGCATCAACATCTAATTCAACTCGTGCGCCCATTTTCAATGCAATATTTTTAACCCCATGTCCTGCCGGGAATCCGAATGCAACAGGATATTTATACTCTTCTACATGCGAGCGAATAATCTCTTCCGCAGTTTGTCCGAAGGGAACAGCATTGTCCTTCATGTCGTCCATTCCTCCGACGATCAAACCTGCCAGATGTTTTAATTTCCCCGCACGCTTCAAACTCAACATCATTCTATCAATGTGATATAAATACTCGTCCAGATCCTCGATGAACAGCACTTTCCCGTTATAATTCAAATCTGAAGCGGAATGCTGAATGGCGTACAACAAACTTAAATTTCCGCCAATCAATTCACCTTGCGCAATGCCGGGCTTGTTCAATCGTGAAGCATCTGCAGCAGTTTCCACATTAACCGTCTTCCCGCATAAAACATCCAGCAAGGACTGCGTGCTCTCCGCGTCCTTCAAAAAATTAATCGGCATTGTACCATGCACGGTTTGTAGTCCGAAATTGGCATGAATATGTGCGTGAAATACGGTAATGTCGCTATAGCCTACGATCCATTTGGGCTGTTCCTTCAAGTAATTCCAGTTGATACCATCCACAATACGCATGCACCCGTATCCGCCTCGCGCCGCAATAATGGCTTTAACTTTCGAATCGCCCAGTAGTTCATTCATATCCGCAATTCGCGCCGCGTCGGTGCCTGAAAATTGATTTTCCGTACCGTACAAATTCGTGCTGCATTTAACGACGAATCCCGCTTCTTGCATCAGGCGAATGGCCGGAGACATTTCATCACGACTGATTTTTCGTGCCGGTGCAGCTATGCCGATAACATCTCCCGGCTGCAAATACGGAGGCGTAATGGTTTGCGTCTGTTTCATTATCTTCGTGCTCCCTGATGAGCCCGTAAATCTAAGCGTTCAGGATGAATTAGCATGAATCAAACACCAAAACGTTATACCGTTACAGCGGCATTAATTTATGCCAACGGCCCTATCCACATCGGACATTTGGCCGGCTGTTATTTGCCATCAGATATTTACGTGCGGCATTTGCGCTCCTGCGGTGAAGATGTTTTGTTCGTGAGTGGCACCGATGAACACGGTGTTCCTATTACGTTACGTGCCCGCAAAGAAGGATTAACACCACAACAGGTTGTCGACAAATACTACGACATCATCAATCGTTCGTTCAAAGAATTTGGGGTAGAATTTGATATTTATTCCCGCACATCACGCAAAGCCCATCACGACTTCTCTTCCGCGTTTTTTAAAACACTTTACGACAAAAAGGTTTTCACGGAAGAAACAACAGAACAATACTTCGACGAAGAAGCCGGTCAGTTTTTAGCAGATCGTTACATTGTTGGTACATGCCCCAACTGCAGTAATCCCAACGCATACGGCGATCAGTGTGAGAAATGCGGCACTTCATTATCTCCCGACGAACTTATTGCGCCGCACAGCACATTAAGCGGATCAAAACCCGTTAAAAAACCAACTAAAAATTGGTTCTTACCATTGGATCAATTGCAGCCGAAATTACAAGCCTATGTCGATTCGCATCAGGAATGGAAGGCGAATGTTTTCGGGCAGTGCCAATCGTGGTTAAAGGCCGGTTTGCATCCACGCGCTATGACACGCGACCTGGATTGGGGCGTGAAAGTTCCGGTTGAAGGTGCGGAAGGCAAAGTGTTGTACGTGTGGTTTGATGCGCCAATCGGATATATTACTGCAAGTAAAGAGTGGTTTGAAGATCCCGCAACACGCAATACATTATCATACGGAGGGGCGCCTCGTTCTGCATCATGGGAAGATTATTGGAAAAAGGACGACACCAAACTCGTTCATTTCATCGGTAAAGACAACATCGTCTTTCACTGTTTGATTTTTCCGGCGATGTTAATGGTGCATGGAAATTATATTCTTCCTGATAATGTTCCTGCCAATGAGTTCCTGAATCTGGAAAGCAATAAAATTTCGACATCGCGTAACTGGGCCATCTGGTTACACGAGTACTTAGAGGAAATGCCCGGCAAGCAAGACGAATTGCGTTATGTGCTTACGGCTACTGCTCCTGAAACCGGAGACGGAGACTTTACCTGGGCGGATTATGAAGCTCGCGTAAACAATGAGTTAGCAGCAGTGTTCAGCAACTTCGTGCATCGTACGATGGTACTGACGCATAAAAATTATGCGGGCAAAGTTCCTGCTGCCACACGTTATACAAAAGAAGACGTTTTGGTGCTGGAAGAAATCACCAAGTTCCCGGACCGCATCAGCACTGCCATTCGCAACTATCGTTTCCGTGAAGCACAACAAGAAATGATGAACCTGGCGCGCTTAGGAAACAAATACCTTTCCGACAATGAGCCTTGGAAAAATCCGGATCCGGAACGCGTAAAAACTGTTTTAAACGTTTCTCTACAGATTTGCACCAACTTAAGTGTCCTCTGCGAGCCTTTCCTACCGTTTACTTCAGCGAAATTGCTAAGCATGCTTAATATTAGTTCTTTGTCCTGGAATCAGGCTCAGAACACTTCCAATTTACCGGAAGGTCATCAGTTGAATGAACCGGTAATGTTATTTGCTAAAGTGGATAAAGCATTATTGCAAAAACAAATGGACAAATTAGAATCCATTAAAAAAGCACAAGCTGCTGAGGCAGAACAAGCGCAATTGGCGGCACAACCTGCAAAAGCATTGGAACCACAAAAGGAGACCACCACATTCGATGATTTTTCGAAAATGGATATCCGCATCGGAACGATCCTTGCTGCCGAAAAAATGCCGAAGAGTGATAAACTGTTGAAGCTTACGGTTGATACCGGAATTGATCAACGCACCGTATTGTCGGGCATCGCGAAGTATTTTACACCTGAAGAAGTTGTTGGAAAACAAGTCACCATTTTAGTGAACCTCGCGCCGCGCAAAATGATGGGTATTGAATCGAACGGTATGATATTGATGGCGGAAAACGATAAAGGCGAATTAAGCTTTGTTGCGCCCACAAAAGACAACGTCAACAACGGCTCAACTGTTAAGTAGGTTGTTGTACTGAAATGAATTGTGTAGCTTAGTTACATGATGCGTTACTCCTACTATACATTATTCGCGATCATCGGTTTAATTTCTTGTACACCGAAAATCGAAACTCCTGAACCTTCTTCAGGCACAGCAGACTTCTCGAGATTTGTTGCTGTTGGCGGCAGTTACATGGCCGGCTATCAGGATGGAGCATTGCGTGATGATCATCAAACCAAAAGTATTCCTATGCTTCTGGGACGACAGTTTTCTATGATCACAGAAAAAACATACAACCAATATACATTAGGAACTAGTGAAGGAATTGGTTGGAATTATAAATCGTGGGAAAGTTGGTACGTTGGTGCTTCGCGTTTAGGAGATCGAACCGATTGTCAGGGTGTAGTTTCTATGGGGCCTGTTAAAGACAGCATGAGTGTTGCTGCTGCGTGGAGTATTTTCACTAATAATTATCCGAGTGAAAATATCAACTGGAGCATTCCATTCGCTTCTTTGCAGGAGCAATTCAATCCGGCATTAGGCAATGCTCCGGCGAATAATACCAATCCTTACTATCACCGTATTGCTTCTAACCCGGGCACCTCGGACGTAATTGAAGATGCGTCTGCAATGAATGCTTCGTTTTTTGCTGCCTGGTTCGGCATGGAGGAAATTTATAACTATGCCCGTTACGGAGGAGAGCGCAACACACCACCTACTTCAGCTCAATTTTCCGCAGCTTTAGATGCAGCCATAATTGAACTTACCGCCAACGGTGCAAAAGGTGTTCTGGCTACAATACCGGGATTAAGAAGTTTTCCGTTCTATACTCTAATTCCTTGGAATGGCGCGAATTTGACGCAGAGCAAAGCCGACTCCTTAAACACCATTTACACCAACAGCGGCTTGTCGCACATTCAATTTCAGGAAGGCGCTAACGGATTTGTCATTAACGATCCTGCCGCACCAATGGGCGTGCGTCAATTAACTGCCGGAGAATTTCTAACCTTGCAAGCCCCGCTCGATTCCATGAAGTGCAATTTTATGGGAATTCTGTTTTCGGTTATTCCTGATCAATATGTGCTGGATGCAACGGAAGTTCAATTGATCGATCAATACATTGATGCTTATAATGCAGTTATTCGCCAGAAAGCAGCACAATACAATTTGGCGTTGGTTGATATGCACGATTACTTTTTACGTGTAAATGCAGGAGTAGTTTGGGACGGTGTAGATTACAATGCCACGTTTGTAAGCGGAGGTTTTTTCTCGCTGGATGGCTTTCACCCGCACGAAAAGGGTTATGCCCTCATCACAAACGAATTCATAACCGCGATTAATATTAAATACGGCGCAACAATTCCAATACTCAACTGCTTTGATTGTAATGGAGTTTGGTTTCCGTAAATAAAAAAAGCCCGTCACTACAACGGGCTTTCATCTTGAATTACAAATCTGTTACTTCACAATCACACGCTGCGTATACTGCTGTGTAGCATTGCGCACCGTAATCATGTACATACCGGGCACCCAACCTTGCGTGTTCAAGGTAGTCGTACCATCATTTTCTGCACGCTGGCGACGGAATAACTTTCCGGTGGAGTCATACACTTCAATGCTGTAATCGTTGCCTGCCAAACGACCTGTATTTACCGTAAATTCTGTTGTTGCCGGATTCGGATATACGTCCAACACCGATCGTAATGCAGGAAGTTCTTGCATACCAATTGGGTTAGACCATCCGCAATCTAACTGATCGCCACAAACAAAGTGAACCAGGAAATTTCTTGTAATCACCAATGTGGTGTCGTAGTACGCAGCACTGCTCACATGCGGCACGTGTCCCTGTCCTTCATAAATTTCAAAGCAATTAGTTATACCCAGCTGATCCACACGAGTATCAATTGATGCAGAACCATGCACGGTTAACAATGGATACGTTCCCAACAACACGATCGTCGCAGAACCATAAGGAACAGTTTGATCCGCAGTACCATGAAAATTTAACACCGGCTCATCACCCGCATTAATCCAAGCAGTGTCTCCTAATGCACCGGCAATATTAATCACTGCGCGCACATTTGAAGAATATCCCGGATTGCCGCTGTTGCCTTCAATGCCGCCGCTAAGTCCGGGCTGATTGGTAGTATCTGCCCATGAAGGAAATTCACTGGGTTCATCTAAATACGCTACATGCAACGCCATAAATCCACCGGCACTTACTCCCATGAAATAAATGTTCGAAGTATCGATACCGTAGGTGTTTCCTAGTGTAGCATAATCTTTTTTGAAAAAACGCACCGCAGCTTTTGCATCTTGTACAGCACGCATTACGGCTTCGGTTGCATCGGTACTATCAGGTCCGGGAAACGGAAAGTTCGTCATCCCCACACGATAATCGATAGAAGCCACAACGTAACCCATTTGCGATAAATCATTGCAAAATTGAATGACGTCACCACCGGTTTTCGATCCCGACAAAAAGTTTCCGCCGTGTGCAAGAATGATCAAAGGACGATTTGTCACTGTGTCATTTTTCGGCATGTGCACATCCAGGCGAAGCGATGTTGTGCTGTTATTAAAACTCTGATTAGAACCGTACACAATATTTGAAATCGTGGTGTCCTGAAACACAAAGTCCCGATAACGCAAACCGTTGCACGCACTTTGAGCTTGAATAGTTGTAGCACTTGTCAAACACAAGGCTAATCCTGTAAGTAAATTTTTCATCATAAGGGTATAGTTAAAACTTGAGGGTAAATCCGATTCCCGGAGCTATGGTTCTGCTTTTATAAGTACCGGTAAATCCTGTTTCAATATTGGTGTCTGTTCGCTGCATGCCTTCAACGTATAAGCAAGATGCATCAATGCGAATGTTTTCTCCTATTTTATAAGTTACTCCGCCGGTAATTCCAATGCGATCGCTATCAGGAGTTTCAGGTGTTAAATAACCGTCTTGCACAGGAGTTTTGTCGAAGTAACATCCTGCACGTAACTGTAACTTATCTAAAATTCTGTATTCCACTCCTGCACGCGCAATCCAAGCATTCTTGTACATGCGCGCCGAACTAATGTCTTCCAACTTATCCGTGTTATCCGCAAAATCAATGCGTAACGAATCGTAAGAACTCCACCCAACAATATTGACATCGCTCGAAAATGTCCATCTGTCCGTGGAGTACGCCGCACCAACATTAATCACTTGTGGCAATCGCAACGCGGTAGAAAAAGTAGTAGTAGGGAAAAATTCCTGCAAGGCTCCCGGGACGGTAAATTCGGCACTTCCGCCATTGACTTCCACACTAACAGCAGAACGATACGAAGCCCCGAATGATAAGGCATCATTGTGCTTATATAATATTCCCGCCTGAAAGCCGAATCCGCTTGCATCGCCAGAAAGATTGCCTTCGCCGTAATCTCCATTCTGATCTTGCACAGGTACACCTTTACGCAATGCGAAACCACCTGTTGCATAAATGAAGCCGGCTCCAATGCCTAACTTTTCATGCAACTGATACGACACTGTTGGCTGAACAAAAATTGTTTTCAGATTTATTTCGCGAATCAGAAAGTTTCCTTTCCAGTCAGACGGCCATTCTGCACGACTTCCAAAAGGAGTGTACACCGCTACGCCTGCTGCCCACTTCTGTTTATTGTACATCGCGTACACACCGAAAGGTGTTCCTATATTTTGCACCATAGAAGCCTGATAAACTCCGGGAGCCGGCTCTGCGTAAACTGTTCGAGGCATCAAGAACGTGCCGCTACCTGTTATTACCCATTTGCCATCTACAAAAACGGAAGCACCCGGATTAAAGAACATACTGGATGCATCGAAAAATAACGCAGTCCCTGTATGCCCCATGCCCAAATGCCGCTGACTTTGAGCATTCACCTGAAAGCCACCGGCAATTGCAGCAGTGGATATCTGTAATACAATGACAATACAAGCAATGAATTGGCGGGTCATGTTCAAATGTAAAGAAATCGTTCTCGTAATAAAAACAAATCCTGCCGTTTCGCTTGAAATATGTGCAACGGTCATCAACGAGCAATTATTCACGATGAATTAGCTCCGGTATGTTAATTTTGCACGATGTCCTTTATCATGGTCTCGTAGTTCAATGGATAGAATAGAAGTTTCCTAAACTTTTGATACAGGTTCGATTCCTGTCGAGACTACAAAACTTCTTTGGCTTATTTTTTCGTTAACCCGTCCATTGCGCCACCATAAGATACAGCGGCATTCCAATGGTAATGTTGATGGGAAACGTAACAGCAAGTGCCATGGGCAAATACAATCCCGGATCTGCTTTGGGTGCAGATATTTTCATGGCGGCAGGAACAGCGATGTAAGAAGCACTTGCAGCAAGTATCGCCAGAATAAATCGATTGCTGATATCATGTATAAACGGCGCGCTGATTAAGGCAACCAAACATCCGTTGAATAAAGGAACGAAGATTGCGAACAATAATGGAAACGAGCCGTATGCAAAAAAGGATTTAAGCTTTCGTCCGCTGGTAATCCCCATGTCCAGCAAGAATATCGCAAGGAAGCCTTTAAACAAATCATTCGTAAATGGTTTAATGCCTTCCGCTTGTTTTGCATTGGCGAAATATCCGATCAGCAAACTTCCGAGAATGAGCAACACACTGCCATTGGTGAATGAATGTTTAATGACGTCGCGCTTCTTCACTCCTGCTGAGCGCTGCTTGTCAAACAAAGAAATCAGCAACAAGCCCATAATGATGGCCGGCGATTCCATCAATGCCATCGTAGCCACCATGTGTCCGTGAAAAATATATTGCTGACTTTCCAAATAAGTAACCGCGGTTACGAATGTTACTGCACTTACTGATCCATAAGCCGCAGCAATTGCACCTGCATCATGCACGTTTAATTTTCGCTTTAACACAAAAAAGGTATACAAAGGAATTAATGCCGAAATCGCTACTCCCAGCACAATTGAACCAATTACTTCACCATCAATTTCTTCATGCGATAACTCCTGACCGCCTTTGAAACCAATAGCAAACAATAAATACAAGGAAATAAACTTGGAAGAATTTGCCGGAATTTCAAGATCGCTCTTCAAATACACAGCGACAATTCCTAAAGCGAAAAATAATAATGCAGGGTTGGTAAGATTTTCTTGTAGTAATTCTAAAGTCATTGGTTTATCGGGATGTTATCAGGGATTACAATTATCACAATACATAGGATCCTCATGCCGTTTCCCAGTAGGAAATTCGACAATCTCGTTGTAGCTGCATTTTAAACAAGAGTTGATGATTCGTTGAACACTCTTTGTAGGAAAATGACACTGTGCACAAGGCAATCCTTTTTGAAATTCAGTTGGTCCAAATCCGGGGATACCGCATGTTGGACATACATTTTTTATTCGTTCCGCCAACTTGCGAGTAGCACCGGCAATCACTTGCATGCGTGTTGGATTCATGTGCGCCCGCATGTCCGTTTGCACGTGAAGTTGTTGGTGTTCGTTCAAGAGTTGCAATGCTGTTTTGATCAAAGTCTCTTTATCGCGAATTCCCTTGACCATGTTCTCCGGTGAATCCGGCGACGGGCGTAGAATTAGGGCATGACTTGGAAATAAAGCTGTTTCTGCAAAGGCCAACAACTCATCGATACTTGTAACTGTTGATGCAGCGTAGTTCGTGTCAGGAGAAAGCTCTTTAGCTATAATCTCGAGATCATTTCGTCGATCGATAAATACAAGAATCTCTTCGTCAGCTGCAAGAAAAGGGATAAACGGATGGGGACCAAACGAACCTTCGCTAGCCACAGCCAAATCTACACTCCCCTGTTCTAAACCATGTAGACATTTTTGACGGGCTGTGGCTAACGGGTCCGATTTACGCTCTACCTCGCCACTGAACGTCCCCCAACGATCAGTGTCAAAATCATCAAGCGTAAATACCCTAATTCCTAATTCATCCTGCAAAACGGGGCCGATTACTTGCTGTTTGCCGTGCATAGTAGCAATCAGCGCCCGTTTACCATGATAGAATTGGTTAGTCACTGTACTTTAATCCTATTGTGATATCAGATTTGATGTTGAGCTGAATGTTCTTTTCTCTTGCTTCACGAATCAAATCCTCCACAATCGCTTTACTCTTATACAAATCTTCAATCCGTTTTGCTGCTAAAGGATCTTCACGATTATAGTGTACCTGATGACTGAGATTTTTTATCTTGTTATAGTTGATTTTTGCAACGATAAACTTGAGCAAAATCTCTTGCGCGTCATCAGGAGTGAAACCTCCATCCATCAACACTAACCTCGTGGTCGTCTCCATAGTCAATGATTAAAAATTAGTAAGCACCAGTTCTGCATCAATACGCACGCTCCCATGCTCATCTTGCGATGTGGTCCGAATACGATGCCAGCTCTCCTGAAGCGATTTAATCTTCTGCTCACGGAATTTGATGTCTTCCTCGTTTCCGGAAGCAGATATTTTACTTTCGTGAAATCGAATCTTCGCTTGAATCATTTCACCGATCAATGCGGTCGCTTCATCACGACGAAACTCTCCTTTGATTAAATCGATCTTCATAATTGCCGGTTTTATTGTCCTTGACCTAAACTGTACGCAGGCTTGCCATCGAAAGCATACAGGTTTTCTGTTTTGATACTATCAATTCCTTCGTTGAGTGATTTGTTCAACAATTCGATAATATCCTGCTTGGAGATGGAAGCTCCTTCTTGCGGCTTAAAGCGACAACGCCAGTGATCCGTGCAGAAGGTCTCTCTGAATCCTTCCGGCCACACTTTGATTCCACGGTTGGTGATCATCGACAGCTTCACATGCTTCAACTCCAACGCTTTCACTTTAGACGCTAACTCATCCGCAGATTCGCCGTTCCAGTGAACAAACACGTCCACACCAACAAGTTCCTTCTTAGCAGAAGCCTTACGCTTATACTTCGGCAAGTTTAACGCTGCGCTGTTCGCATAAGAAACCGCTTTCAGTGTTTTAGGTGTTTTACCCAAATTGGCAATCACAGCCTGAGCGAACTCCTTAGTACCTACCTTTTGTTTACTTACACCTTCCTTATAAATATCATAGGTGTGAATACCTTCTTCCAGTGTTGTCAGCCATGCATTTTGCACACGCTCAGCAACTGCAGTTTGTCCGATATGATTCAACATCATAATCGCACCTTGCAACAATCCGGAAGGGTTTGCCACATTCTGACCTGCGCGACGTGGCGCCGATCCGTGAATAGCTTCGAACATGGCACATTCTTCACCAATGTTGGCAGAACCCGCCAATCCTACAGATCCGGTAATTTGTGCTGCAACATCACTCAATACATCGCCATATAAATTCGGCATCACGATAACATCAAATGCTTCCGGCGTGTCCGCCATTTTAGCTGCACCAATGTCAATGATCCAGTGTTCATTTTCAATCTCCGGATATTCTTTTGCAATCTCATCAAACACCTGATGGAACAAGCCGTCAGTCTGCTTCATGATGTTATCTTTTGTGAAGCACGTTACCTTCTTGCGCTTTTGTTGTTTAGCATACTCAAACGCATAACGGATAATCTTCTCACAACCCGGACGGCTGATCAATTTCAAACACTGCACCACCTCGTCGGTTTGCTGGTGTTCGATTCCCGCGTACAAATCTTCTTCGTTTTCGCGAACAATTACGACATCCATAACAGGATGTTTGGTGCTCACGAATGGATGTAAACTGATACATGGACGCACGTTGGCATACAAGCCCAAAAATTTACGCGTAGTTACGTTTAAGCTCTTGTACCCACCACCTTGCGGAGTTGTGATCGGAGCTTTAAGAAAGATTTTGTTTCTGCGAATAGTGTCCCAGGAGGAATTCGCAATACCCGAAGTATTGCCGGCCAAATAAACCTTTTCTCCTACTTCTATTTCGTCAATCTCAATTTGTGCGCCTGCTGCTTTAATAATGTCGAGCGTGGCATCCATAATTTCAGGACCGATTCCGTCCCCTTTTGCAACTGTAATTCGTGTCATAGTTTAGAACATGTGGTTTAACGGTGCAAAAGTGCGTTACGCATTTCATATATTTTTATTTATCTTTATTATACTTTCCATTAATATTATTTATGAATTATACACTTCATCAACTACAGATTTTCGTGCGCGTTGCACAAACAGGAAGTATTACACGTGCTGCTGAAGAATTACACCTTACGCAGCCCGCCGTTTCTATTCAGCTTAAAAATTTTCAGGATCAATTCGACATTCCATTGACAGAAGTAGTAGGTCGACAGCTGTTCGTTACTGCATTCGGAAACGAAATTGCACAGACGGCAGAAGAAATTCTACAACAAGTGAATACCATCAAGGCTAAAACAATGGCCTATAAAGGAGAACTGGCCGGTCGATTAAAAATTTCCGTAGTGTCTACAGGCAAATATGTTATGCCCTATTTCTTGCGTGAATTTATTCAGCAGCATAAAGGTGTAGAGTTACAAATGGATGTGACGAATAAATCGAAAGTAATTGAGTCGTTAGAAGCTAACAGTATAGACTTCGCGCTGGTATCCATTTTACCGAAACAAATTGCAGTTGAAAAAATGGACTTGTTGCAGAACAAATTATTCCTGGTGGGTCAGGCCGATAAAAAGTGGAACAAGAAGCAACCGTACTCCAAAGAAATGCTCAACGAGTTGCCGCTTATTTTTCGAGAAGAAGGTTCTGGCACGCGACAAACGATGGAAGGATTTCTTGATCGCAGTAAAATTAAACCCGACGGCAAAATGGAACTTACGTCTAACGAAGCCGTGAAACAAGCGGTGCTGGCAGGTTTGGGATATTCCATCATGCCATTAATCGGTATCAAAAACGAATTGCGGAATAAAGAATTACAAATCATCCCGATTAAAGGACTTCCGATTAAAACAACGTGGAGTTTAATCTGGCTGAAAGGGAAAAAACACTCACCTGTAGCGGATGCATTTAAAAAGCAATTACATGATACCAAGAATGAATTAGTCCGAAGCACCTTTCATTGGTATGAAGCTTATTAAAATGAAAGGCCGGACTTTCATCCGACCTTTCTCCCTTAGTAATGGTGACGCCTCCCACTCACCTTACTAATAGCGCTCCACGCTCACCACATAAATCATTAATACGTTTTTCTTACGCTTCACTTCTACACCATAACCTACTTGCTCGGCACTTTTTTCAGTCAATCCTTGCTTTGCACGATCTTTTTCCAACTGCGTCTGAATTGTTTTTACAACAGCCTCCACACTATAATCCTGAATATCCACTTCAACTATAGCAGCAACTTCACCAAATCGATCTTCGCCTTTCAGCAAGGTGCCTCCCGCAGAAGCTTTATTCACGCGTTGTTTCAATGTTTCGCCATAATAAGCACGCTTGCCTTTTTGCTGTTCGTGTGTCAACTTGTTCACGCTGGCCAGGTAAGCCGCGTGCGCACTTGCCGCTTTCTCCAAACTTTTCTTGCGCTTTACATCACGATCTGCAGTATATAGCGCCTGAGCAATATCAAGCTTCGCAGTACGCGTATTTACATTTACCTTCTTCTTGCTCTGAGGCTTTTCCTGTTGAGGCTCAACACGAACCGGCGCATCGTCTTTAGGTACATCAGCAACAACAATCTTTCCTGTCCCATATCGTGCAAATAAATCGGTTGCCCACACAACACCATTCTTAATTACAAACGCTACACCATGAATAGCATGATTGCGCAACATATTACGATTATGTCCCGGAGATTTCTTCCACTGATTAATGCTGTACAAAGCAATGTGCTTAGCTTTTTCCTGAATCGTTTTGCCATTGCCGCTGTAGTTGTACAAACAATTCTCTCCTGACCAAAATGACATACGTTTAGTTACATAGGTCTCACGATCGCCGGGATCCTTACCTGTAAAAGATTTTGTATTCGGCTTTTCGCTGTGAGACAATTCATTATTGTCCACCATCCAAATGGTATGATTACGCGAAGCCAACCACAATGTATCGCTCCAGCCTAATGCAGGTTGTCCGCTATCCTTACGGTATGCGTTGAGCATTTCGTGAAAGTATAATGCAGCCAATCTTTCGATCTGCAAAATAGAATCACGTTCAGATTGTTGAATGATTTGTTTTAAACCTCCGGCATCGGCAACTTTATTGTTGGCCTGAGCCTTGGTAATGTTACCTAAAAACAGTAACACGACGAATACACGAACCGCAGTCTTCATAACCTAAGCGTTTTAAAGTGAAGTAGTGTTGTTTCATCGTACTTGATATATAACACATAACGTGCCAAATCATCAAAAGGTACATTTCAGTGCAAAAAAAATCCCCGCATCAACGAGGATTTCTTAAATAAGTGTATGCTACTTTACAAATTCTGCACGTGCTCCACATAGATGGCATCGTTCTTAAACACGCCATACACACGGACTTTTTTCTTGAAATTAATAGGTGTGCCGTCAGCCCCCATGATCTTCACATCAGCGTCGGTGTAATTGTCAGGCAATGGACCTAATTGTCCGGGCTTGCTGCCGTACTGAATATTCACGGTAAAATCATCGCCCAGTCCTGCTTTTTTCAGGTAAACGAAAGTGTATGCACCACTCATAGTCATCATCGGCATTTCGAAAACACCTTCAGCCATTACCAACTTGCCGATCAATGTTGTGTCTTTAAGATTGGTTGAAGTCAATTTTGTGGCATTTAGTGTACTGTAATCCACAGTAACCGATTCTAACTTTTCGATGCTTGTGCAATCCAGTGAATAGTAACCATACTTGTTACTGAAGCGACCGGTAATTTTAACACGATCTCCGGCAGTAATGGCTTCTCCCTTGTTTCCCGTAATTTTCAAATCTTCTTCTTTGTATTTCTCCGGTAAAGAAACCATGGTATTATTTCCTGTTCCCACATCAACGGTTACGATAAAACTTTCAGTTGCCTGAAATTGTGCCGGACGCTCATACAATCCGATCTGCGCAGTGCTGGACTGATACGATGTTCCGGGCAAGGCCACATAACCAATTAATTCTACGTTGGTTTCGTGTAACGTGGAGTCGGATAACTTCGTCCAATCGATCGCTACAGGTGGAGCATTCTTCTTTTCTTCCTCAGCTTTGGAAATGCTATCGAGTTCCTTATTTAAAGCCGACAAGCCTTCTGTTAATGTTGAATTTTCTCCACCACCACAAGAGGCTAATAAAAACGATGCAATCAGCGCGACTGCAATCAGGTTTGTTTTCATGATGTTATAGGTTTGTTTAACGCAGCGCAATTTAGCAAAACAGAGGAAACGTCATAAAACAAAATATCCCGGATTAACCGGGACATTTTGTGGCAAACACATGAAACACATGTATATTTTGAAGAACGGCTATATAAACTCGCCCCTCAGGAGTACAATTTTCAATTACGCTTTGAAACGTTCTGGAGTAACACGAACTACTTCAGCATGGCGCTTCTTGTGAGAACGTGAACTTTTATGAGAACCTTGATAAGCGTCGCAAGAACCTTGGTGTTTGCAAGAAGGTAACAGGGCTACCACGAATCCTACTACGGCTACTGTTGCGATTACTTTTTTCATGCTTCTCGTTTTAGACGTTTTAAATGCGTTTCTGAGTAATAGGGAAGGAATTCACAAAATTCCACACGCCGGGTAGCAAATATTTTCTGGTTATTCCTTAATTGTCTGATTTCCAACATCTTTAATTTGTGTGGGATTTTATTCCGCGGGCATCCTGAGTCCCTTTTACACGTCTTATTGATGTAAAATATCCTAAACGATACCAATAACCCGACCCGAAAGTTGCAGAATTGGAAGTTGTATCGTAATTTGGACTTGGCAAACACATTTTATTGTATCACTTGTATAAACCGCATTGATAGTGCGTTTACGCTTTCTCTGGTCAAAAAAAGAAACAGATCTGAGCGATCAGGAATTGATCGAACAGTATCGTCGTACCTCTAACACATGGTATGCCGGTGAATTGTTTCGCAGATACACGCAGTTGATTTCTGCTGTAGCTTACAACTATTTGCAAAATAATGTAGACACCGAAGACGCCGTTATGGAAGTATTCGAAATTATTTTGCGGGATTTGCAGCAACATGAAGTCAACAACTTTAAAACGTGGGTATTTAGCGTTACTAAACACCACTGCCTGAAAAAACTCAAACAAGACAGCATGGAAGCAATCGACGTCGATCAGGCGTTGCGCAACATGGCTGCTGATGAAAGTTCCCGAACTGAAGCTATTCAACGTGAAAATCAGTTGCAAAAACTTCAAGATGCCGTTGAAAAACTCTCGCAGGAACAAAAACGCTGCATTGAGTTGTTCTATATGGAACAGAAGAGTTACAAAGAAGTTTCCGACCTTACCGGTTTCTCCGTAAATGAAGTAAAAAGCTACTTACAGAACGGGAAACGGAACCTCAAGGGTTACTTGGTAACCGTAGAGAATGACTGAGAAAGAGCTCCGTGAAATTTTCCAACGAGGAGAATGCCTCTCTCTCGAAACTATGCGCCTTTATCATGAAGGTAAACTCAATTCCAAGAGTGCGCATGAGGTAGAGAAGCATGTCCTGGAGTGTACGCTGTGCGCAGCCGCGATGGATGGTAATGCTACGAAAAAAGTCATCGACATTAATAAAGTTACCGCGAACATTCATCGTCGTTTAGGCGTCTATATGAATACGCCACCGGCTCCAACATTTATGCAGCGTTTTGGAGCGATGATACTTGTGGCAAGCGTGATCATAATTGGAGGGACTGCAGGCATCTGGTACGCAACCTCCTCCAAACCATCAAAAGATTCGGCACAGCAAACACCTACACCCATTACGCCGAAATCAATGCATACATCTCAGCATTCCGGAGCATCGGGATATAATAACGCGAACGGTGCTGCATCTGCAACTCCTTCATCTGAACAGGAAATTTCAGAAACCGAAATGGCGGAAACGAAACCATCGTCCGGCCCCAACAACGATACTTCATCACGCACTAACGCATCAGCTCCGCCAATAGCAAGCGCGGTTACGAATACAGCTCCAACACCCTTAAACAATAAACCTCCGGACGAAACGCCGACCACGCGCACGGCAGGTAACCAGCCTATTCGAATTAAATCGGTAGTGATTTATCCTCCGGTAACGCATGTTGAAGGCGGAAAACGAACAGGAGGCGGCGACGGACAATTGGGTGGAAGTAATTCCGGAAGCAAAGGATTAGAATTGGATGAAATGCCTACTTATCCGGGCGGAAATGAGGCGTTGAAGAAATTTATTCTTGCCAACTATAAAGCACCTGTTTTGCCTAGCGGCCAATTGAAGCGCTATTCCACAGGTTTTATGATTCAGATTAATGCCAAAACAGGAGCCATTAAATCCATAGAACAAACGTATCCGTTATCGCCTGAAATAGATGCCGAATTGATGCGGGTGATGCAGTTGTTACCATCCTGGAATCCCGGTAAAAAACGCGCTACTGTGGATGTAATGATTGGTGTGACGTTGGAATAAACTCGTTGCGGCAGCGCACTATTTCACAAGAGAACTAACGAACCGACGTACCAATGAATGCAAAAGGCTACACACTACAGCCTTGCCGTTAGTCCAACAAAATATTGTCGATCAACCGCACTTTGCCTAAAAACACCGCAATGCACGCCACCGCCCGACGTTGCGTTGCCGGTTGCAAAGTTTCACGATCAGCGATTTCGAAATAATCCAACTTGAATTCCGGTTGGGCTGCAAAAGCCTCCTCCACCAAACGTTTGACTTCATCAGCATTATCGCCTGCCCAAAGCTGCTTCGCCTTTTGTAAAGTCTTATAAATATATGGAGCCGTAATGCGTTCTTCAGGTGTTAAGCGCACATTTCGCGAAGACATCGCTAATCCGTCAGATTCACGTACAATGGGACAACCAACAATTTCAACGGGTAACGACAACTCATGCGTCATCCTTCGAACAACTGCCAATTGCTGAAAATCCTTTTCACCGAAATAAGCGCGACATTCGCCAACTACGCTAAATAGCCGACTTACAATATTCACAACGCCGTTAAAGTGCCCCGGACGAAAACGCCCTTCCATAACTTCGTCCAATCCGTTCAATTGAATAGTCGGCGAATTACCATTTGTGGCATCAGGATACATTTCAGCCACTTCGGGAAGAAATAAAATATCACAATGCGCTCCAACTAACATCGTTGCATCAGCTTCCGGAGTGCGGGGATAGTTCTTTAAATCGGAAGGATCATTAAACTGTGTCGGGTTTACAAAAATGCTCACTACTACGATATCATTTTCCACCCGTGCACGTTCAACCAGCGCAATATGACCCGCATGCAGCGCGCCCATGGTGGGTACAAAGCCGATACGTTTACCCAAATTTCGGGCCGCATCCAGCGTTTCTCGCAATATCGTTTTGGTAGTTATCGTTTTCACTTCAAATGCCCGATTGACAAGACTTTAAGCCGACGAAGCTACTGTTTTTGTTGAATTCGCGGATTTTTTTTATTATTTTTGTACTCTTTTTGAAAACTAGTTCCCGATTACATGAAAAAAGCAAGAGTTCTTTACGTTTCCCAGGAAATAACTCCCTACCTGGATGAAACACCGATGGGACACATTGCTCGCTATTTGCCACAAGGCATTCAGGAGCGAGGAAAAGAAATCCGAACCTTTATGCCTCGTTACGGCTGCATCAATGAGCGCCGCAATCAGTTGCACGAGGTAATTCGCCTTTCCGGCATGAATTTGATCATTAACGATACCGATCATCCGCTGATTATCAAAGTTGCTTCCATTCAGGCAGCTCGCATGCAGGTGTATTTTATTGATAATGAAGAGTTTTTCCAGCGCAAGTTTATACTTACCGATAAAAAGGGTGAATATTTCGCGGATAACGACGAACGCATGATTTTCTTTGCGCGTGGTGTTATTGAAACGGTGAAAAAATTAGGCTGGGCGCCGGATATCGTGCATTGCCACGGCTGGTTTACGGCTCTTATGCCACTTTATTTGAAAAAAGCGTTCCGCGACAACCCACTTTTTGCAGATACGCGCGTCATCTATTCGGTATACGATGATCAATTCAAAAATCCATTGCACAAAGACTTCCACAAGAAGGTAATTATTGATGGTGTGGACAAGAAAGATGCTGATGTGGTAGCTAAAGCGCCGACATTTGCGAACCTTTCGAAATTAGCAATTGATCATTCGGATGCCGTAATTAAAGGAGCGGCGGAAATTGATAGTGATGTAGAAAAATACATCAAGAAATCAGGAAAACCTTCGCTCGAATATCACTCTAAAGAGGATTATATTGATGCGTATTCCGAATTTTACGATGCAGTATTGGCAGAAGTGCCGTCGTTGGTTTAAGCTGTTTATGAGCATATTGAATTTCCTTATGTGGAATAAAATTTCGCCCCGACTCTTCGGGGCAAAATTTTTTGCAGTTGTGGTTTTTGCTTTGGCAATTGCCGGCTGTAAAAAAGAAAGTGAGCTTGGTGAGGACTTAATGCCTCCTAATGAAGCGCTTGATGTGCGGACAACAGACACGCTGACATTAAAAGCGTACTCAGTTGCGGAAGATTCACTGCGCACCGACGAAACTCCTATTGCAGTATTGGGACATTATACTGACCCTGTTTTCGGTTATACGTCTGCATCAATGTTTACGCAATTCCATATCGCGAATGCTGCACTGAATATCAACTTCGGAGCAGGTGCTGTGTTGGATTCAACCGTGTTAACGTTAGGATATAATTTCGATTTCTACGGTGATACTAACGTGACGCAAACGTTGAGTGTGTATCAAATGACCGAATCGATTTATAAAGACAGCGTATACTATAGTCATCAAGCGAAAAGCTACTATCCTTCACCTGTGGGTAGCGTTACGTTTGCTCCACGCCCGAGAACTAAAGTTGTTTTAGGTCAGGATACCGTGCCTGCTCACTTGCGCATTAAACTTGATCCAACATTCGGACAAATTATTTTTAGTCAAAGCGGAGGAACAAATTTAAGTTCGAATGCGAACTGGATCAATTTCATGAAAGGCTTGTATATCGCGCCAAGCGGAAGCCCGGGAGGAGGATTAATTTATATTAATCCAAAAGACACGTTAACGCGATTGACTTTGTTTTACCACACTCCTACTGATACCACCAAGTTCAGTTTTGTAGTTAATAATACTACACCGTATTACTCGTACTACCAACACAACTTCCAAAACGCGTCTCCCGACTTGATCAGTCAGATGAACAACAATACCACATCAGATCATGTGTACGTGCAGTCGTTAGCCGGTGTGAAAACGAAAATTGAATTCCCGTTTTTGGACAATTGGAAAAATCTGGGATATAAGGTTGCCATTAACAAAGCGGAATTAATCATTAAAGCCGATCCTTCCTTCTCGACGGATAATTTACCATTGAATAAACAGCTGTACGTTACTTCAGTAGATTCCGCGGGCAAACAATCGCTTACACTCGATTTCTTTGAATCATCGGCGTATTATGGTGGAACTCTCAACACCACAGCGAACGAGTATAAGATTAATTTGGCGCGACATTTTCAGTCTGTGTTGAATGGCGACACGGATAACTACGGCATTTTCTTAAAAGAAATTTTTCCATCGGAAAGCGGAAGACGAGGTGTGTTGGGCAGTCCAACATCGCCTACTTACAAAATGTATATCCGATTAGTTTACACGGTTATTAATTAAAACATTCTATACCATGTGTGGAATTGTTGCTTATATCGGTCAGCGTGAAGCTTGGCCCATCCTTATCAAAGGACTTCATCGTTTGGAATACCGCGGCTACGACAGCGCCGGTGTTGCCTTAATTAATAAAGATCTTGCCGTTTACAAGTGCAAAGGAAAAGTTGATGATCTGGTGAATCATGCTTCAGGCAAAGACATTTCCGGCACCATCGGTATTGGACATACACGTTGGGCAACACACGGACCACCAAGTGATGTGAACGCGCATCCGCATTATTCCGGTAACAAAAAGATGGTGCTCATTCACAACGGCATCATTGAAAACTATGCTTCATTAAAAGCAGAGTTGATCAATCGCGGACATGTTTTCGAAAGCGAAACCGATACAGAAGTGTTGGTGCATCTGATCGAAGACATTCAGACACGAGAAAATCTCGAATTATTTGAAGCAGTTCGTGTAGCCTTGAATGGTGTTGTGGGTGCTTATGCCATCGTAGTTATTGCGAAAGACAATCCGGATCAACTAATTGCTGCGCGTAAAAGTTCTCCGTTAGTTATCGGTATCGGGCAGGATGAATTTTTCATTGCCTCTGACGCAACACCAATCGTGGAATACACGAAGAATGTAGTGTATCTGGATGATGAACAAATTGCGATTCTTCCTCGCAAAGGTGAATTGGTGATTAAGACCATCAAGAACAAACGCATTACCCCATACATTCAGGAATTGCAGTTGCAACTCGAGTCGATTGAAAAAGGCGGATACGATCATTTCATGTTAAAGGAAATTTTCGAGCAGCCGCGATCCATCAAAGACAGTATGCGCGGGCGTATTAATGCACGCGAAGGCGTTTTGGCATTAGGCGGTATTCGTGATTACATTCAGAAGTTTGCCAACACGCGTCGCATCATTATTATCGGTTGCGGAACATCATGGCACGCCGGTTTAGTAGCAGAATATTTATTTGAAGATTTAGCTCGCATTCCTGTTGAAGTAGAATACGCTTCCGAGTTTAGATACCGTAATCCGGTGATTGATGAAAATGATGTGGTGATTGCCATTTCACAATCCGGAGAAACAGCAGATACTCTTGCAGCCATTGAATTGGCGAAATCCAAAGGCGCGACAATTTTTGGTGTATGTAATGTGGTGGGTTCATCCATTGCACGTGCTACACACGCAGGCTCTTACACACACGCAGGTCCTGAGATTGGAGTTGCTTCAACCAAAGCATTTACGGCACAGGTAACTGTTTTAACGTTAATGGCATTGATGATCGGTCATAAGCGCGGAACCATCAACGAAAGTACTTATCATACCATGTTGAGCGAGCTGGAATCCATTCCGGATAAGGTGGAGAAATTGTTGCACCTGAATGATCAGATCAAATATCTCGCGTCTTTATTTAAAGATGCTCGCAATTTCTTGTATCTCGGACGCAGTTATTCGTTCCCCGTTGCATTGGAAGGCGCGTTGAAGCTGAAAGAGATTTCATACATCCACGCGGAAGGTTATCCTGCTGCTGAAATGAAGCACGGACCTATTGCTTTAATTGATGAAGAGATGCCTGTTGTAGTTATCGCTACAAAAGGCGCATCCTACGAAAAAGTAGTGAGTAATATTCAAGAAGTAAAAGCACGCAAAGGGAAAATTATTGCGGTTGTTACGGAAGGTGATGAAGATGTGAAAGGCATGGCTGACTACGCTATTGAAATTCCTGCTACTGCGGATCAGTTCATTCCGTTGTTAGCTGTTGTGCCGTTGCAATTGCTGGCTTATCATATTGCCGTATTGCGCGGTTGTAACGTCGATCAGCCAAGAAATCTGGCAAAGTCAGTAACGGTAGAATAAGACTTTATTTTTTAGGCCACATAAACACTCCGCGGTTCTCTTTGAATGCGCGGAGTTGTTGTTCATCGGCAGCAATGATGTAGATGAAATCGATGAGCGGAATTATCCCGCAACCTCCACCTGCACTTACCACATACACAATAGGTACATAAGGTTCGCAGCCTAAATAAACGCGATGCATACCGAGCATACCGAAAGGAACGGGAAATGCGAGAACAGCTGCAATCAACTTTTGATTTTCACCACGTGAAGTATCCTTGGCAACAGCGGCATGAACTTCACCGGTATCCGTAACCGCGATTACGATTTGCTTCACACTTCTTGTATTTTCAGGCAACACAACAGCATCCGCGTGGCAATTTATAAGGCCAAACGTTAGCAATAACGTAAACACAATTGCTGTTCGCATATCATCAAAAATAAAGGGCTGCATTGTTCGAATGCAACCCTTTAACAAAAAGTTATAAATGCTTAGTTACCGCCAAAACGTGCGTTCAAGCCGAACATCATGTAGTATGGAGGGCCAACTGCGAATTCTGCATTAACACCGATAAAATCGGAGAAGAAATAACGCATACCGAAAATAGCTTGTGGCCACAAACGGCTGGTGAATCTTCCGAAATCCAAATTCCCGGAATAATTGGTTTTAGTAGACCAGAAGGAATATCCGAAACGCGCACCTGCGTAAGTGTCTAAATTCTCGTTATCACCGAAGTGAAACAATGCACGCAAACCAACGTTCTGACGGGTAATATTGTAGTTGAAATCCTGACTTGCTCCAGTAGAGTCGGTGCCATTCCATTTGCCGCTCCAGCCCTGGTAATAATACGCAGCTCCAACCGAGAAGCGGTCGGAAATACCATAATCGATCATACCGTTCAGGCCCGGCAATGAAGTAGTATTTACTGTGCTGTTATTACCAATGGAATTGTTTAACGCAGTGAAAATTAAACCGGTCATACTGAAAGACGCACCGGCAGTTACGTTCAACTGACCCGCATACTTTTGTGCGCTCAATGTTCCAGCGATCGTGCTAAGAACTACAGTGCATGCAATAATTAACTTTTTCATGATAGGAGTGGTTTAGATTTTAAATATACTACATAGCAGCTTTCAAACGGCGTGCCACTTCGTCCCAGTTAACAACATTCCAGAATGCTGCAATATAATCGGGACGACGATTTTGGTAATGCAAATAATACGCGTGTTCCCATACGTCCAATCCAAGAATTGGTGTTCCTTTCACCTCAGCCACATCCATTAACGGGTTGTCCTGATTAGGAGTTGAACTAATTACCAATTTGCCATCAGCTACTGATAACCACGCCCATCCCGAACCAAAACGGGTTGCGCCTGCGTTAGCAAACTGTTGCTTAAACGTGTCGAAATTTCCGAATGCCGCATCAATTGCAGCCGCCAAATCTCCCGTTGGAGCACCACCGCCGTTAGGGCCAATTACCTTCCAAAATAAATCGTGGTTAAAATGCCCTCCACCGTTGTTACGCACTGGCATCGGATATTTAGATATGTTTTTGCAGATATCTTCCAGCGACTTTCCTTCTCCATCCGTTCCTGCTAATGCGTTATTCAAATTTGTAACGTAAGCCTGATGATGCTTAGTGTGGTGAATCTCCATGGTACGCGCATCAATGTGCGGTTCCAATGCGTTGTACGCGTAATCCAGTTTTGGTAATTCGAATGCCATAGTGCTATAAATTTTACAGATTAACAGTATTCAAATATAGGGCTATCAGGGCATAGAAAGGCGGTATTAATGTATTTTTAATTAAATTCGCCTTTCACTTAACTAAAACGACATGAAAAAATTATTGACTTTTGCCGCTATGGCTATGATCGCTGCATCATTTACTGCATGTGGTCCTTCTGCTGAAGAAGAAAAGAAGCTTCAGGATTCTCTGTCTGCTTTGATGAACAACACTACCGATTCATTGATGAAAGCAATGGAAGACATGGCGAAGCAAGATTCTATCAATACTGCTAACGCTGCTGCGGATACTACCAAGAAAGATTCCGTTCAGGCTAAATAATTGATTTTTTTAAGAATCAGAAAAACCTTCCCTATCGGAAGGTTTTTTTTATTTGTTCAAATCCTTGTACGCCTGTTGTACAACGTTGTCTTCCAAATTCCAAAACGTGTAATACCCCAAATCTCCCCACACTGTTCGTATGATGGCATTCTTGATGTAACGTTTTAATAATGCTTCGGCGTTGTCAGATAAATTTTTTGCTGATGAATTTTTCTTTTCGCTGTACGCTAATACTTCCTGTACAGTTTTACCATCAGGTTGGTAAGAAGCAATAAACCGGCTCAACCCGTCTTTACGTAAACGTTTTTCATTTTTTCCGACATAATCCAAAGCCCACATGGTAAATACGTTGCCGTAAAACAAATCGGTTAAATATTGCGAACGACCTGTTGTATCCAACGGAATAAAAACATCCGGCATAATACCACCACCGCCATACACAACTTTACCCGAAGCAGTTTTATACTTCAAAGAATCCGGAAGTTTAATACTGTCTCGATGAAACAACTCCCCCGATTGGTAACGATTGTATTCTTCGTGCATGTATTCACCTATACCGTTTTCGTACGATTTCTGGATGCAACGTCCGGCAGGTGTGTAATATCTGGAGATCGTCAATCGCAATGCAGATCCGTCACTCAGCATTTTTTCCTGTTGCACCAGTCCTTTACCGAATGAACGTCGTCCGTAAATAGTTGCACGATCGTTGTCTTGCAAAGCTCCGGCAACAATTTCGCTGGCAGAAGCAGAGTTTTCATCAATTAATACAGCAACTTTAATTTGTTCCAATCCGCCTTTGGCTGTTGCACGATACTCATCGTTGCTGGACGCATGACGACCTTTCGTGTACACGATCATTTTACCCGAAGGCAAAAATTCATCACAGATATCCACTGCTGCACTCAACAATCCACCACCATTGCCGCGCAAATCGAAAATCAATTTCTTCATGCCCAATGCCATCAAACTATCAGATGCTGCTTTAAACTCTGCGTAACTCGTTTCGGAAAAGCGCAATAATTTGATGAAACCGGTTTCTTTGTCCATCATGTATGCAATGTCCACACTACGAATCGGAATGCTTCCGCGAACAATAGTAACCGTGCTTAGCTTTTTGTCCATTCCCCGCATGATTTCTACCTTCACTTCGGTTCCGCTCGGTCCGCGCAGCTTACCGCGAATATCTTTTTCGCTTACTTTTTTGCCGGTAATGATTTGATTGTCGGCTTTGAGTAGCTTGTCGCCCACATTTAAACCCGCACGTTCGGAAGGCCCGCCTTTAATAACGTTCAGCACCACCACCGTATCGCGTAAAATGTTGTATTCGATGCCGATGCCTTCGAACTTACCCTGCATGGGTTCGTTCATTTCTTTAATTTCTTCGGAAGTAAAATAATCGGAGTGCGGATCCAGGTTTTGCAGCATGGCCGAAATGGCGTCGTCCGTTAATGCACTTTGATCTACCGAATCCACATAGTATCGATCTGCAAAGCGGATTACATCCCGAATTTTTTGCGCTGCGTCTTGTTGTGCGCCCGAGCTTGCGCCACCCGGCAGGAATGAACCGATCCATATGCCGGCACCCAACATTACTCCGCAAATTAACGGCAACCAAGCAATTAAACGTTGCATACTATCGGTTATTAAATTGAACCACCTCTACACCAAACTTGCGCAAAAAATCAACCCCTTCGTCGTTCGGAATTCCTTTGTATTGTGCGTACGAATCTTTAAAAATTACGCGTCGGATACCTGTTGTGTAGATGATTCGCGCACACGCAATGCACGGCGATAGCGTAACATACAAGGTACAACCTTCGATAGGTACATTATTTTTTGCCGCGTATAAAATGGCGTTTTGTTCGGCATGCAGGGCCAGCGAGCAACTTCCTTTACTATCGCGGGGACAGCCGGTATCCGGCCATTCGAGGTCGCAGTTGTGAGTACCGGCCGGCGGACCGTTGTAGCCGAGGGAAATAATGCGAGTGTCTTTGGTAAGCACGGCACCCACTTTAGCTTTCACGCAATGCGAGCGCAACGCCAGATTGGAAGCCAGCTCCATGTAAATATCATCAAACGAAGGACGAGCGGTAGTAATGGACATAATTGCAAATATCGGGGAAAGATGGGAATAAAGAGGGGCCCGATAAACTGGGAAATACTTTAAAATATTTATCGGCGAATTCCCACGATGCATCCGTAAAGATTGCAATGGCTGCCGGATGTACTTTTATTTTTGTCCTGTTCATAGTTATTATGTTTTACAGGACAAAGATGCGGTGGGCTATAAGATCGGTTTCCGGTTTTTGCTCGATCTTGTAGGGGGATGCTTTACAATGTTAGTTTTTCCTATTAATGTTCATTAATGTCGATTGATGTCGGTTAATGTAAATTAGAATTTCAATAACACGTGATATGTCTGAAATGACAGAGATGTAGTTTGTTTAGTGTGATTTGAAACATAACAAAAAGCATAACCATTTATCGAGATCTTTCCATCAATGATTTCTGATGGTCGTTTTTTAGTTTCAGTTAACGATTTATTGATGCGTGTTAGCACGTTCTCAATCGTTCCATTTAAAACGTACCCAACAAGACAACCGTCTTTGTACCTATCATTAATGAAATTACCTATACCTGTATCAATGTATCTTGTGGTCAAATAAGAGGCATTTACGCCAGAACCATCGGATTTTTTCCAATCTTTCTCCGCTAAATTTTTCGCCTCAATATGATAGATCAATTCTGCCGAGGAACTCCAATTTAAAAACTGCATGTCAATTCTTGGGGCTTCTTTTGGGGCAATATTATCATTATAAACATCTTCAGAGTAAATACGAGGTTCAGGTACAACATGAATTCGCCATTCAGTAGTCCGGGGTGCTGCTTTAATGTATTTGATTAGCTCGGCAGTTATTCGTTCCTCTTCCCATGATATATCATAGCTCTTTTGTTTAATCATTTCATTATAGCCATCAATTAAAACATGTATACATTTCTTCTCGAATCCTTGTTTAAAATCGCCAATAACGCCAGTATTCAATTTGCCTTTACTCATCTTGATTTATGCGATATCAGAATTAACAACTTCAAATACAATTTCATCGGCATCATTCATTGCAGAAGATCGCGACCAAAATCTTTTCTCACAAGGTTTTATAATGTAAATTGTATCATCATTGTAGTATTTAAGAACTTTCCTGAAATAAATGCTTTCAGAATGCTTTTCATAAGAATAATCGTCAATTTGCTTTAAGAGGCTGCCCAGCGCTTCCGAGAAAGCAACTTTTTCTACTAAAACACTTTTTACAGATTTAGAAAATTTAATTGAAACCAATGCCAAGGGAGAATTTTGTGCTGTTTCATAAACTAAGGAAGATGCAACTGTTCCGCCTGTTGTATAACCTAAAATGTCATTTAAATCTGTACAAAGTTGTTTAGCGTATTTTTCGATTTCTACAGTTGTAGCGCGTTTATATGCATTAGATTTTTCTCCTTCTTGAAATAAATCTATTGCATAGTCCAGTCCGTCATTAACAATAATTTTATCTCTTGAGTTTAAATTGAGGGTTTTAAGTAGCAATTCGTCAATAGCCTTTTCAATAACTTGAATTTGATTATCGCTATTCAAAATCTCCCTTTTTTTAATCTGGGTGATTTCATCAACTTTCTTAGATAACTCTAGTACGACTTCTTTTTCTGCGAAAAAAGGAAGAGCTGGTAATTTAAAAATTTCATTAGGCTTCACACGTTCTCTTTCTACACCCCAAGAGGAAGCGGTAAGAAAGAGGAAATAGGATGAAAATGAAGAGTTTAAAAAAGCAGTAATAGCTTTGAGTATTTTATCATCTTTACAGCTTATACCATATACGGTACTTGTAAAACTACAATCGTATGCCAAATAAGAAGAGCAGAAGCGCTTATTAGATTGGCCTTCTTTAATTAATATGTGAGGGGCGTAATAAGCTTCCTTAGCACCAAGTCTTCTGAATTTTTTTGCAGTAATTGCGACTGTATTTTCTTTTCTGGAATGAAATCGTTCAATACATTCGGCATCAATATGAGGTATTTTACAAATTGTATTATCAGGTTTATCATTCGGGCTTGATGTCTGTAAACCTACACCCATATGCCAGCCTTCTTTTTCCTTTTGCTTCAATACTGTTTCTAAAGATTCAAAATCACCTAACCGCTTTATTAGTGCAAAATCTCTTTCCGTTCCCCACATGGCTACTTTCCATATTTTGGAATTTGGATCAGCTGCCTCTTCACGTGGAATATACTTTGTATCGAATACATCAATCGCTACCCCGTCAACTAATCTGTTTTTCAAAAATGATTTTGGTGAACAATAAAGTAATTTTTTAGATTGAACATTAGGTTTTTTCGCTTGGTAAAAAAGAACACAGGCGGGACCAACTGCTGATGCAAATAAACTTCCTCCGTACTCCCTTTTCGTTTTTCTTAAAGCGGAAAAGTTATATACCGCTTCAACATAATTCTTATTGAACAGAAAATCTCTGAAATTGCTATAACCGCTTGTTGTATTAAAAAGAATTTTGCTTGCTGCAACTAAAGCGATTTGACCATTAGGACAAAGTTCAGTTGCGCGATATAAAAATGCTAAAACATATTCCTGGGCAAAACCAAGTTGTTGTAAATATTTTTTATCACTTGCAGGTAGGTCTCCGCGTTTAAAGGGAGGGTTACCGACTATCAAATCATATTTAACATTGTTAAAAGTAGCGTGGGTATCCAAACTACTCATTCTGAATAAATTTTTTCCTTGCTTACTTTTGTCCTCCTCCTTTGGATCAAAAATTAAATAGGGAAATTTTCTATCCTGCCAAAGAGTCTTAGGGTTCAAATAGTCCAATAAAGCCAAGTACAAACTAAAAGCAGCAACTTTAATTGCATCACCGTTTATCTCTATTCCAAATATTGAATTTACAAGGAGTTTTTTGAGTGTTGTAAAATCAATATCATCCGTTTTATTAGCATATTTCCAACGATGTACAATACGTTTAAATGATTCTACAAGGAAAATTCCGGAACCACAAGTTGGATCAAGAATTCGCAACTCATAGTTTTTATTATTCTTATCTGCCCAAGGTAATTTTTCATTTAAAACAAAATCAACTAAGGAATGTGGCGTATAATATGCGCCATCCTTTTTTGTTTTGTCCTCGCCCTGCTCAGTCGACATAAATTCCTCGTAGATCTCGCTTATAAGTTCTATTCTAATCGCACTAAAATCAAATACCTTCCAGTTGAAAAGAAACCCCTGTCCTTTACTTGCGCGTAGGTCACTCCAAAAACATTCCTTAATTAGTTGAAGATGTTTAGCTTTAACTACCCGTCTTTCTTTGTTACTAACAGGACAAAGATTTCCATTGAAAGACTGCTCAAGCTTGTCAAAAAGGGCATAGGTAGCTTGAATATCCTCCAAAATATCAAAATAGGAGTTAGAATTGCGTAAATATTTCCCATAAAAATCAGATGTGGTCGCGTTCCTGTCTTCAAGGTAGAGAACGAATAGAGAACGAAGTAACAAGTCATGAACGACATCAACATTTAAGCCCTCATTAACAAGTTCTCTTCGGACAGATGCTAAATTCCGCATCAGTACCTTATCAACTCTTCGACCTGCATCAAGTTTTTCAGCATACTTCTTTTCTTTCCAAAACAACCCTGAATCAATAGATGTTCTATTAAAAACTCTAACCAATTCAGTTAGCTTATTTTCTGCTTCAGATAAATTGTAGGAACATAGTTCGATGTCTTTAATTTTGTCAATATGCCTTTCTGGATCGATGGGCTCAATGAAGCAATTATATACTCTAATTTCAACTGGACTGTTTACAAAGAAGAAAGGAACTTTTCTTTCATTCCAAATTTTCTTATGAATCTTGCATATATCCTTTTGCGTTTGTTCGTCAAAAGTTTTGATTGACTTAAAATAGACTGTAGGAAATTGACCAGAAAAATAAACTTTATCTACTTCCATTTCTGATAGTAGATTTATTGCATGATTCTTTAATGAAGACAGAGAAGAGGCCTTAATGGTTTTTACATTCACAACTCGCTCTGAAAAATCAAGAACCTCTATAATTTCATCTGTATGTTTTATCTTTTTCAACGCTCTCAAATTTAACAATTACTCTGCTTTATATTTGCTCTGATTATCAACATCTTGTGGTTAATGAATTTGCTTCTTTAATAAGTTCGGATTGTTTTAAGTTTTTCGTTAGTGGGTAATATGAATATTTCCTCCCAATAATCGGCTGTCTTCGCTTTATCTGAAGCGTCATAAATCTTCTTATACAAATCAAGTAGCCTAATATTGGCGTGTTGAACGTCAGTTGTTGTAGCTACGCCATTTTTAAAAACGAAGTAGTTAGCCATCGCTTTTGACAGAACACTTTCTTGTCCTGGCTGCTTCAGCAATTTAACCTCTTCTTGAAAAGTAATTTCAAATTTATACCTGTCTTTTCCATCAGCAGTAACGACTTCAAATTCTACCTTATCACCTTTGTTAAAAACAATATCGAATTGGGTCTTCTTTATCTGCTCAATGGTCTCAATACAGTTTGCTATTTCCCCGTTATACTTTGGCACGTCATAGCTATCATGACTCGCAGAATTCAAAACAAACTTGCGGTGGCTCTCTAAATCTTCAAAGTGTGTTATATCAAGTGAATTATCCTTGGCAAATTGAATGCTCTCCATTATAAGACCGTTTAGGTCGTGCCTTGAAAAATCGGACTTATATTGTTTTCTCCTTGGAAGAAAATCTTTACAAAATGCTTCTGCTTCCTTTCTCAGAAAGTTTCCGGCTACTTCGTACTCTTTAAGATTGAAATATCTCTTAGCTTTTTCCAAATAAGATTCTGTAGAGACAATGTATGGCTGCGGGACACCACCTTTGGTGGTTTGATACATTTCTATATACGCCCAGTTATCTTGTTTGCTTCGCTTAATTTTATGCTTTGCCAGCTCAAAAAACATCCGGTCATGAGTCATAATAAATATTTGATATTCTTTGAACTCATTTAGAATAATATTGAGAACGGTCTCTCGGTGCGTCATATCGAGACTTATTAATAAGTCATCAAGAATCAAGAATTTAGGAGCACTTGCAATGTACTTTTCATCCAACACGGCAAAGCGAATTGAAAGTGCAATCGAAGTAAGTCGTGCCTCGTTCAAAAAGGAATGTGGTCTTTTAATATCTCCTTTGCCCGCAGCCAAACCACTATGTAAATATTCAACCGTCAGTAATATTTTCGGAGGAATAGTTAAGTGATTTCTTTTAGTTGTACTTCCTTCCACAAAATCGTCATAGGTCGCGTTTACATACTCTAACTTAAGTTTAAAATTCTCTTTAAATTTTTGCTGTAAATATTCGTTCGACCCTTCAATTATCTTGTTAATAAAGTTCTCCAACTCGCGGTTGAATCCTGAAATTGCATCCTGAAACTGTCCATACTCTGGGTCATGCATTCTTGATCGAGGCTGCATGCCTGGCTCCAAAAATTTCCACCAATGGTCAGCATTTGAATTGCCGGGGCGAAATTCAGTCGTAAAATTCACAAACATTAAAATGTCAGAAGCAAAAAGCGGGAAAAGGTCAATCTGATCCCGATTACTGAAGTTATACAAGCTCGAAAGCAATCGGTAATTAATGAAGTCGCTCGTTTGATTTGCCTCTTTTACAAGATCACCGGCTTTAGTGTTTATCGTATTAAATGAAATTTGCTTTACTGTTTTTGTTGTGCTGTCGTCTTCAAACTCAATAACAATAGAACTTTCGTCAGTATTTGCCGCAAATCGATTAACTAAATTTTGATCATGGGTTGGATCAAAATATTTTTGAATTTCTCTGTCATCTGTCTTAAAAACACTTTGCAAAAAAGTATAAAGAGCCCAATAAATTGAACTCTTACCACTTCCATTCTCACCATACAAGAGAATATTGTTTTTGCCAAAAGCAATTTCCTGAGTTCCATGAAAGAACTTGAAATTTTTTAGTGTTAGTTTATTAATTCTATTCATTAGCTAATAGTTTTAATTGGCATGACTAATTCGGCTAATCGAATATCCATAAGCTTAAGGTTGTTTCTAATTTCATTCTCCTTGCTTCTTATTTTTTGATAGCAGTCGTGAATTAGTTTTGACTTTTCTAATTCATCAGCATTTTTCAATGGTTGAAAAAGTTTTTCTACATGGGTGTAAAATTGAATACCCGCTTGCTCAAAGTCTTCTGAGAAATAAAGTTCGAATACTAATGCATCCATTATCTCCTCAAATTGACTTGAAATGTGTTTATTCGGCACATATTCATTGACAGCCTCAGTTATTTCATTGATTGCTAATAAATATTCTGCAACACTAACTATTGGTCTTTGACGCTTTGAGTTCGCTTTAGCAATTGGGATTTGCGACAGATATTCCTTCGATAAATTGACCGTTAAGCGCGAGTCATTCGTAAATTGCTTAGTATAGTACCAATTAACCAGTTTAGAGTTTAGTAGCCCCAAAATGTACTTAGCATCATATTCGCAGTCGTCTTCTAAAATGATATTGTTAATCGACTCCTTATTGTAGTATTGTTTGTTGTCGTAGGCAACTTTTAACGGCCTTGCACCTCCTGTTATTCGTTGAATAAGTAACTTTTCTCTCGCTTCAAAAACATCTGGTGTTCTTGATCTGTGAAGTAGTGATGGATCGTAATTCAGATAACTATGTATAGGTTTAATAAAATATGCACCTATGTCTTTCCCTTCTAAGAATGGTTTCCATCCTTCTTTTGGCTTATTGCTAACAACCTCATCTTTATTTTTTGTTATCACAACCCCAAATATCATTTCTCTGCAAATGCTGCCCAGTTGGAAGGTGTTTTGGGTTAACTTATCCAAAACTTTTCTATTAGCATCATCAATATTTATTGCAATGACATACCCTGTGTTCTTCAAATCGCTCTGAGAAATAGAATTGATTGCTTTCCCATTATATATTTTTATCTGATTTGATTCCTCCGGTGCAGTTTTTTGAGCGACAATGACAATCGCAGTTGTTACCGCATCATCGAATACTGAATCCCCAAAATCATACACGGTTTTCACTTTATGGTTGTCAATAAGCAATTGTCTTGATGTGCTGTAAGAAGTTACACGTAAAAAAGTATTCGGAATGATAAAAGAGAATTCAGCCTTTGGCTTCATAATCCTAAAAGCCTGTTCAATAAAAAGGGTAAAGAGATTAATTTTACCTCCTCCACTCGTGAAATTATTACTGAAATACTTCTTTTCTATTGTAGAAATACCTTCGTTTCCTCCAAATACATAAGGGGGATTACCCAAGATAACATCGAAGCCAATAAAGTTACCGTCATTGTCAAGTACTTCAGGGAATTCAAATCTCCATTCAAATGCATTTTCAAATATTATGCTGTTTTCAATATCTTTTAATTCCTGTTCCAGTTTATTAATATCCTCTGAAAGCTTTTTGAGTTTTTCTTTCTCCAACTTTTTACCGCCCTTTTTCAATTCCACATCCAACTCAAGCTTTGGGGAAACTGTCTTGAGAAATAATTCTTCTTTAAGCTTAGTAAGTCGTTTTCTACGAGGATCATTACCACCAATTTCAGTTCTAAAGTCTTTTTTGATAGTATCGATTAGCTCTTCTAGTTTTCTCTTTTCTTCTTTATTATCAGCTTCGTGGTAAGAATGAACCGCAATTCTATATGTTTCAATGTTCCATTTACCCTTCAATGCCTTCTTCAAATCGGAATCCAATGGGAAACGGCTAATAAGGGAATTACCACACTTAATATTGATATCAATGTTAGGAAGCGTTTCTAATTCCGTGTATTTACTTTCTTGAGTATAGTAAGCATTTTTTAACAGCTCTATCCATAACCTCAAGCGACAAATCTTTACTGAATTTGGATTGATATCGACCCCAAACAAACAGTTTTCAATTATAGTTTCCTTCTCATGAAACAAAGTCTCTTGGACTCTTTGAGTTTCTTTGGTAATTGAATTGCCCGTTATCGAATACTCAAAAATTTCTGTGTTGTCATTGTAGGTAACGATCAATTCATCATTTTCTATCTTAACCTCATAACCAGTTAAACGAAGGCCTTCCCTATCCGCAAGAATGCCCAATTCAGCTTTTAATGCGATGACCTCATTAAGTGCAGAAACCAAAAAATGCCCCGATCCTACAGCGGGATCACATATCTTTAATTCATTAATAAGTTTATTGAACTCCAAGATATCTTTTGCCTTGAATTTACTCGCAGTAAAATTTTTAAGATCTTCGAAAGACTCACAGTCAATTTTATAGTTCGTGTTAAATTTCTCAATCACTGAATTTCTGATTGTTTCTTTACACATATACATTGTGACGAAACCGGGAGTAAAATACGAGCCATCCTTATATCCGTTGATTTTTTCAAATATCAGTCCTAAAACTGATGCGTTAATCAGGTTCTTATTCTGCTCTTGAATTTCCTCTGAACCTTCAGAAGTAAAATCATAAGCATCCAAGAAATCAAAAAGATATTTTAATGTAGGTTGTTCACCGGACTTTCTTTTTCCTTGATCGTCTTTAAGAACAGTAGTATTGTGGATTTTTAATGCCAAGCGGTTATCGAGTCCGCTAATGTCAATTGTAATTCTTTCAAGGTCTGTTCTTTCAAACAGTGAGCTATTAAGGTACGGTACATGCTTAAATTTTTCCTTTAAGTGATCTCTTCGTTTCGAATATTTTTCTGCAAGAACTTGGAAAAACAAGTTATTTAGCTCATCGAAGTCATGAATAGTTTTATGATTGAGGAAAATGTAATTCGAACTTCCTCTGTGATATTTGTATAATTGGGCTTCAAGAAGTTTTAGAAACAAAATACGATTTATCCAAGTAATCGATAGTTCAAGCGCAACATTAAATACTTGTTCTTTTCGATCTTTTCCGAACGAAGAAATATTAGTGATGTTTCGCAAGCAATCACGATCTTCCAATTTCATTATCGTATTCTCCAATATTGAAGCTGGATCAGACTTGCTCTTGCGTTTTATTATTTTTTTACCAGCCTCTTTAATTTCTTCAAGGCCAATAATATGAAGTAATTCAGAATAAAATTTTGTATCGAGAGAGTTGCTGTCATTCGCAAATGGCAACTTCAATAAGTGTACAGGTGAAAAGATTTTGAATAAAGAGATTAGTCTATTGTCGTCCGACTTATCTGCATTAGATATGATATTCTCGTATTCACGTATATCGAAATAGGTGCATTCAATTTTCTCTGATACTGTCTCAAGAAAAGGTTTGGCAATGTTTTCATAGAAGAATTTAGTATCATTGCCGCTTAACCGCCAGTTATCGTAGTCCTTTTTTAACTTGGAATTTCTAAAGACATGTTTTTCAAACCAAACCTCATCAATTATGTACCATTCATAAATATTCGTTACTATCAAGTATTTAATGTCGATGTTGTTATGCTCAATTCTTTCCCTCAAATAGTAAAGTACAAGTTCATGTAAAGCCTTTGAATTTGGCTTTGAAGCAGTCATCATTTCTGACTTGTTTGACGGCTTTTTAACTTCAAGTATTACTCCCACAGGGTCTTTGGTAGATTTACCAATGTGAATTACAAGGTCTTTTCGATCTTTAGTGTTGATCTCATTAATTTCCTTGTACCATGTGTCTTTGAGAAAATCGGAAATGACATTCTTTAGATGTTCCTCACTTTCATTTTCGTCAATTTTCCCCAAAAGTGAAATGAGATTTCTTTTGAATAATTCAATACTATCTCTGCTTACTTTTTCTTTTAAGTAAGCTTTATTCAAAGCCTGTTTTGGGTTATAAATATTTAGTTTCATCAAGCGTTATTCTGTTATGCTGCTATTGTAATATTAGTTGGAAGACTCAGTTTATCAAAAATCACTTTCACTTGTGGGATTTGAAAAAACGCCCATTCTTTTCTCCTATTTCTTTTTCAAATGGAACTAACCACTTCTTCAAGGTGCGTGGATCAACACCATAAATGCGTGCTAATTCCGTAATGGAATAGGGCTTCAATTTGATTTGCGTACTTTCTGTCTTCATCATTCAAAAATTAATATCTACATCGTATATCGTATCATAAATTCTTTCTCCGTCATATGAAATATATCTGCTAATTCATTTACTGAAATCTTTAATGCATTGCGGTATTTAGTAAGCATATCGCGCAGCAATTTTGGTTGTTCAATTTTTACATCCAGTTCCGGTGGTTCGCGTCTCCGTATTTTCATTTGATTGAACTGTTGCAACAAGTAGGTGCGTTGATTGTAAGATATATCCTCTAAATCGTGTGCGCGATACAATAATGCTTGCATCGAAACTTTCCATTTTTTTTTCAAGTCGGCCAACTTTTGAATAGTTAATCCATCTTTGAAATCCGGACGAATGTCATTTGCGGGCATCAAAAATTCAGCAGCAAATAGATTGGCTTCATGGTCAATATCACGGTCGCCAAAATCTGAAAGACTGGAGTGAAGAACCAAGTGGCCTAATTCGTATGCAAGTGTGAATCGTTGACGATCTCCTAATAATGATTTATTGTAAACAATAATCGGATAACCGGAATGCGTCAATACAATTCTGCTATCTACTCGTTCCGTACCAAAATCAAATGCTACAGTAATTATTCCAAACGACTCAAGTAATGAAGTCATATTATTAATCGCGCCCGCAGGAACTTTCCATTGCTTACGTAATTTGATTGCTGCCTCCTGGACTGAACCTAACTTCTCTAAATCAAAGTGAGGAATTTCCGGTTTTGTCACTTTCACTTTTTGAAGCAACATTTCAATATTCAATCTGTACACCTGAATGTTCGCCTCAATTGAAGCAATGATATTCTTTGGTACACTTACACGTTTTCTGAAATTGATAGTTGAAGTTAGATATGCTTCACCTTCCTGTCCAAAGAAACCTTGCGGATAGTTTAATTCCTTTTCCAGTTTCTCAATCATATCATCAGTCAGAGAGCGGTTGCTTTGTTCTAATTGACATAAAAGCGCGGGAGATATTCCCAATCGGTCAGCTAAATCGCGTTGCGAAAGCCCGCGAGATTCACGCGCCAACACAATCATTTCAGGGTTCACTTTTGTCATTACTGTCGTTAACATTTCTTTTTCACCTTTGCCGGAAACAAATGTATTAAATTTCTAAAATACGCACTAAAAATTTACATAAATATTTTTCAAGGGGTTTACTTTTTAAGGTTATATTCTTGTTAAACAATGATTTAAAATTGGACAGTTGAAGTGCCAAAAGTTAGGATTCGAAGCCTTAACGTTTTTTGTATAGAACCATAAAACCTCTCTAATCGTTAAAATTCATATCTTTAACTCATTGAAAAAAGCCATAGCCATATTTTTCTGTCTGCAAATCTTTTCGGGGAACACCTTTGCTATGGAGGTAATGAAACTTCCTTTTTTAGTGCAACATTACTTTGAGCATGAAAAAGAAGATCATCCGGATTTAAGTTTCGGTACTTTTTTATGGGAACATTACGTGGCGGATAACCATGAAGATGAAACTGATGGTCATTGCGATGAAAATATGCCTTTCAAACATTGCCATGATTGTTGCTCTCATGTGGTTTCGGGTATTACTTGTTTGATTCCTGAAAATTCAATTGCAATAAGTTATCCTTGTATTGGAAAAGAAGTCAACTTCATTTCGCAGGATAATTTCCGCTCTTTTTATAGTTGCTGCATTTGGCAACCTCCCAAAATAGGTTAATGAAATAGGAACGCAGTTGCGTTTCCAAAGGGACATTGCGTGTCCTGAATTTTTGTTTTCATTAACTAATACATAAATTATGTTGGATGCAATCATCCGCTTTTCCATCAGGAATAAGCTCGTAATAGGCATTTTTACGTTGGCCTTGGTAGCTTGGGGCAGCTACTCGTTAAAACAACTCCCCATTGATGCCGTGCCTGACATCACCAACAATCAGGTGCAAATAATAACGGCAGCACCTTCGCAGTCGGCACAGGATATTGAACGATTGGTCACCTTTCCGGTCGAACAAGCTGTGGCAACCGTACCGGGTATTATTGAAGTTCGTTCGTTCTCGCGCTTTGGTTTGAGTGTGGTGACGATTGTGTTCAAAGATGAAGTGGACATATACAAAGCCCGTCAATTGGTCTCAGAACGCTTAAATGAGGCCATGAATCAGATTCCTGATGGAGTTGGTATTCCTGAACTGGCTCCGGTAACCACAGGGCTTGGTGAAATTTACCAATACACCATTCACGCGAAACCGGGATACGAGCAAAAATACGATGCAATGGCGTTGCGTACCATTCAGGATTGGATTGTGCGCAGACAATTGCTTGGTGTGGAAGGTGTGGCGGATGTGAGCAGTTTCGGAGGTTATTTAAAGCAATATGAAATTGCATTGAATCCCGATAAGCTAAAAAGCATGAACATCACCATCAACGATGTTTTTACAGCATTGGAAAAGAACAATCAAAACACCGGAGGAGCGTACATTGATAAAAAACCAAACGCCTGGTACATCCGCAGCGAAGGTTTGATTGAAAGCAAACAGGATATAGAAAACATCGTTGTAAAAAATCTCGACAATGGTATTCCTGTTTTGATTGGAAATGTTGCCGAGGTGAGTTATGGCCATGCTATTCGTTATGGTGCCTTGACATACAACGACAAAGGCGAAGCCGTTGGTGCCATTGTAATGATGTTGAAAGGCGCAAACTCATCCGAGGTGATTGAGAATATAAAAGAGCGCATGGAGCAAATCAAAAAAACACTTCCTGAAGGAGTAGAAATTGAACCATTTCTTGATCGCGCCAAATTGGTGGACAATGCCATTGGAACAGTTGCTAAAAACCTGATGGAAGGTGCGCTAATCGTTATTTTCATTCTTGTTGTTTTCCTTGGGAATTTTCGCGCAGGATTAATTGTTGCATCGGTTATCCCACTGGCAATGCTGTTTGCAATTTCGCTTATGAATGTTTTTGGCGTATCAGGAAACCTTATGAGTTTGGGAGCCATTGATTTTGGATTGATAGTAGACGGTGCGGTAATTATTGTTGAAGCCACCATGCATCATTTAGGCATGAAACGATTGGGAAGACGACTTACGCAAACCGAAATGGATGATGAAGTTTTTGAATCGGCCAGTAAGATCAGAACTTCGGCTGCTTTTGGTGAAATCATTATCCTCATTGTGTATTTACCCATACTTGCGTTGGTTGGTATAGAAGGAAAAATGTTCAAACCAATGGCACAAACAGTATCGTTTGCGATTCTTGGTGCTTTCATTCTTTCACTCACTTATGTCCCGATGATGAGTGCCTTGTTCCTGAATAAAAATACGGAACACAAACGCAATTTTTCTGACCGATTAATGGATTTCATTCAGCGCATTTATACTCCTTTCATAAACGGAGCATTAAAAAGACCATTGATAATTATTGGAGGCTCGCTCTTACTTTTTATAACCAGTCTGTTTGTGTTTACAAGACTTGGGGCAGAATTTCTTCCATCATTAGATGAAGGGGACTTTGCCGTTGAAACGCGTGTGATGACCGGAAGCAATTTGGAAGAAACAATTGACGCATCCAATAAAGCGGCAAAGATTTTATTGGAACGTTTTCCGGATGAAGTCAAAATGGTGGTGGGTAAAATTGGTTCGGGCGAAATACCTACCGATCCAATGCCTATTGAAGCTTGTGATTTGATGGTTATTTTGAAAGACAAATCAGAATGGACGAAAACATCCGACAAAAACGAACTGGCAGAAATGATGACCGAAGAACTGGAAGACATACCCGGTGTTACTTTCGGATTTCAACAGCCCATTCAAATGCGCTTTAATGAGCTGATGACAGGAGCGCGTCAGGATGTAGTTGTGAAGGTATATGGCGAAGATTTAAACATGCTTACTTATTACTCTAACCAAATTGCAGCCTTGGTTTCAACCATTGATGGAGCGAAAGATTTGTACGTGGAAAAAGTTACAGGAGCGCGTCAAATTTTAGTCAAATACAAACGGGATGAAATTGCCAAGTTCGGAATGAACATTGAAGACATTAACCGCACCATAAATACAGCATTTGCCGGGCAAAGTTCGGGAATGGTTTATGAAGGTGAAAAACGATTTGATTTGGTGGTGCGTTTAGAAGGTGAAAATCGAACAAGTATTGAAGATGTGCGAAATTTATTTATTTCCACTCCTAACGGAAAGCAAATACCATTGGAGCAAGTAGCCATTGTTGATTTTGACGAAAAAGCACCTATTCAAATTCAACGTGACGATGCTAAACGCAGAATCACGGTTGGTTTTAATGTGCGTGGGCGCGATGTGGAAAGTGTGGTTAAAGAACTGCAAAAGAAAATTGAAAAAAATATCAAGTTTGAGCCAGGATACTATCCAACCTATGGTGGAACATTCAAAAATTTACAAGAAGCAAGGGATAGATTGAGTATTGCCGTTCCCGTTGCATTACTTTTGATTTTCTTGTTGCTGTATTTCACATTTGCATCAATTAAACAAGGCCTGTTGATCTACACAGCCATTCCTCTTTCTGCTATCGGTGGTGTATTTGCCTTATGGGTGCGTGGAATGCCTTTCAGTATTTCAGCAGGAATAGGATTCATCGCCTTGTTTGGTGTGGCCGTTTTGAATGGTATTGTTTTGATAGCAGAATTCAATCGCTTAAAAGCAGAAGGATTGACCGATGTTAAGGAAAGAATTATTCGAGGAACAAAAACACGTTTGCGTCCGGTGGTAATGACTGCTGCGGTTGCTTCGCTCGGATTTTTACCAATGGCCATTTCGCACGGAAGCGGAGCTGAAGTACAGAAACCATTAGCAACCGTTGTTATTGGCGGATTAATTACTGCAACACTATTAACCTTGCTCGTTTTACCCTGCATTTATCAATTAGCCGAAGGCGGATACAAACGAGTACGTAAACCTAAAAAAATGAAGCCTACTACTAATCTTATATTGCTGTTCATTCTTTGCGGATCAACTGCATTTAGTCAGGTAAAAACTGTTTCGCTTGATTCTGCATTAAATATTGCATACAGCAATAATAAAAACCTGCAAGCGGTTTCCATGCAAACAGATTATTACCAATTGCAAAAGAAAACAAGCAGCGAATTACCGAAAACCGATGTGAGTTTAACCTATGGGCAGTATAATAGTTTTTACCGTCAGGATAACAACATCACCATCTCCCAAACCATACCATTTCCAACGGTATTTGGTGCAAAATCATCGCTTGCTACTGCACAAACAAAGGGAGCCGAATTAAAAACAGCAGCCACTAAAAATGAGTTGACATTACAAATACGCCAAGTGTATTATCAGTTGCTATTTTGGAAAAGTTACCAATTGCTGCTGCAAAAACAGGATACTATGTACGCGCAAATGTCCAAGTCGGCAGACCTGCGGTATAAAACCGGTGATGGAACTTTACTGGAAAAAACAGCTGCTGATACCCGACTGAGTGAAGTGCAAAATAAACTCTACTTGGTTCAGGCAGAAATAACCGCACTAAACATCAACTTACAAGCATTAATGTGTGTAACCTATCCTGTTGAAATCATAACTACAGATTCATTAATTCGGCCTTTCAATTTGATGAATGATAGTGCAGCCGTTTCATCAAACCCTCAATTAGCTTATATGAAACAACAAATTGAGATTGCAGAAAATGAAAAGTCGTTAGTTTCTGCATCCACACTTCCTGAATTCAAAATCGGTTATTTCAATCAATCGCTTTACGGAGTACCATTGGATGCAACAAATACCCAGTTTGCAGGTTCTGGAAATCGGTTTCAGGGAGTTCAGTTCGGTATAGTGGTTCCACTTTGGTTTGCCCCGCAGGTGAATAAGTGTAAGGTAGCACAAAAGCAAGTTGAGATCAATGAAATGAATTACCAAAGTGAGCAGATCATGTTTCAGAGTTTTTATGAGCAAGCGGTACAACATTACATCGCAGCAAAAAATAACCTGGACTATTACTCTACAGTCGCTTTGCCGAATGCCAACCTGATTGAAAAACAATCGCAAACATCTTATGCAAAAGGAGAAATCGGGTACGCTGAACATTTGCTTAATCTGCAACAGGTAATTTCCATCAAAGAAAATTACCTCAATGCGGTGAGTGAATACAATCAGGCTGTAGTTTATATTGAATACTTAACCGCACGTTAAACGAATTAAAAAATAGAAATCATGAACACAACAAAATATATATTGGCGATCTTAATATCCTTCTCACTTTTTTTCACCTCATGTGGTGGTGGAGAAGAAGATCATGCAACCGAGGAACACCACGATGAAGAATCAGATATGGTGGAATTAACAGATGCTCAATTCAAAGTAGCAGGTATTGAATTGGGCAATGTAGAAATGCGCACCATCAGCGGAACAATTCCTGCCAGCGGATTACTCGATGTACCACCGCAAAGTAAAGTCAGTATTTCAGCTCCAATGGGAGGATTTGTAAAATCTACAGATTTACTACAAGGCTCAAGAGTTAATAAGGGTCAGGTGGTAGCCGTTATGCAACATCAGGATTACATTCAATTGCAGCAGGATTATTTGGAAAATTTCAGCCAACTGGAATATCTTAAAGCAGAATATGATCGTCAGCAGGAACTTGCAAAAGAGAACGTAAATGCTAAAAAATCCTTAGAACAAGCAAAGGCAAATTACTATTCCACAAAAGGAACAGTTGATGGACTAAAAGCCAAATTGCAAATGCTTAACATCAACATTACGAATTTGGAAAAGGGCGAAATTCAAAACACGATCAATCTCTATGCGCCCATTTCAGGTTATGTCACAAAGGTAAATACGAACATTGGTGCATTTGTAAATCCGACTGATGTATTATTTGAAATTGTAAATACCGAAAAACTGCATGTAGAGCTAACCATTTTTGAAAAGGACGTTCCGCTTTTGAAAGTTAACCAACGTGTTCTTTTTACACTCGCCAATGAAACGACACACCGCGTAGCCTTCGTACATCTAATCGGTCGTGAAATAAGTTCAGACAGAAGTGTTCAGGTACATTGTGAAATTGATAAACAAGATCGCGAATTAATACCGGGAATGTATTTGAAAGCCATTGTTGAGACAGACAGCGCACACGTTGCTGCGGTGCCTGAAGAAGCCATTGTGAATTTCGAAGGCAAAAAATATATTTTCATCGAAACGGCAGAAGTACATGAAGATGGTGAAAAACATGATCATGAAAAAGGTGAAAAGGAAGAAGAAAAGCATCATTTCAAAATGGTAGAAGTAACCACCGGAGAAACTGAATTGGGTTTTGTCTCGGTAAAACTACCTGAAGGCTTTGAATTGAATACTAAAATTGTAACCAAAGGCGCATTCAGCTTATTGGCTAAAATGAAAAACAGCGAGGAAGAAGAAGGCGGACACGCACATTAACATAACATGGGCAGAACTCTGATTTCTTTTCTTTGCAGTTGCAAGGTTTTCATAATCGGAGCTTCTTGCCCGCCAAATTGAATGGATATGATGAATACTGATCCAAACCATAAACATACGTATGATGAACACGGAAAGATGACCTGCTGTTCATTGGAAGAAAAGGTAAATACTGAAGCCGAACAGCGACTGAGGGTAAAGGGGATTTCCACCAAAATCACACTTGATGATCTTAAGGATTATGCTCCCGCAATAATCAGTTTCATTTTGCTTATCTCAGCCATTGTTATCGATAATTTCATTGAACAGAATTGGTTCAGTGGTTATGTACGCCTTATTTGGTATGTAGTTTCTTACCTACCTGTAGGTATTCCTGTAATTATTGACGCAGGAAAAGCCATGCTCAAAAAAGATATTTTTTCTGAATTTTTTCTCATGAGCATAGCGACACTTGGTGCCTTTGCCATAGGTCAATTCCCGGAAGGAGTTGCTGTGATGCTTTTTTACGCGGTGGGAGAATTGTTTCAATCAGCAGCCGTTAAGCGGGCTAAAGGAAATATCAAGGCATTGCTGGATGTAAGACCGGATTCTGCCAATGTTTTACGCAATGGAAACTTTACTATTGTAAAACCGGAAACCGTGTCTACTGGTGAAACTATTCAGGTAAAAGCAGGAGAAAAAGTTCCGTTGGATGGAATATTAATTTCCGCTACAAGTAGCTTCAACACCGCTGCACTTACCGGAGAAAGTAAACCCGATACCATTCGAAAAGGAGAGAAAGTTTTGGCAGGAATGATTAACATGGGTGGAGTGATTGAAATTAAAGTGACAAAACTATTTTCTGAAAGTTCCATTGCCCGCATTCTTGACTTGGTTCAGAATGCAACTGCCCGAAAAGCACAAACCGAATTATTCATTCGGAAATTTGCAAGAATTTACACACCCATCGTTGTTTTGCTTGCAACGCTCTTGACCACAATCCCTTATTTTTTTGTGAGTGAGTATGTATTTGCCGACTGGCTCTATCGTGCATTGATATTCCTCGTAATCTCTTGTCCATGCGCGTTGGTCATTTCTATTCCACTCGGATATTTTGGAGGAATTGGAGCCGCTTCACTTAATGGAATTTTATTCAAGGGTTCGAATTACTTAGACCTGATGACAAGGGTGAATACGGTAGTGGTAGATAAGACTGGAACACTTACGAAAGGTGTTTTTAAAGTGAAGGAAATAAAATCTGATACTTTTTCTAAAGAAGAATTTATCGCACTTGTTTCCTCAATCGAAGCGCAGTCCACCCATCCCATTGCCAAAGCTATTGTAGAATATGGTGGCGATGCGCATAAGGAAATCAAAATTTCACAAGTAGAGGAGATTTCCGGACATGGTCTAAAAGCAATTTTTTCAGGTGAAATTGTGCTTGCCGGAAACACCAAGCTATTAAAGAAATTCAATATTGCTTATCCAAAAGAAATAGATTCAATTGTTGATTCAATTGTGGTTGTAGCAATGAACGAAACGTATGTTGGGTACATTACTGTTGCCGATGAGTTGAAAGAAGATGCTAAACAAGCTGTGGATGATTTGCATTCGATGAACATAGAAGTCATTATGCTTTCGGGTGACAAACAAGCAGTGGTTAATGACGTTGCAACCTTATTAGGAATAAAAACTGCTTTCGGAGATCTTCTCCCACAGGGGAAAGTTGAAAAGGTAGAAGTGCTAAAATCTGATAAGTCCAGGATAATTGCTTTCACAGGTGACGGGATAAACGATGCACCTGTGTTGGCTTTGAGTGATGTTGGAATTGCTATGGGAGGATTAGGAAGCGATGCAGCCATTGAAACAGCCGATGTTGTAATTCAAACCGATCATCCTTCCAAAATTTCAACTGCCATCCAAATCGGAAAAGCGACAAAGAAAATTGTTTGGCAAAATATTATCCTTGCGTTTGGTGTTAAAGCAGTTGTGCTCGCATTAGGTGCCGGTGGAATTGCTACCATGTGGGAAGCCGTTTTTGCAGACGTGGGGGTTGCTTTGTTGGCGATATTGAATGCGGTTAGGATACAAAAGATGAAGTTTAGTTGAATATGTTGACGAAAGAATCGCTTGTTGAATATATTACTCAGCATAATCCGAATTTAAATAAGGAAACATTACTGCAACTAAGTCTTGAATCGCTTGTTGTAATAAAAGTTCAAATAGAAATCGAATTATCAAAATTGAAAAAGGAATGAAATTTTATTTTGGGATTCCGGCTGCACTAAGGAAAGAAGTGAACAAGGAAATTGTATTATCAAAAGTGTGTATATCAAAAAAAGATTGGCCGAAAGCATGGAATCATTTGGAACGCGCCCACATTCTTGGTCAATCTTCTCCATACCAACATTCCCGTGTCCATTGGAGAATGCTTATATTTGCATTTCGCATTAAAAACGGAAAAGAAATTATTGGACAACTCCCTCGTCTTTTTATAGGTGGAATAAAATCGTTTGTTGGGAAGATCCCGGTTGGCAATACTGGAGGGGCAAATGTACATCCTTTACAACAGATGGAGATAGCTGAAGATTTGAAATTAATTCTGAAAACGCATTTGGGTAACGATTCACTTTACCAAAAGGTTTAATACCATTTGCAAGCTTAATCGTATTTCATTTCCGTTGCACTTTACGAGCATGGAACCATCAAATGACTCTATTTCCAAAACAGTTATTTGGTCTCCGATTTTAAGTTTGTATTTGTCGAGAAATTTCAGGAAGACGCTGGAGTGATCGGCCACGCCATTTATATGATACTTTCTTCCCACCTTCGCATCCGAGAGTTTGATGAATTCTATTTTATGAAATTTTCCCTTTTCATCAGGAATCGGGTCTCCATGCGGATCGTATAACGGATTTCCTAATTTCTGAAAAAGTTTCTGAATTAATTTTTCGCTCGAAACATGTTCAAGCTCCTCAGCAATCTCATGCACTTCATCCCAACCGAAACCGAGTTCTTGTGCAAGAAAAGTTTCCCATATCCTGTGTCTTCGTACAATGGCTAATGCCTTTTTCGTGCCTTGCGTTGTCAATTGCGTTCCATACGATTTTTCATACTTGACAAGATGAAGTGCATCCATTTTTCTTACAGCTTCCGTAATCGTGGCAGGATTAACTTTCAATGCCAAGGCAAGCTGTTTGTTGGTTACTACATGGGTATTCCCATTCGATAAATGGTAGATGGTTTTCAAGTAGTTTTCAATGGTTTCCTTTTGCACAAAAAATAATTTAGGTATGCCAAAATTAATAATTATTTAATCCAAATGAATGATCACATTTGCGCATATTCCATTATCCATGAATAACACGACCAAAGTATTGTCTGTAATAGTCTCATTAACAATCGGTATAACCGCTTGTCAAAAGCTTTTGCCTCCTGTTCCGCCTGATGATGAAATATTGGATGGCCCTGTTGATGGATTAAGTCAACAAGAGAATGCTCAGTTCATTGCAGGTGATATCGCCTTCAATGAAGATGTTTTCACCAAGGAAAACGGTCTCGGGCCATATTTTGTAGCTACTTCCTGTGTAAGTTGCCATGCAGGAGATGGTAAAGGTCATCCCTCAACAACTTTAACTCGTTTTGGGCAATGGGATTCAACCGGAAACCAATTCATGCAGTACGGAGCCCCGCAATTGCAGAATAGGGCATTGCCGGGATATAATCCTGAAGTAATTCCCGTTGGCGCACCCTCAGCAAAATTTATACCTCCTGCAAATACAGGACTTGGATTTCTTGCTGCATTAACAGATGCGCAGATTCTCGCCAACGTTGATCCTTTTGACTCGGATGGAGATGGAATTTCAGGTGTACCGAATTATATTGTTCCTCCATCCTACTTCATTCCGCAATCATTTCACCAATCCTTTTCCGGAAAATATATCGGACGCTTTGGTAAAAAAGCAGCTGCGGTAGATTTATTGCATCAAACAGTAAATGCCTATAATCAGGATATGGGTATTACAACCGAATATGCGCCATACGAACCGAGCATGAATGGACTTGCTTTTCCATATCCTGATGATGTTGCAGATCCCGAAGTTTCGAGCAATACTGTTCTTAATCTCGTTTTTTACTTACGTACTCTCAAAGCACCCATTCAAAGAAACCAAAATGATGCGGATGTCATGGCAGGAAAACAAATTTTTATCAATACAAAATGTGCAAGTTGTCATACACCCGAATGGACAACAGGAGCCAGTGATATTAGTGCTTTATCGTATAAAACATTTTTTCCATATACCGATTTGCTTTTGCATGATATGGGTAGCGGATTGGATGACGGTTATACAGAAGGAACTGCTAAAACATACGAGTGGCGGACTCCTCCACTATGGGGATTAGGTCTTGCAAAATTCTCACAGGGAGGACAATATTTCCTAATGCATGACGGACGAGCCACAAGTATTGAACAAGCTATTTTAATGCACGGAGGCGAAGCGGCCAATAGCAAAAATCTATATCAGGGTTTAAGCGAATCCGATAAACAAAAACTCATTAAATTTTTAGAGAGCCTTTAAGTTATGGATAGAAAAGAATTTCTGAAAACATGTGGATTTGCATGTCTTGGCGTTGCTGGAATTGCTACAATCATGGGGTCGTGTACCACTGCTAAATTAGTTCAAACTACAAGTAAGAACAATCTGCTTACGATTGCAAGAACAGAATTTATCGAGGTCAAAAAAGATAAAACCAAAACGCGCAGACATATTTTAGTTAAAACATCTGAATTGGATTTCCCCATTGCGATTTATCGCTTTTCAGATTCAGAATTTTCAGCCATTTTGCTTCGTTGCACTCATCAGGGAAGTGAATTGAACGTCAACGGAGATATGCTTACTTGTCCTGCGCACGGAAGCGAATTCAGCAATAAAGGAGAAATCATCCAAGGCCCTGCCGACAAAATGCTCACATCTTATAACGTTTCATCAGATACAAACAACATTTACATTCATTTAGCATGAAGAAAATATTACACCTGATCCTGCTCTTCAATATTACGATTTGCGCCACTGCACAATCGGACACCTCATTGATAAATCGAATAAAACCGGATAGCAGCAAGTTAAACATGAATATGGATGCGGTTTACAACAGACCATTTTTACAAGTCGGAAAAGTCCCTGTTTCATTGGGTGGATATGTTGAAGCAAACAGTAGTTATTTTCAGACTGATGGAGTTACTGAAGGATTGTCCTTTCAATTGCCCCGTCTTACCATCTTTGTGGCTTCCTCAATAAAAAACAGGATTAAATTTCTTTCTGAAATTGAATTGGAAGAAGGCGGTCGTGAAATCAACATTGAGTTCGCTTCAATGGATATTCAATTACATCCGTTATTGAATTTGAGGGGCGGTGTAATAATGAATCCCATTGGATCATTCAATCAAAACCATGATGGCCCGAAATGGGAATTTATCAGTAGACCAATATCCGCAACAACCATCATTCCATCAACATGGAGTAATGTTGGTTTCGGTCTATTTGGAAAATATGCGCGTAATAATCTTGTTTGGGCATACGAACTTTATTTGACCAATGGATTTGATGATAAAATCATTTCAAATTCTGAAAACAAAACCTGGCTTGCAGCAAGCAAAGTAAATTCAGAACGATTTGAAGAATCCTTTAACGGTGTACCGCTTGTTACCGCAAAAACAGCTTTCCGCCATCGTAAAATTGGCGAAATCGGTTTTTCGTGGATGGGAGGAGTCTATAATAAATTTCAAGAAGATGGTTTGGAACTTGATTCAAGAAGAAGAGTTGATTTATTCGCAATTGATTTTAATACAACCATTCCAAAAATTAAAACTTACATAAATGCGGAATGGGTATGGGCAAGCATAAATGTACCTGAAACATACACGCAGCAATACGGCAACACACAGCAAGGCGGATTTATTGATATCGTTCAACCCATTTTCAAAAGAACCATGTTTGGTTGGGAAAACAGCACGATAAATCTTGCTTTCAGAACTGAATACGCAGATTATAACATCGGGAGGTTTACTGAAACAGGTGGAAATATATTTGATCATATTTTTGCAATTGTTCCTGGCATTAGTTTCCGTCCATCTCCACAAACGGTGATTCGGGCAAACTACAGATATCATTGGGAACGCGATTTATTAGGTAATCCGGCTGCAAGAACAGCAGGTTTTCAGTTTGGATTTTCTACATATTTCTAAAAACGTAAAATTATTGCATAGGTATCACAATCCTATCACATCAAATCACATGATATTGCATACTTATCACACTCATATTGCACCCATATCATATTCCATTTCCATCGCTTCGCTGAAATTCTAATCTGACATTTCACGACAACTGCCAACAAAAATCCGCATCGATTGGCATCAAAAAACATTTACTGGAAAGCAAATTAAGCCCTTAGTATAGGTTTGTGCCGTATTCAGGGTAAAAGCCTTGTACTGGCCTGAAATCGGGGGATTTTGGCTTCGTATGTGACTTTATTCTGAAACAAGCAAGTCTGATTTACAAATAAATCTGCCGTTTTCGGCTGTATTTCAATGATTTACCATTGGAAAACGGGTGCGTATTGCACAGTAATTGATGAACTTAAAGCCAAAGGCGCGCGGGTAAAAAACCGCTTACAAAATGGAAGAAAAACCCATCACGACAAAAGAGAAAGTAAAACAAATGAAAGGTTGGGAAAACATGCCGGATGAATTAGCGGAGCAGATCGCAACAACTGTGAGAAAGTTAGCACGACTTTTTTACATCACGATTGCGCGTGAAATGTCATTGGCTGAATTTCCTGTAAAAGAAGAAGGAACTGTAATTCCTCTTCATCTTGAAAAAACGGAAACCAAAAAAGCAGCATGAAATAGCAGCGCACAAAAATTTCAAATCAAAAATGCGATGTGTATTCCATGTGGCCTTTGAAAAACAAATTGTGAACACATGAATGAATTAGAAATTTTTAATCAATTTGGGAAAGGAGAATTAATCAAAGCAGCGCGAACTGGAAATTGTGTCATCTACACTCGCGTTTCAACAAAGGAACAAGCAGACAACAACATGAGTCTTACGACTCAGAAAAAAGCGTGCATCAACTTCGCAGAAAAAAATAAGTTTTCCATCTTGGGGGAGTTTGGAGGAACTTATGAAAGCGCGAAGAATGATGAGCGTAAAGAATTCAACAGGATGCTTTCCTTCGTGAAGAAGAGTAAAGAGAAGATTTCATATATCATAGTTTACAGCGTTGATAGATTTTCCCGATCCGGAGCAAATGCTATTTATATAAAAGAGCAACTCCGGAATCAAGGAATTCATATCGTAGCGGTAACTCAACCTACCGATTCAGAAAGTGCGAGTGGAAGTTTGCAACAAAACATCCAGTTCATATTTTCTGAATACGATAATCAGGTGCGTAGAGAAAAATGTATTGCAGGAACGCGTGAAGCATTATTGCGCGGAGAATGGATTCAAGCAACTCCTTGGGGTTATGATAGTGTGCGCGTAAATAATAAGCGCATAATGACCATCAATAAAAAAGGGGAAATTTTACGAAAAGCATTTGAATGGAAAGCGCAAGGTGTAACCTCAACTGAAATTCAGGAACGCATGGCGAAGCTTGGTGCGAAAATTCCAAAGCAAACTTTATCACATGCGTTGCACAATCCTTTTTATTGCGGGCTAATGTCACATAATGCATTAGAAGGTAAAGTTGTTCAGGGAACACATCCACCTCTTATATCTAAAGAATTATTTCTTCAGGTGCATGGCATTATGACTAAGGATCGCTCCGGTGGTTACAAATGCAAAATGGAAAACGAAGCGATTCCGCTGAAGAATTTCTTGCGCTGTGACCATTGCGGTTGTCGTGTACCGGGCTATATAGTAAAGAAGAAAAACTTGTGGTATTATAAATGCCGAACCAAGGGATGTGGCAATAATGTGAGCGCAAAAAAGCTGCACGAGCGATTCAAAAATGTCCTCGAAGGATTCGCTATTTCAAGCGACCAATGGGAACAACTTGTTGGGGATGAATTCAAGGGAATTTACCGCAAATTGAACGCGGAAAAGGAAAACGAAGCAAGCATTTTAAGAAGGCGCATTTCGGAGGTTCAGGTGAAACTAGATCGCTTGGAAGAACGCTTCGTAATGGAGGAAATTTCAGCCGAACAATACGCCAAATTTCAGGTAAAATTGAAGGAGGAAAAGGCCGGAATCGAGAAAGAATTACAAACTTCGGCACAGACGGTGTCGAACCTCGAAATTGCGGTAAAAAATCTTACAAATTTTGCGCGAAACATCAGTGTTTATTGGGGTTCTGCGGGATACTACGAAAAAGTGCAGTTGCAATATTTGATGTTTCCTGAAGGAATTTCGTATTCGAAAAAAACTGACGAGTGTCGAACCAAGCAAATTGATCCTGCGCTTCTCACAATCGCCCTGTTATCACAGAGTTTGGGAAACAAAAAAGTCGGAATCCCTGATTTAAAAATCAGTTATTCCGACTTGGTACCCAGAGCCGGAGTCGAACCGGCATGGAAGTGAATCCACTGGTGTTTGAGACCAGCGCGTCTACCGATTCCGCCATCTGGGCATTTCGGTACGGGGATGCGAAAATAAGTATTGTTTTTGAATTCCGGCAAAAAATTGAAAATGCTTGCCGTATAACCTGTTTTTCACGTAGTTACAAAAAGAACCACAGGAAGAATAAGAACATAATCACCCAAACCACATCCAGAAAATGCCAATAACGGGCCAACATGCGAATGCGCACACGCTCTACGGGATCGGTATAATAAATTACTGCTTTCACCGCATCCTGACGCACATGCACCAGCTTAAACATGGCCATAAACAGAAAACCCAAACCTACCGCCAAATGCAACACGTGCAATCCGGATAACACAAACAGAAATGCACCGGCTGCTGTTGTGTGCGTGCTGCCTCCCGCTCCCACTTCGTACAAGGTTATTCCGGATGTCCATAACTGATTCCAACCGATAAATTGTGTGACAGAAAACGCAGCACCGATGCCGGCTGTAAGCAATAAATTATTCATCAATTGTTCGCCGTTGTCTACATCAAAGCCTTTGTACGCGCGCTCTACCGTATAACTTCCGGCAATAATAATAAGAGTGCTTAAGAAAAATATGCGCGGGAATTCACGATGACTCAACTCGCGCTCCGGATGCGATAACGCAAACAACACCAACAAGGTGACGAACAACATGGTGACTCCGCCTAAACCAAAGTTGACCAAATTGACTAACGGATGCTTCCGTCCTTGTTTCTCGAGTACTTGCATGTGAGGATGATGTTCGCCTATAGAACAACGAAGTGCAAATATAGTTCACCGATCAAAATTTTTCTTGACCCTACATTATGCTCCAAATTTGACTAATACTGCGGTTGCCGGCAATGTTTCAGCAATTTCCGAACGAAGTTAATCTCGCATGAATAAATAATTCTATTGTTCCAAATACCCGGGATAGCCTACGATTTCATCCGACGACGGGGCAATTTCTTCTACATTTTCTGACCGAAAAGAAGTTATGGACCAAAGCTGCGGCGAATCTGTTGCGCATTCCGCAAAACTGAACACCCAAAGCTATAAACAACTGTTTTTCAATTAAATAGACCAGATCACTACTATTGTCCTTTCGCCAAAGCGAATATGATTACACGCGCCTTTTGAGAAAGATGGGATATATTGTGGCGGTGTTAGCCGAAAAACAGCTATTCTTTGGCGGTTAAATCGCGGAAATACTTACCTTTGCAGCCCTTCAACACACAATACCGTGTCTGCACAAGTAAAAATATTTTCCGGCACTGCCTCCAATTACATTGGAGAAAAAATCGCTGCTGCGTATGGTCAGCCTTTAGGTAAACTTACTGTAAGTCGTTTCAGCGATGGAGAATTTCAAACTTCTTTAGAAGAAACGGTGCGTGGATCAACGGTGTTTTTAATTCAAAGTACTTTTCCTCCAACGGACAATTTATTTGAATTGTTGTTGATGGTAGATGCTGCGAAACGCGCATCAGCAAAGGAAATTATTGCAGTAATTCCATATTACGGGTTTGCTCGTCAGGATCGGAAAGATCAACCGCGTGTTGCGATTGGTTCAAAACTGGTAGCTGATATGTTGGCTGCTGCAGGAGTAAATCGTATTGTAACGATGGACTTGCATGCTGATCAAATACAGGGATTCTTCAACGTTCCGGTAGATCATTTGTATGCATCAACCATGTTCATTCCGTATATCGAAAGTTTGCAATTGCCGAATTTAACGATGGCAGCTCCTGACATGGGCGGATCAAAACGTGCGAACGCGTATGCGAAACATTTGAAAAGCGAGATTGTGATTTGTTATAAGCAGCGTTCAAAAGCGAACGTGGTAGATAGCATGACTGCAATCGGAGAAATTGAAGGAAGAAATATTGTGTTGATAGATGACATCGTGGACACCGGCGGGACTTTGTGCAAAGCTGCAGATATGATGATGGATCGAGGTGCTGCAAGCGTGCGCGCATTGATTACACATCCTGTATTGTCCGGCAAAGCGTACGACATCATCGAACAATCGAGAATTACCGAGTTAATTGTAACGGACACGATTCCGTTGAAACGCGAAAGCCCGAAAATTAAAGTGCTTTCCGTAGCTAACATGTTTGCAGATGTATTCCACCGCGTGGTGAATTACGAATCCATCAGCAATCACTTTATCATGTAATTTTTTAATTAATAACCAATAAACAATCACAACATGAAATCAGTAGCAATGAGCGGCTCGCGTCGTGCGAGCGTAGGGAAAAAAGATGCTGCAGAAATCCGCAGAAGCGGTAACGTTCCTTGTGTGTTGTACGGTGGTTCTGATCAGGTGGCTTTTCAATTAGGCCATCAGGCGTTGGAAGGGTTGATCAACAGCCCTGAAGTACGCACAGTTGATCTGGACATCGACGGCAACAAGTACACCGCTATCGTACAGGATTACCAAACGCATCCGGTTACTGACCAATTTGTTCACGTGGATTTTTTACAAATCCTTCCGGGCAAAGCGGTTACTTTAAGCCTTCCTGTAAAATTCGTAGGTAACTCTGCAGGTGTTAAAGCCGGTGGTAAGTTGATCAAGAAGCAGCGTAAACTTAAAGTTCGCGGCATGTTGGACAAGATGCCTGACATGATCACGATCGACATCGAAAACCTGAACATCGGTCAGGCTATTCGCGTTGCCGATATGAGCATCGACGGCTTGACGTTCCTGGATAACAAGAACGTTACTATCGTTACTATTCAAACTACGCGTAACGTAGCAACCCCTGCTGAAGAAGCTAAGGCTGCTAAAAAATAATTCGAGCACGTGAAATACCTGATCGCAGGACTGGGTAATATCGGCGATGAATACGCCGGCACACGACATAATATCGGATTTGAAGTACTGGATGCTCTTGCGAGGGCATCCAGTCTTATTTTCCGGCAGGATCGTCATGCATTTGTTACGGAATACAAATTCAAAGGACGAACCTTTATTTTAATTAAGCCTACCACATACATGAACCTGAGCGGTAAAGCGGTTCAATATTGGTTGCAGGCAGAAAAAATTCCCGTTTCAAATTTGCTCGTCATCACCGACGACATTGCTTTACCATTCGGCACCATTCGCATTAAGCCAAAAGGCAGTGATGGTGGGCACAACGGATTATCTCATATTCAACAAACTTTGCAAACCGCGGAATACGCACGATTACGCTTTGGCGTAGGGAACGATTTCCCGAAAGGTCGGCAAGCAGAATATGTATTAGGCAAATGGAGTAGCGACGAACAAAAGTTGTTACCCGAACGATTGGACAAATGCGTTGAAGCCGTTAAAGCTTTCGGAACTATCGGTCTTGCATTTACCATGAATCAATTCAACGGCAAATAATAATTAGCCGTTAACCAACGTTTTATCCCTGAATTCTTATATTTACCTGCATAACACCTGACCTGTTACAGGTGTGTAAACCCTAACTCAAACAAGAATCAGTTATGAAAGGTTTTAAGCGTTGCAACAACGGTCACTTCTATAAAGAATCGTTGGAAGAATGTCCGTATTGTCCAAAGTCTGCGTCCGGCTCTGAAGGCGGCAACATGGACAAGACTATGATCAGCGGTAATTTTGAAAATACTCAAGGCGGACTCGATGCTGCGAAGACCCAGATATTCGGTGGACACGGCCCTACAGTTACACCGGACAAAACACAAATTTCAGGTGCCAATCCAAGCACACCTGCAACACCTGCAAAAGATCTTAACCGCACTTTTATTCAAGGCGTAGAGATTGACGAAACAGGAAATACCATTGCTGAAAATCCTCGTGCAACACGCATGATTACCGGCTGGTTGATATCGTACACCATTGATCCGATGGGCGTGGATTTCCGCATTTATGAAGGAAATAACAGCATCGGTCGCGATCCGGGCAATTCCATTGTGATCACGAATGATGTTGCCGTGTCCGGAAAGCACGTTACCATTTTGTGCAAGAAAGGCAAGTTTTTCATCAAGGACGAAATGGCTGCTAACGGCACATTCCTGAATAACGAAGAATTAGAAGTAGGTAAACCGTACGACTTGAACGACGGCGACACGATTAAAGTAGCCAATACCACGTTTAAGTTTAAAAGCGCACAATAATGCGAAATACGTTCTGCATGGAACGCTATCGGCTCTTCGGATGCCTAGCTGTGCTGTGGGTTTTCTTCTGCATGCCGCTATACGCGCAGGTTCAGGTAAAATCCGTAAGCGCGGATGGCTTTCCGTCCGTTAAACTTGTTGCAACAGATCGCAATCCCGTTGCACACAACAGCGACTTCTTCTTGGTTGAAGACGGCGCAAATTGCACGTTTACTTTTGCTTCGAAACCCGCGAAACCGGATGACCGGGGACTTTCCATACTTGTTGTTATGGAAAATCACTATCTGCCCCAACGCGCGATGCAACGTGAATTTTTCAAAGGCGTATTAAGCAATGCTGTTGGCGGCATGTTGGGCGCAAAAGACGAAATGGCTGTAGTTACGTTTGACTGGTATCGCAATGATCAATTATTATATCCTGCACAACCGGAATTCGCGAACAAACCTGATGTCGTAAAAGAAAAAGTAAATGCAATTACAGCACCAAGTGCTTTAGCAAATCAGAATCAAGGTTCAGAAATATTTTTGGCCTTACATGAAGCGCTATCGTATTTCGAAAAATATAAAACAGACAAGAAGAAAATTATTCTGTTGTTGTCGGATGAATATTACAACATCTTCGATACGCGCCAGACTGCAGGATCCGTGAGTGATAAGGCTGTTGCTTTAAACATTCCGATCTACTCGTTGCGTTATGACATCGGTATGAAAGATAAATACACCATTAAAGATGTGGTGGATGCTTCGTTCGGAGAAACGATGTGGACAGACGGAAGCAACGCAGAAAATGTTGTTCAGCAGTTGATCAAGTTTATTAAAAACGCTCCTCAACGATTGGCAGGATCTGAGTACACGATTTCTTATACTGCCGTTTCTTCACGCGATGGAAAAAATCACAGTGCTGTTTTAAAAACCAAAAACGGACAATCGATTCTGTTTTCATACACTGCACCACCTCCAACATTTGCAGATCGTTTCGAAGAAAATAAACTCTTGTTCATTCTATTGGGTGTTGCATTTATAGGCTTAGTTTTTGTCGGTTTTAAATGGAATAAAGCCCGTGTACAGCGCATTGCGGCGGAAGAAGCATTGCGTCAGAAGAATTTGAAAAGCATGCAGGAAAAGCAACGTCAGGCAGAAGAAAAAATTGCTGCTCAGGATAAGCATCTTGAAAATATCGTGCGACAGACCGAGGAGGAAAAAAGAAAGCTGCAGGAAGAAGAGCGTCGTAAACGTGAGCAGGAACGTGAAAAACAACTTATTCATGAAATGCGCTCCCGTGGCTCATTTGCACGAATTGTAACTGCGAAAGAATTTGGCGGTGTATTGGAAATCAACAAGCCTGAAATTATCATTGGTCGTGAAGCCGGTGCAGATATTGTTTTTGCTCACAATACGGTTTCACGCAAGCATGCCGTTGTAACTTATGACAGCGGAAAGTATTATGTACGCGATCTGAACAGCTCCAATGGTGTACAGGTTAACGGAACAAAAATCAGCGGAACGCATCCGCTCAATGATGCGGATCATGTTTTACTGGGTGATGTTGCATTCACCTTCCATCTATAATTTGCATGAGCGAAAAACTTAAAGAATTCGGTCTTACAGACGTTGGCCTGGTACGCAAAGCCAACGAAGATTCCATGGGATCCGGACAAACGCGAAATGGATACGTATTCGTGGTGTGCGATGGCATGGGCGGACACGTAGGTGGTGCAACTGCATCTTCCATTGCGGTCAAGAGTATTCTTGAATTTATGGATAGTCAGGATTTGACGGATATTCCATCCGGTATTTCTTCCGCTATTCAATTTGCGAACGAACAGATTTATGCCACAGCACAAATGGATCCCAACCTGAAAGGAATGGGAACAACGTGTACGGTATTAGTCGTTAACGGCGATCACGTGCACATCGGGCATGTAGGCGATAGTCGTATCTATTTGTTGACCGATGGAGGTTTGCATCGCATCACAAAAGATCATTCATTCGTGCAGTCGTTGGTTGATCAGGGCATTATTCCTGATTCGGAAGCAGAAAATCATCCGCGAAAAAATGAGTTATTAAAAGCATTAGGCATTCGTCCGAATGTTGAACCTACCGTAAACGAACATCCCATACAGCCCAAAGTTGGCGATGTGTTCATGATGTGTTCCGATGGTTTGTGCGGATTGGTGAACGATGCATCGATGAAAAAAATTCTGCGCGAAGGTTCGCTGGAACAACAAGCCACAACTTTAATCAATGCAGCGAAAGCAGCGGGAGGACATGATAACATTACGGTACAGTTGATTGAAATTACATCAAGTCCATTTACTGCAAGTGTGTTCGTTGACATGAATCCTGCCGATTTGGTGAATACCGGCGACATGTCCGGTAAAACAACAATCATCAATACACCGGAGAAAGATCCGTTTGAAACAACCGCTGAAATTCCTGCCGTACATGAAGAGAAGAAAAAGAGTAAACTTTTTCTAATTGGCGGCATTGCTTTTCTGATTGTTT